>CADEGN010000027.1 GCA_902826865.1 uncultured Myxococcales bacterium
GCACCAACCCCATCGACTACCTCACCGACGTCCTCGCTCGACTGCCCGATCACCCAGCTAACCGTATCGGCGAGCTACTGCCGCATCGCTGGCGACCGCCTTGATCCGGCCGTATCGGCCAAGACCCGAAGGTCCAAACCCGTACGGTTACTTCGCTACGGAGGTGTTCCGCTCCGCTGGCACCGTCGAGCACGTAGAGATGACCCAGCAGGCCAGGTCCGGAAACGACGACGACGATATCCGGCACGTCGCAGAGATCGATCTCACCGTTGTCGTCATCGTCCGTAAGATTCGCCACGAGCGGCGTCGCCACCGACCAGGTCTCCCCGTTGGCGCCAGACCACACCCATTGCAGCTCTGGCTCGAAGCTGTCTGGCGGTGCGCTGATCCGACACTCGCCGACTGCGTCCATGTCGTCGATGACTTTGCAGCTAGGCGGGGGGACATCTCCGGTGTCGGTGCCACTGTCCAACCCGCCGCCATGCACGTCGAACTTTGGCTGAGCTGTCGAACGTGTCCGAGGCGGGGGATGCCGTCCCGCCATGGGTGGTAGTCTCCACAGACGATCCGTCGGTGCCGACGGCCGACGACCCGGCACTGAAGTCCGAGTCAGCCGAGGTCGAGGTGTCGACCGCGCCGACCGATGCAACTGGCGTCGAGCATGAACACAGAGAAAGCGCCGAAGCATCAGCCCTGTGTCCTCCACCGCGGTGGCTCAGTGCTCGGCCGAGAGAACTCACGCGATTCGATGCGCGGTTTCGATGTCCAGGCCGAACGGGCATTCGGGCAGGCGTTTTGGCGAAGAGTTCACGTCGCGGCCGGGCGCGCGATTCGCAGTTCGCACGCGGTCGGTCGCGGCCGCTGGCGGAGCGGAATCACCCAGGCGTACGCACCGCGGACTCCCGCGACGTGCCGCCGGCAGGCGCTGCTAGACTCGGTGACGCCCATGCCCGGCGCGACCGCTCTCGCCGTCGCTCTCGCCGTCACACCTGAGGTCGCCGATCGTCTCAGCATCGGGTCGGCGTGTTTCTGCAAACGGAGGGTGTCGTCACGATTGTCCGCCCGCGGTTCGGCGTCGATGGCCTCGGCCAGCGATTCGCGGCTGAGTTCGCGGGTTGCGTTCCGGACACCGGATTACGAGGTCCCCCCGCCCGACGTGCCGAGCATAATCATCGGGTTTCGGTGCGCGGCGGATCCGTAGGATTCTCGCGAGCTGCCCCGCGTGCACGAACCCCACAGCCGAGCCCACCGCGGGCGTCACACCGATGTGCCGCGGATTGTGCACGCGCTTTTGTCGATCGACGGTTACCCCGCTTCATCCCGCGGGGCGGGGCTGACAAACGCTCCCTCCCTCGATCTGTGCATTGGTCCGAAACGTGTTGAGCCGCTCCCAGTGGCGGGGCTCAAACTGCGGGATCGTGCCATCCTCGCGCACGTTCGTAACGTGATACGTATGCTGATTCCAGATGCGGCGTGCCTGGATCCACCGATCCTCCACATCGCGGATCAACTGCACCGTCGGCGACGGGGGGTTCTCACCAAAGTAGTTCGAGACGACCACGATCTCCGCTGAGCCGTCGTTATCCACATCAGCGACCACCGGGTACTCAATCAGTGTCTGGCTTGCTCGTGGGGCTTGCAGGAGCGCCGACCCGGTGCCGTCAAACACGAACATCGTGGTCTCGTCGGCGTACATCGCGTCGGCGATGCCGTCGCCGAGGAAGTCAAACGCGGTGCCGGCAGCTGCGCCTGTCAGATCGGAGACATCGGCCGACCACAGGATGCTCGCGTCCCCCTCGTAGGCCGTGTAGTGGTTCGCGGAGCTCACCGCAAACTCCGCCAGCTGGTCGCCATCAAGGTCGTGCACCGTGGCCGGCCGGAACCAGTTGAGCGAGCCTGCAGGATCGCCGGTCGGGCGCTGGTCGAGGAACTTTGTGGTGCCATTGTGCTCAAGCATCGAAACACCGTTGCTGTTCGTCACGAGCACCTCGGCGTCCGGATCATCGTCGAGATTTGCGATTTGCGGGTATCCCGGCGTCGACACGTCTGGGTTGAAGTAGTACTCCGTACCGTCCGCATGGTAGGCCGCGTTTGCGAGCACAACCTCAAGCGAACCGTCGCCATCGAGGTCCGCCGCAGCGGTGGCCGAGTAGAAGCCGGGGTCTTGCGTTGCCGCCCACAAGCGCGATCCGTTGTGATCTGCCACGATATTACCCGCGATGATCTCGACCTCTCCGTCGTTGTCGAGATCGGCAAGCGCGATCGCACCGCAGTACGGCTCGACCCACTCAGCGCCTGTCCACTTTAGCGTGCCGTCGTGCTCGAATGCGAGCAGCAAGTTGGGCTCGCCTACGGGACTCATCGTGGTCGTAACGATCTCGGGTAGACCGTCGTCGTCGATGTCACCGATTGCAGGCGTAATGCAGGGGTCGACCTCAGTCTCGATCCGAAAGTGCTCGGCCCCGGTCTGGCCATCGAGGACGTATAGATGCCCGGGCACGCCGTGCTCGTAGGCGACCTCGACGGCGGCGACCACCACGACGTCAGGCGTGTCGCACAGATCGATCGTGCCGTTTGCGTTGTCGTCGGTAAGGTTCGCCACGAGTGGAGTGACGGCGCTAAATGGCTCGGTCGCGCTCGTCCAGCTCCACTGCACGTCGGGTGTGAAGCTGTCAGGCGGCGCGGACTTGCCGCACTCGCCGACTGCGTCCATGTCGTCGACGACTGTGCAGGTGGGCAGGGGGACGCCTCCGGTGTCCAACCCGCCGCCATGCACGTCGAACTTGGCTGAGCTGTCGGACGTGTCCGAGGCGTGGGATGCCGTCCCGCCATGGGTGGTAGTCCCCGCAGACGGTCCGTCGGTGCCGACGGCCGACGACCCGGCACTGAAGTCCGAGTCAGCCGAGGTCGAGGTGTCGACCGCGCCGACCGATGCAACTGGCGTCGAGCATGAACACAGAGAAAGCGCCGAAGCTCGGATGATTCGTCTCATCGCATCAGCCCTGTGTCCTCCACCGCGGTGGCTCAGTGCTCGGCCGAGAGAACTCACGCGATTCGATGCGCGGTTTCGATGCCCAGGCCGACGAGCATCCGGGGCGAGCGGCGTTTGGGCGAAAAGTTCGCGTCGCGGCCGCGCGCGCGACTCGCATTTCGTACGCGGCGGTCGCGGCCGCTGGCGGAGCGGAACCATCCGGGCGTACGCACCGCGGACTCCCGCGACGTGCCGCCGGCAGGCGCCTGCTAGACTCGGTGAAGCCCATGCTCGGCGCGATCGCTCTCGGCATCGCCCTCGCCATCACACCTGAGGTCGCCGATCGTCTCAGCATCGATCTCGATGCTCCGAGCGACTGCATGGATGGGAATGCGGTGAGGGCGGCCATCGAGCGTTACGTGGGGCGAGACAGCTTCGGCCCCGAAGTCGAGGACGTTGAGATCACGATCTCCGTGCGGCCCCGCGCGGCTAGCTACCTCCTCGCCGTTGACGTAACCCTGCCGGGTGGCACCGTCGAACGCGAGATCGTGGCCGCCAGCTGTCCCGAGCTCGTGGAGGCCGCGGGCTTGATGATCGCGGTTGCACTCGATCCGCTGCGTGTTGCCACGGCTGTCGCCCCGCGGGTGGAGCCGCTTCAACCCAAACCCGGAACGCCACGCGAAACCGCCGCCCCGCCCGCGTCCAAGCCAGCCGGGCCGCCAGCAGCCAGACCAGTGCGTGCGCGCCCGTGCGATTATCTCGAGCTTGGCGTTGGGGGAGGGATCGAGGTTGGCATACTCCGTCGTGTTGCCGGGGCCGCGCGGGCGACGGTTGCCTGCACGCGTTCTTGGCTGCGGATCGAACTCGCGGGCGGTTTCAGCTCGCCGGGGCGCCTGCGACCGTTCGCGGAGCGCCCCGAGGCGAGCATTGCGATCATGGCGGGCGGGCTTGGGCTGCGCGGTTGCGTGGCGCTACGGATCGGGCCTTTGGAAATGCCGTCGTGCGTCGGCTTCGAAGCCGGTGTCGTGCGTGGCTCCGGGCACGGAATCGCCACGATGCGTGTGTCGCACCGCGCCTGGGCGGCGGCGGTCGTGGGCCAGGGGATCGCGTGGTTCTCCCGCCACCGCGTCGGCGTGTTTCTGCAAACTGAGGGTGTCGTCACGATTGTCCGCCCGCGGTTCGGCGTCGATGGTCTCGGGCAGGGATTCGCGGCTGGGTTCGCGGGTTTTCGCCTGATTGCGGGCCCCGCGGTCCGCCTGTGAAAATTCTTCGGCCGCCGCCTACTGAGTTCGCGCGGCGTCGGACATAGATGGAGCAGTGACGGCCTGCTCCGCAGAGGTCCGCGCGGCGCCAGCGGCGGCGGCAGGGGAGTTGGCGTGGTTCGAGTCGCTGTTTCGCGCGCATTTCTCGGCAACCGTGCGATGGGCGCTCGCCCTGGGGGTAGAGAGGGAGTCCGCCGAAGACGTCGCGCAGCAGGTGTTCCTCGTCGCATATCGCAAGCTGTCCGGCACTGGGGACAGCTGCTCCAAGGGCTGGCTATTTGAGATCGCGCGGCGGGTGTGTGCGAATCATCGCCGCGGACGCGCCCGCGATGCCTCGCGGCGCAGCCACCTCGAGACCCCAGCCGATGTTGTGGCGCTCGAGGATGACATTGAACGCGCCCGCGCGGCCGCCATGTTGCAGCGATTTCTCGATGAACTGCCCGAGGAGCAACGCCTCGTTTTCGTGCTCTATGAGGTCGAGGATCTCGATGCGCCCGAGGTCGCGCGAGTTCTAAGCATCCGCGCTGATCAAGTCCATGCGCGGGTGCGGCTGGTCCGGGACAAGCTGGCTCGCTTCGTCGCGTCTCAGCGCGGGAAGGAGCAAACATGAACGATCCATCGCTGCGACTACTGATCGACGCTTGGAAGCAGACGCGGACGCCATCGCCGGCGCGGATCGACGCGGCGTGGACAGCGACGCGCGCGCGGATCGAAGGCGGCCCGGCGATGACCGGCGCGAAGCATCCAACGAGGATCCGGATCGCCAGGTTCGGGATTGTGGTGGCCCTCGTCGGTGCCGGTGTCGGCCTGCGGGCGAAGCTCGCGGACCCGCCGCGTGCGACGGTCGAGCAGCCCGAGGGCTCGAACGCCACCGGAACAGAAGTTGCTGCCACGATCGCGCCAGTGGCTCCGCGATCGACTGCGTCCCTGTCCGTGCCAATCTCGGCGGTCGCCCAACACGATGACCTGCAGACCGCGCCGACGCCACTGCCTGCGATCGATGGGCCGTTGGCCGCGTCGACGGCGGGCAAGCGTGGAGTCAGGCCGCGGCCGAAATCACCACCCGGACGGGGCGCCGCGCAGGCCCCCACATCCGAACGTCTTGAGCTCGAGCCCGCCGCGCCCACCGCGGCGATCTCACTCGCCGAGGAACTCGCGCTTCTGCGGCGGGCCCGCGAGGCGCTGCGTCATCGCAATGCTGCGCGCGCGCGCGACATTGTCGTGGAACACCGGGCGCGTTGGCCGACGAGCGCGTTTTCCGAAGAACGCGAAGCGACGTTTGTGATGGCCTTGTGTGCGCTGGGGCGCCGGGATGAGGCCGAACGCCGGGCCGCTGGGTTTCGCGCGCAGTATCCTGACTCGGCCTTCGCGGCGGGGTTGATCGACGCCTGCGCAGCGGAAAAATGATGTCGTGCGATCGAGGTCGATTGAGGTTAGGCGTCGTGGTACCCTCGCAACTACGGTGCCAACGACGGTTGCCACTGCGGCTGTGGAAGTCTCGACCCAGACTGCCCACCCAATCCATCGCAGTCGTTCACCGACTTGGACTGGATGGATGCGTGCGACTACGACGACTGCGGGTTCGGCGTCGTAGACGCTCGGAACATCGCGAGCTGCGACTTGGGATACGATGACGAGCCCGATGGTGGCGATGGTGGCGACGGTGGAGAGCAGGGTAGCGCGTGCGACGAGCACCCGGACTGCGGCGTCGACTTGATCTGCAATCCCAACACGTACCGATGCCAGGCTAGCCCGGATCCGTTCAGTGTCGATCGGTGCGAGCTGTTCTACGGCGATCCAAGCGTAGTCGACTGTTCGACCTCGACGTGCCTCGGGTCCGACGATTGCCCCGTGGGCGAAAGTTGCGGCGTAGATACCAGCGGCTTGGCCCCGCGCCGTGTATGCGTCCCAAGCCGCTGGTGGAACGGCCCAGGCATCCAGCCGGATTGAGAAACCCTGCCTGCCCAGCCGGTCGGCACCGTCTCGCGTGATCAGGCCTCGATCTCGGCCACGCTCTGATTCGTAGCGTACTGGTCGGTGCCCCAGGTCTCGACGGGGGCACCGATCGCCTTCAAGCAGGTGAACGGGACGCGTGCCGCATTCGCGCCCGCGAGCGACACGTGGACACCCGGATATGCGAGCGCACCTCCGGCCCTGCCGGCCACGAGCAGTGGATAGTCGTTGAACGCGTGGTCCCAGCCGCCGGAGACGTCGCTCGTGGCGAGCACGCACGAGCGGTCGAGCAGGTTGCCCTCCACCTCGGGGAGCGCCTTCAGGGCGGCGACGAAGTCACCGAATACGTCGATGAAGTAGCGGAGCCCGGTGAGCACGTTCTGGTTGTAGCCGTTCTGGTGCTCGTACTCGTGGAACGAGGTGCCGAGCCCGGCGCCGGTGATGCCGATGTCGGGATAGTCAACGTGCGATGCGGGACTCGAAAACTCGATCGTGACGACGCGCGTGAGGTCGCAGGCGAACGCCATCGCCACGAGGTCCGCCATCGCCTTCGCGCGCTCGCGCTCCGACGCCGGGTTGCCCGGGTCCGGCAGCAGCGCGCACGATTCGCCCGGCATCACGACCGCGGTCAGGCGGTTCTGCAGCTCGTAGATCCCCTCGAGGTGAAGGTCGAGGCGCGCGCGATCGTTCTTGCCCAGCTTTCCGCGCAGGGCGGCAGCATCCGCGGTGATGGCATCGAGCACGTTCGCCCGCGCAACCAGGACCGGGTCGGCCTCGCCGGGATTCACGCGTGGCAGTCCAGCTCCGAAGAGTAGGGCGAACAACTCGCTGGGATCCATGATCGGCGGGTTGAACACGTACGGTGCGGGATGGGAGATGTAGCTGACCGCGGTGCCGGGGTGATTGCTGCTGCCCGCATCCGACGTGTGCACGGGCGTGACCGCGAGCGTGAGCGACCGAAACGGCGACGTGCCGGCGAGGTGCTCGGCGGCGATGTGATCGACCGACGGCGACGGCACGGTCAGGAAGTTCCAGTCGTCGTTCTGCCCCGCGTACGAGCGGTGCAGCAGGGGATTGCCCCCGGCGAGGATGCCAACGGCACCCTCGACGTGCGGATTGTTCGTGCCCGGGACCGGCAGCGCGGCGCCGCTGACGATGTTGACGTAATCCTTCACCGCGGCGATGCCGGCGAGGTGAACGCTCGGCTCCCAACCGGCGCCCTGCGTCGCGGGGGCCCACGCCCCTGGGTTCGTGCCGTTGCCCCAGAACCACACCCCGAAGCGCAGCGGCAGCGGAGTGCCGCCGGCGAGCGCATCGCCATGCGGGTTGAGCATCGCTTCCAAGAGCGGCAGCGCGACGGCGACCCCGGTCGCGCCCGCCATCCCGCGCAACAGCGTGCGCCGTCCGATGGACTTGCACCTCATGGCCTGTCCTCCTCGGACAACGTCGCGAACCGGAAGCTCGAGCTCTGCGCGAGTGCGAGTGCCGCGAGCCGCAGGTCGTAGCCGTTGGCGGTGAACTCGGTGACGAGCGCGTCGATCGCCGGCCTCTCGTCGGGCTGCTCCACGTGGCCGCTCGCGTAGCGGTAGAGGTTGCGGATCACACAGTCCGCGGTGCCGGGGTGATCCGCGAGCAGCCTGCCGAGCTCGGCCGCGTCGGCGAACGCGATCCCATCGAGATCGCCGCTCGGATCGATCGTGAGGTTGTTGTCGGTCGCGCGATACCCCCCGAGCGCGTTGTAGTGCTCGAGCGCGAGCCCGATCGGGTCGGTGAAATTGTGGCACGCGGCGCACGACGGATCACTGCGATGCTGCTCGAGCTGCTCGCGCTTCGTCTGCGCCTCGCCGGTGCCCGGCTCCGGCAGCTCGGCCTCGACGCCTTCCGGCGGCGGCGGGATATTCTGGCACATCACGACCTTGCGCACGGTGAGGCCGCGCTTTGTCGGCGACGTACTCGCTTCGCCGGAGTTGATCGCGAGGAAGCCCGCGAGCGTGAGGAGCCCACCGCGTGGCTCCGGCAACGGCACGGGCACCAGCTCGCTACCGAACGCGCCTTCGATGCCGTACAGCGCCGCGAGTTCGGAATCGACATAGCCCTGATCGGTGTCGAACAGGCGCCGATAGTCGCGCTGGCCAAGCACCGTGTCACCGATGACGAGCACGATCTCCTCGCGCATCGTCGGCCCGACCGTCGGTGTGAACGCGGGCAACAACGCCGCGTCCTTCTGCAGCGACATGAGCGCGTCGAGATCGAGCATGTCGACAAACAGCTGCACCACACCGTCGCGCGCGCGCGGCGAGCCGAACATGCGCTCGACTTGCCGGGCGATGCCCTCGGTACCGTCGAGCTCGCCGTTCTCGGCCGCGACCAGCAGTTCTTCGTCGGGGGTCGTGTTCCAGATGAGATACGAGAGCCGCGAGGCGAGCTCGAAGCCGTCGAGTCGCACGTGCAACGGATCCTCTTCGACGATCGGCTTGCCGAGCTCGACGCGGTAGAGGAAGTTCGGCGACTGCAACAGGCCCGCGACGGCATGCTCGAGCCCAATCCACGCGTCGCCGCCGAGCACTTCGGCGGTGCTCGCGGCGACGGCGACGTAGCGCGCGACCTCGTCCTCGGCGAGTGGGCGTCGCCAAGCACGGCGCCCCAGCTTGGCGATGACCTCGACGACGCATGCGTCGCCGGCATCGACCCCCGGCGTGCAGCCGGTCACCTGCATCCGCAGCGCGGGATCGCCGAAGACCTGGGCGCTCACCGACCGCGCGGCCTCCTCGTAGTCCTCCACGCCTGACGCGGGCACACCACCTTGGGCGGCGGCGATGGACGAGCGCCACTGGCCGACCGCCGGCGCGGCGACGTCACCGAGCACGTCGACCACGGAGTTCTGGTACTGGGTGGGCGTCAAGAGTCGCAGGCCGGTCGGACCCGAGCCGATCGCGTCCGCCGGATCGTCACCGCCGGACTCCTCGCCCGATTCGCCCAACGCGTCGTCCACTCCGTCGGTCGTCGCGCTCGCGCTCCCCGTTGCGTCAAGCGCGTCCAGGCCGCGATAGCAGCCGCCGGCGAGCCACGAAGAGATCGCCATGCATCCGCACTGCGCGGCGAAAGCGATCGGGTGCGCGCGCATCGGTTCAGCTTCCAAAGTTGAGACTGACGAGCGACGGTCGCGGTTCACGGAATCGACCGGAGGTCGGCCCGATACCGGAGTAACAGGCGGGCAGGGCACAGACGACCAGGGGTAGAGCGATGCGCATCGTCAACCTCGGAGGTGAGGTCCGGGGACGAAGCCGTCTGGTCACCGAATTTGTTTCGTGGGATAGCCCCGCCAAAAGTGCTCAGAAATGGGCGCGCCAGAATCAATGAATTCAGAAGCGCCGAACGCCCGCTACCCGGTCGCGCTCCGCCAGATCTGCTCTCTTCGTTCGCTCAGCGCCGCGCGCCGTGCGACCCGCACCCGAGGCTGCCGCTGTCGGCGCGCTCGTGAAGGGCGCAGATCGCGCGGAGAAACGGTCTCGGCCTTCGGCATGTACGCCTTCGTCGCGCTGGATGCACGGTGCGTGCATGTCCAAGCGACGACTCGCACGGCCTCGCGATCGTCGGACGCGCTTACTTCACGACTAGCTGGCCGCACCGACCGCGAAAAAGCCCGCGACGATGCCGCCCACAAGAGCGTATGGGACGATCAGTGCGAGGGCGACCAGATCCGCTGTCACCACGGCCGCGGCAGCGCGTCGCCACGAAGTCGATTCGGATCCGAATCGGAAGAAGATCACGCCGTACGCGAACATCCAGGCGATCGCCACCAGGTCGACAACGGCTCCGAGAACATCGCGCATGACTAGATGGGCAGGCGTAAGAAAAACGCTCGTGGCCGAAAGAAACGCGGCGTAGCGCAGCGCGTTTGCCCAGTGTGCGTCCTGACCGGCGACGCGAAGCCCGACTTTCGCACCGATCACGCCGGCCTAGGTGAGCACGACCGGGAAGAGGGCCTGCCAAGCATCGAGTCCAATCGTCACCGCGCGTCCTGCTGCTTTCGCGGCGGCGAGAGCTTCCTGCATCGGCTTCGAGCCTTGGTTGGCGAAATAAAATGCGATCGTCGTGAGGCTACAGTAAATGGCGAGGAGCTTGCCTGGTGAGAGGTACAGATCGACGTCGTTGCGCCATTGCTCAAGAAAACGCCGAGGAGCAAAGACAGCATCTACGGCTGTACGCAAGAACTTGCCGACGAAGCGCTTCGACAAGACACCCAGCGGCGCTGGCGCTCGGCCTTCGGGCTCGCCCTCGATTCTCGATGATTGTGAGTCAACCACTCCCAAAGAATGGCTAGCCTCTTTCAACCCGGATGTCGAGGTTAGACAGCCCTGCTGACCCGTCGGGCACGACGATCTCCCGCCAGTCCTACCCCGCCACTTCGTACCGGCCGGCTCGGTCCCCTACGCGCCCAACCCCGCGTCAAGCGTCGCCGACCACTGTCGCCCGCCGAACTCGGCCCTCCTCGCCCGAGTCTGGCCACCGGCCCTCCCCGCTCAATCCTCGACGTTCGGGCCACGCCTTGCGACCCACGCCGGGCGCTGCAATACCTATGGCCCCGGGCGGGTTGGCACCGCCTTGATCGCATCGATCATCGATGAGCATCAGCAAGCCGAATCCGAAGGTGGGCATTCTCATGGGCAGCGCGAGCGATTGGTCGACGGTCGAACACTTCGACGCCACGCTGCTCAAGCTGCCGCCGCGAAGCTAGAACGCGTATGGGGCCCGACGTCCTCGCGATCATCTTCTTGTTCGGCGTGCTGCCGGTCGGCTTGCCGTTGTCGCTGCGCTGGCTGCGGTATCGTCACGAGCGCCGCCTCAAGGAGCTCGAGGCGGGCGGCTCGCAGCAGGAGATGAAGGCGCTCGAGGCCGCCAAGGGCGAGCTCGAGGAACGCGTCCGCAACCTCGAGTCGATCGTGTGCAGCGTCGACTTCGAGCTCAACGCGAAGATCAACCGCCTCGCGAGCCGCCAGGTCGCGCTGCCCATCGCGGAGCAGGGCTCCAAGACGAGGATGGAACTCGCCGACACCGAGCACTTCGCCGCAGCTCGGCTCACGCCCGGCAAGCGCATCGGCAACCGGTGGGTGATCGAGCGTCCGCTCGGGCAGGGCGGCATGGGGGCGGTGTTCCTCGCGCGCGACGAGCAGCTGAGCGAGCAGGTCGCGATCAAGGTGATCGGTGGCCTGGCCGCGCTCGATCCGACCGCGACCGATCGCCTGCGCCGAGAGGCGAGCGCGGCGCGGCGGATCAGTCATCCCAACGTCGTGCGCTTGCACGACATCGGCGAGGCCGAGGGCCTGTTGTTCCTGTCGATGGAGTACGTGGCGGGCGGCAGCCTGAAGGACGTGCTCGGTCGCTACGGCGTCATCGCGCCGGCGCAGCTGCGCCCGCTCGCGATCCAGCTCTGCGAAGGGCTCCACGCCGCGCACCTCGCGGGCGTGGTGCATCGCGACCTGAAGCCGGCGAATCTGTTGGTCGACGAGCACCAGCGGCTCAAGATCATCGACTTCGGCCTCGCTCGCATGGCGCATCTCGAGGGCATGACCGCGACCAACATGATCGCCGGGACGGTCGAGTACATGGCGCCCGAGCAGGTCCGCGGCGGTCTGATCGATCCCCGCACCGATCTCTACGCGGTCGGGGCCGTGCTCTTCCACGCGCTCGTCGGGCGGCCGCCGTTCTCCGGTGACAATCCGATCGCCGTCGGCTTCGCCCACTGCAGCGAGTCGATCTTGCCGCCGAGCGTGGCCCGGCTCGGCCTCGATGCCTCGTGGGACGCGGTCGTGCTGCGGGCGCTCGCGAAGGATCCCGGCCAGCGCTGGCAATCGGCGCTGGAACTGAGGGATGCCTTGCCGGTGTGACGGGCGGCGCCCGGCACGAGGACGGGTGCGAGACTGAATGCGCCTCGCGTCGGTTGTCCCTCGCGTTGGTGGTCCCTCGCGTTGGGGACGGAGCAAATGTGTTGGCCGGACTCCTCAGCCGAACAGCTCGGCGACCTTCAGTGCGCGCTCGGTCCGGCGGTCGATCTCCTCCCAATGGAGGTTTGCGAAGAACGCATCGATGTACCTGGCGGCAGCCGCCCCGTAGTCGATGTGGTAGCTGTGCTCGTACATGTCGAGCACGAGCAGGGGGATCCCCGCCGAGAGCCCCTGCGTGTGGTCGCCCGCGCTGTACATCCGAGGGACCTTCTCGTGCAGATCGAGCTCGAGGATCGCCCATCCGCTTCCACCGCCGAGGCTGGCGCCGAGAGCCCGGAAGCGTTGCTCCCAGGCCGCCGCGCCGCCGAAGTGGTCGGAGAGGAGCTTGCGAGTCGTGTCCGCCTTCGAGCCGCCGCCGGTCAGGTTGCCGAAGTACAGCTCGTGCAAGACAACCGAGTGCTTGAACGCGAGCTCGCCCTGGGCCACGCCGTGGAGCACGAAGCCGGGCGTGTCGGCGTTCACATCGGCGAGTCGAGCCCGGGCCGCGGTGAGCTTCTTGACTGCGCCCGTGTAGTTGTTCTCGTGGTGCGACCGCAGGAGTTTCTCCGACAGCCCCGGGAGCTTGCTGGGATCGAACGGAAGCGGCCTGGGTGCGTAGTCGCTCATGGGCGGAGTCTCCGAGGGGGTCGTTGCGGGCGCTGTGGCCTGCGCCGCGGCGGCGCAGCTCGGCAGCAGCAGGCCGAGGGTCGCCAGGCCCGTGTGTTCGAGCACCGTGCGGCGTGTCGTCTTCATCGCGTCCCCGGGAGTGTCGTCGCTCGGGAGGGTTCCGGCAATTGTCTCTCAACCCCCCGGTAGCGACCAAACCGCAGGTACAGCGCAGGAACGACGAGCATGTTGAGCGCGGTCGCCGTCGCGAGCCCGCACAGGATCACCACTGCCATCGGTGTCTGAATCTCGCTGCCAGGCTCGCCCGCGGCGAGCACGAGGGGAATCAGTCCACCGGCGGTGGCGAGGGCCGTCATCAGGATGGGGACGACGCGCTCCTGCGCTCCTTGGACGACCGCGGTCCTCGGATCGGTGACGCCCTCGTGCTCGCGCAAGTGCGCGATGTGGGACACAAGCATGATTCCGTTGCGCGTGGCGATGCCGAACAGCGTGATGAACCCGATCATCGAAGCCACCGAGAGCACGCCACCCGACAGAAACACTCCAGCCACGCCACCGACGAGGGCGAGAGGTAGGTTGAGCATGACCAACGTCGCATCCCGCACCGACCGAAGCCCCGCGACCAGCAGGACGAAGATCCCGACCACGACGCCGATTCCCACGAGGACGAGGGTGCGCGTGGCTTGCTGCGCGCTCTCGAACTGGCCACCATACTCGACTCGGTACCCCGACGGGCGAGAGATCTCGGCGTCGATGGATCTCTGGATGTCCGCCATGACGCTACCTACGTCGCGGCCGGCCACGTTGCAGGCGACGACGGCCTTGCGCTCGGCATTCTCGCGGCTGATCGCGCTGGGCCCCACGTCCCGCACGATCTCCGCGACGGCCCGCAGCGGCACGTGTGCTCCCGTGGCGGTGACGATGCGGATGTCGGCGAGCGCGTCCGGCCCGGGAGCGAGGGCGAGCTTGACCACGACGTCGTGGCTGATGTTGCCCTCGATCACCCGCGACACGGTGATCCCCTGCACGCCGGCCTCCATGCTACGGGAGGCTTCTCGCACCGAGAGTCCGTACTGGGCCAGGGCCGCGCGGTCGAACCGAGCGACGACGGTCGGGACATCCGGTTGCTGTTCGATGGTCAGATCCACGACTCCCTCGATGGGCTCGATGGCGTCCCGCACAGCTACCGCGAGGCGGCGCAGCTCGTGGAGGTCGGGTCCGAAGATCTTGATGGCGATGTTGGCCCGCGTGCCCGAGAGCATGTGGTCGATCCGGTGCGAGATCGGCTGGCCGATGACGACGTTTGTGCCGGGCACCTGAGTGACCTGCTCGCGGACCGCGGCCAGGAAGGCCTCGGGACTGCGGTCTCGACCGACGGCATGGGGATCGAGGCGCACGTCGATCTCCGCCGCATGGACCCCCTGGGCGTGCTCGTCCAGCTCGGCTCTCCCCGTGCGGCGGGTCGTGGCCGCGACTTCCGCCTGCGACAGCAAGATCCTCTCGACCCAGGTTCCGAGCTCGTTGGATTGCTCGAGCGAGGTGCCGGGCTGGGTCACGACGCTCACGGTTTGCGCCCCCTCGTTGAAGTCGGGGAGGAAGGCGCGCCCCGTCGAAGACAGGCCGACGACCGCGATGCCGAGCAGCGCGAGGCAGACGGCCGACAGAATTCGCCAGCGACGGACAGAGGCGAGCAGCAGCGGCGAGTAGCCCCGCTGCACGAGTCGGGACACCCACGGCGTGTGTTCGCGTCGGACGACCCCTGACGTCGGAAGCAGCACGAGGCACAGCACCGGCGTCACGGTGAGCGCGACGACGAGGGAGGCGAGCAACGAGACGATGTACGCGAAGCCGAGCGGCGCCAGGAGTCGACCTTCGACGCCGTGCAGGAAGAACACCGGAACGAAGACCAGCCCGATGATGAGGGTCGCGAACACGATGGAGCTGCGGATCTCCTTGCTCGCCTCGAAAACGACGGTGACTGCGGGCCGGCGCTCGGACTCGGTTCTCTGCGCGTTGTCCCGCAGGCGCCGTACGACGTTCTCGGTGTCGATGATCGCGTCGTCGACGAGGGCCCCCACTGCGATGGCCATCCCGCCCAGGGTCATCGTGTTGATGTTGGTCCCGAACCAGCGCAGGCACAGCACGGTCGCCAGGAGCGACAACGGGATCGCGAGCGCGGTGATGACGGTCGCTCGACCGCTGGCCAGGAAGATCAGCACGATGATGACGACGAGGACCGCGCCGTCTCGGAGTGCCGCCGACACGTTGTCGATGGCGCGGTCGATGAAGTCGGCCTGTCGGAAGGCATCGCGTTCGATCGCGACACCGTCGGGGAGCGACTCCTGGAGGTCGTCGAGAACCTCGTCGATGCGCCGGGTCAGATCCAGGGTGTTGGCGTCGGGCTGTTTCTGGATCCCGATGACGACGGCTGGGCTGGCGCCGAAAGAACCGTCGCCACGCTTGACGCCCGGAGCCCACGCCACGTCAGCGACCTCGCGCAGGGTCATCGGGTAGCCATCGACGACTCGAACGGGGGCCGCGGACAAATCCTCGGGGGTGCGGACTCGGCCCACGCCCCGGATCACGTCCTCCTGCGGTCCGTTCGACATGAAGCCAGCCGCGGCGTTCTCGTTGGCGTGGGCCACCGCATCGACCACGTCTTGCAGGGCAACCTCTCGGTCGAGCGCGCGGTCGGCATTCAGCTCGACCCGAAGCGTCTTGCGCTCGCCACCGATCGGAATCACCTGCGAGACGCCGGGCACCGAGAGCAGTCGGGGACGAATCGTCCAGTCCACCGTCGTCCGCAATCGCATCGGGTCGACGACATCCGAGCGGACCGCGATGAACATGATCTCGCCCATGATCGAAGTGACGGGTCCGAGCACCGGCGGCTCGACTTCGGGTGGCAGAGCTGGTGCGACGAGCTGCACCTTCTCGGCGACGGTCTGTCGAGCCCGGAAGATGTCCGTTCCCCAGTCAAACTCGACCCACACGATGGCGATCCCCGCCGCCGTCGAAGACCGGATCCGCCGCACACCCGCCGCTCCGTTCAGCGCCGTCTCGATCGGGAAGGTCACCTGGGTCTCGACCTCCTCGGGTGCCATGCCGTGGGCCTCGGCGAGCACGGTCACGGTCGGAGCCGTCAAGTCAGGGAACACGTCCACGGGCGTACGCGTCGTCTCCACGGATCCCCACACCACGAACAGTAGCGCCACCGACAGGACGACCAGGCGGTTCTCGAGCGACCAGCGGATGACAGCGTCGATCATCGGCGTCGATCTTCAGTGCGAGTGTCCATGGGCCGGAGGGCTGGTGGAAGCGGACGCGAGCTTGACCGCGTAGGCCCCCCGGACGACGACGCGGTCCCCGACCTTCAGTCCCTCGGTGATCTCGATCCGATCGCCGTCGCGGATGCCGGTTTGCACCCGGCGGCGCTCGAAGCTCTCGCCGCCGGTCTGCACGAAAACGACGGGGGTGCCGACGTCGAAGAGGACGGCAGAGGCCGGAACGGTCGGCACCCGCACGGGCTGGCCTTCGAGTAGATGAGCCTGCACGCGCGCACCGACGCGCAGCCGACCGTGGGGGTTCTCGACGGCGAACACGACATTGACGGTGCGAGCTCTCGGATCCACGGCACCGCCGCGGGTCACCACGGCATCCGCACCCACCTCCACGGGGTCGGTCACGCCCGGTAGCGAGAACCACGCGCCCGAGACGCCGGGGATCCGTGCCTGATCGATCTCGGGCACCTGGGCCGACAGCCACAGCGTGGTCGCGTCGACGACGCGGAACAGCGGCGCTCCGTCCTCGACCAACGCACCCGCGACCGCGTTCACCTCTAGCACGGTCCCTGAAAGCGGGGTGCGGATCTCGACGCTGCCGCCCTTGCCGCCCTTGCCGGTCCGCTGGACCCGCCGGAACTGACCTGAGCGCCTACTGGCGGCGTCGAGTGCAGCCTTGGCTGTGGCCTCCGCGTGACGGGCCTCGACGACGCGACGCTCGGGGACGGCTCCGTCGGCGAGCAAGCCCTCCAGGCGTTCCCGCTCGCGAGTCGCATGTTCGAGGTCGAGGCGCGCCGCTGTGGTCGCGAGGTCGAGCGTGGGCACGTCCGCACCAGCTTCGAGGCGAGGCACGAATCTGGCGAGCAGATCGCCCGACGCCACCTCCACGCCCACGACTGGAAGTGGTTCACGGTCGGCGACGAGGCGACCCGTGGCCGGCGCCGACACGGTGACCTCGCCGTCGGCTCGGGCCGTGAGGTGAGCGAAGGCTGGAAAGGAAGGCCGTAGCGTATCCGAGCCCACGATTGCGGTCGAAAACGGCATCTTCCACTGCTGTTCCTTGAGCAAGACGATCTCGCCGCCGCCTTCGTCTTCGTCCGCGGAGGTGATTTCGTCGGCGCTCGCGTGGACCCGGAAGCGGCCGAGCTCGTGTGCCCACTGCCCCGCGTCGGTCTGGAGCACGACGGTCACATTGCGCTCCACCGCCTGCGTCGGTCGGGCGACGGGCCGAAAGATGCCCGCGATGGCGCTCGGGTCCGCCGCGAAGCGTTCGTCGACGGCACCGCCGCCGGTCAGCACGACCTCGACGTGGCCGCTGGCGGCCGGCGAGAAGTCATCGAGCATCGTGAGGTGTGCTGCGAAAGGAGAGTCCTCGCCGACGACGAGGGGTGGAAACTCGACGAACAGCTCGGTCTTCTCGGTCCAGATCGTCACCGCGATGGCGTCGCCTTCTCCGTGGCCGTGCGGGCGCTCCTGTTCGCCTTCGTGAGCGGGCTTGTTGCCGTGTTCGTGAGGCTCGGCGCGACACGCCGCGAGAGCGACCAGCAGTGACAAGGCGAGGGGGTTCAGGCGAATCACGGAGCCTCCTCGGTCCGGCGGCGCAGGTCGATCTCCGCCGCGCGCGCGGTCATGGCCAGGTCCAGGGCGAGTAGCTCCGCTTCGGCCGAGCTCCGGTAGGCGTCGATCAGCTCCATTACGCTGATCTCGCCGCCGCGGTAGCCGGACTCCGCCGCGGCCACGAGTGCATCGTCCTCGGCGTTCTTCGTTTTCATCCGTGCTGCGGCCGCCGAAAGCCGAGTGACCTGTTCGTCGAGCGCGTCGACTTCGGTTCTCGTTCGGGTGCGCGCGAGGTTGGCCGCGGCCGCGAGCGAACGCGCCTGGCCGGCCTTGCCGATTCGTTCCGCCCGCCCGCGGTCGAGCAGCGGCAACGGGATGCCGAGGTTCACGACGAAGCCGTGCGCTCGACCTCCACCCGGCAACTCGACGCCCTTGTATCCCGCGCCGACAAAGGGCGTGGGGACCCACCATCGCGAGGCGGCACGCCGTTCGAATGCGAGGGCGCGCGCCTGCGCCTCGGCGAGCCGGAACTCGGGGGCGGCGGGAGCTCGGCCTCGCTCCGCCACCGCGGTCGCGGGGGTAGGAGGCAACAACACACCGTCGAGCTTCGGCGGCGTACGGGAGCGCGCCTCGGCGTCGGGCTCGATGAGCCCGTGCAGACGAATCCACGCGAAGACGACCGTGGCGTCCTCCCGCTCCGCGAAGGCATCGATCCGAGTCAGCTCGCGCTGCAAGCGAAGCCGATCGTAGGCCGCCGCGTCCCCCGCCTCCTCGCGTCGCCCAATCGATGCCAGTTGGGACTCGACCCTTCCTCGCCACCGGACGAGCACGCCATGGCGTTGCTGGGCGACAAGGAGCTGGTAGTAGCTGTGTCGTGTGAGCGAGGCGAGGTCGGCACGGGAGATCGCTGCCCGATGTTCGGCGGCCTCGCCCCGCTGCGACGCGGCTTTTCGGTGGAGAGCGCGGCGCCCCGAGATGTCGAACGTCTGCGAGAGGCTCACGTAGTCCTCACCGAGCGGGCCGCCAGTGAGCAGTTGCTCTCGGGTGTACTGAAACGAAGGGTCGTCCCATCTCGTGCGCGCGATGCCCTCGGCCCTCGCCTCGTCCACCAAGCCGGCGCGCAGCTCCGCCAGGTTCGGGTTCGCCAAGGCACGCTCGACGGCTTGAGCCTCCGTCAGCGGGGGCGACGCAGCCAGCGTGGGCGCCTGCGCCTGCGCGTGCGCCCGCGTTCCAGCCGGGCCGACGAGCGCGACGCCCAGATACGCGACCAAAAACCGACTGACAGTCGGCGCTGTGAAGACGGGTCGGACGCGCCGGGCCATGGTCGGGTGCGTCATCCGAAGAGCGTGCCCAGCACGGTCTCTGTGACGTGGTGCAGGGGAGCGCTGAGGAGCGTGGCGAGCACGAGCCCGGTCGCAAGGGTGAGTCTGGCCGACGGTAACCAGGGCGCCGGCTTAGGTGCTTCCAGCAGGGCGTGCACCCGGGCGGTGATGCTGCCTTCGCCGAACCGGGCGACCGCAGCCTGGGATGGGCATGCATCGGACACGAGTCGCCCCAGCTTGACCAGTGCGTCGGCGACCGCGGTCCGATCCCCGATGCTGGCGGCGGCGGCCTCGTCGCATGCCTGCTCGCACGAGAGCGACAGGTTGGCGAGGAGGGTCTGTCGCGTCGTGGGCAGGTGGCACGCTCCCAAGAGCTCGGCAACGAGCTTCGTCAACGGATCACGCCGCCGTACGTGCGCTGCCTCGTGCGCCAACACGGCAGCTCGGGATGTGCCATCGAGGAGGCGCAACAGACCGCTCGTCACGTAGACCCGCGGACGCCACAGTCCTGCGGTGACCGCGAACGGAGCCTCGGCGGCGACCTCGTCGTAGTCGGCGATGGATGGTCGTGCTGAGCGGCGCAGCGCCCACAGCAGCCGGTGCCCCCGCAGCAGTCGGACCATCGCGTACGCCACCCGGAAAGTGACCGGGGTTGCGATCACCCCGAGGACCAGTGACATTCGACCCAAATTGATCGCGGTGGGTCCGTGTACCAGGCACAGGTGAAAGTGGTGATCGTCGTGATGGGTGCAGTGGTCGAGAGCGGGGGCGAGGGCAGCCGCGACACCCGGCAGCAGGGCGAGCACGCTCAACGCGACCCCGACGGTCACGGGCGCGGCAACGAGCGCGAACACGAGGCGGGCGCGCACCCAGGCGGGAAGCGGGTCGAGCCGGGGGCGCATCCACGGAAGGCCGACGTGCACGAGCACTGCGACCACCACCCCGAACAAGACGGCCGCGAGCAGTCCCAAGCACGCGACGCTCATCTCGATCTCCGAGTCGCCTTACGTCGGTCGGCGATGAGAGCTTCGAGCTGCGCGAGGGTGTCGTCTCCCGCGCGCTCGGCCACGCCGACGAACGCGGCCACCATCGCATCAGCTTCCCCGTGCAGCAGAGCCGCCACGACATCTCCGACCGCTTCACGGTGAAAGTCGTCGCGGCCGAGCGCGGGCGAGTAGACGAAGGCGTGGCTGATCTTGGATCGCGCAAGCAGCCCTTTCTCGTGCAACCGCTTCATCGCCGACTGGACCGTGTTGAGCGTGATTCCGCGGCGGCGGCCTAGCTTGGCGTGGACCGCCTTGGCATCCGACTCGCCTGCCTCCCAGAGCCTGTCGAGCACCGCAAGCTCGAGCTCTCCCAGTAGCCCCCACGGAGTCGGTCGCATGTCGGCACGAGAAGGCATCGGCAGACAGAATCGCGGGACAAAAACCGACTGTCAATCGGTGGCTATGGCCCTCCAACAGCGCAGCCGGTCCGAGATGCCGCGGCTCTGGACGTAATGGGCATTATGGAACGTTCATGGGGATGAACGGTCCGTACACGTACAGCGAACATGACCGGCTGGGCGCTGTCGAACGTCGCGGGCGGCACGCCAAGCGGCTGATGGCGAGGACGCGCCGCGAAACGGACGACGTCCCGGCTCCCGAGGCGTCGTTTTCGCGTTCAGTCGCTGCAGCAGAACGTGAAGGGGCCGGATGGCGCGATCGATCCCTCGGGCTCCGGCGCCTCGGTCACGGGGCACGCCGCTTCGCTGCCAAAGTCGCCGACCACCGACTGGCCCATCGCGACGTCGACACAGCCGTCAGCCGAGGGCAACACCGCGAGCGGCTCGCCCGCGCAGTCGGCCTCGCCGAAGACGAGCAGCTCGGCGTCCTCGCACGAGTTCGTCGCGACGCCGCACGAGCAGTCGGTGCATGCGCGCGTGTCGTCGACGTTCGACCAGAACACGGTCTTGTTCGGGTAGTCGGCGCTGGGGCACTCGGCGTCGCCGTCGCGGTACAGGCACCACTTCTGCTCGAAGCCGGCCGGTGCTGCGGGGATGCAGATGTCGCCGCCCTCGCAACCCGGGGTATCTTCGGGCAGCCGACACGTGGTGATTGTCGCCGCCCACTCGGTCACCGGGATATCGGCGGATTCCTGCTTCTCGCAGGCGCCGTAGTAGCCTCCGTCGGTCTCGTAGCCTCCGAAGGCGCGGAAGCGAATCTCGCCGTCGACCGCGATGTTCAGGCACGTCTCGGTGATCAGCGCATAGCCGCCGTAGCAGCCGCCACCGGTGCCATAGTACCCGTCAGTCGTGCCACCGTAGTACCCGCCGCCGGTGCTCCCGCCATAGTACGCACCGCCGCTGCTGCCACCGTACCCGCCGTCGGTCCCGCCGCCGGTGCCGTAGTAGCCACCGCTGACGGAGCCGCCGCCGGTGACGTACCCGCTCTCGCCGACGTAGCCGCTCGCGCCGTAGTACCCGGTGGTCGCGCCGTAGTACCCGGTGGTCGCGCCGTAGTACCCGGTGGTCGCGCCGTAGTACCCATCGACCCAGGTCATGGTCATGTCCGCAGAGCAGTCCTGGGCGACAGGGTTCTCGCATGAGCATGAACAGACCGCGGGGCCGGGATCGACGAACCCATCGAGCAGCGTCGGCCCGGGCTCGGCGACCTCGGGCGGACACGCGGGCGCCTCCTCACCGGGGGCCAGCCGCGCGTACACGACGGGTCCGAACCATCCGTCGGGCGGCTCGGAGCCACACGTCACGCACTCGGGCACGCCGGTTGGATCCGTCGGATCCGTCGGATCCGTCATCGTCGATCCGTCCGACGGCCGCGTGCCCGCCGAGCCCGAGGTGTCGTCGGCGGTCGTCGACGTCGACTCGCCCGCGGACGCAAAGGACTGCGCCGTATCCGGCGTGCACGCCGGAAGAAACGCGAGTGCGCCGGCAAACACAGGGATCGAGCCAAACCGAATGTTGTCGGACATGACGAGCATCTACTCCCAACGGCGACGCACGGGGCGATCTACCGCCCGTCGCACCATATTCTTATTGGCCGCCGCAGCGGCGATCCGTCCAGCGGTCAAGCATTTGGATCCGCGACGCGGTTAGATGGTCGAGCTGCGCGATGCCGGCGCGAGCGCGGTGACCGACTTCACGACGCTCGCCGACATCTGGACGATGGACTACGGCAGCGAGGCCTTCCTCTACCCGCCGTGAATCGTCGGCGTGGAACGTGTCGCAGGCGTGCTACGATGGGAGGAGAGGCCATGAGCACGCCGTCCCCCTCGCCCGAGGAGAAACTCCGGATCGCGATCGACCTCGCCGATCTGGCGCAGCGGATGATGTTGCAGAAGCTCCGGCGGGATCATCCCCAGGAGAGCGAGCAGGAGGTTCTTTCGCGCCTGGAGCGGTGGATGCACACGCGTCCTGGCGCCGAGCACGGTGACTGCATCGGGCGGCCGATCTCCTGGCCGCGGCGAGCACCGTGAACGCGATCGAGCGCTCGCTCGCGAGGATCTCCTCGGATCTGGAAGCCTGTCTGCGACGATGGGCACTCGTCGGGGGACTGGCCGTCAGCGCACGCGCGGAACCGCGAACGACCCGCGATGTCGACGTCGCTGTTGCGGTCACGGACGACGAAGACGCCGAATCGCTCATGACGGAGCTGATCCGGACCGGCTATGTCGTCGAGGCCGCGGTGGAGCAACTCGAGACCGGTCGGCTCGCGACCATGCGGCTCGTGCCTCCGGGTGCGACGACTACGAGCTCGATCGTCGATCTCTTGTTCGCAAGCTCGGGAATCGAACCAGAACTGGTGTCGCGCGCCGATGTGCTCGAGATCCTTCCCGGGCTCTCGATCCCGGTCGCGAGCATCGGCGATCTGATCGCGTTGAAGTTGCTTTCTCGTGACGACGACCGTCGGCCGCAAGACGCCGCGGACCTGCGCGCGCTGATCCGCGAGGCGGAGTCACACGACATCGAGACTGCCCGAGCGGCGGTCGCGTTGATCACGGCGCGGGGCTTTCATCGCGAGCGCGATCTCACCGCGCTGCTCGACGACGCCCTACGCCGGCACCGACCGTGATCCGGAAAGGAACGTCATCGGCCGCGCCAGGCGGCTCGTCGACCTTCACCGTGGTGACAACCCAATGGCCGTCGGCTTCGCCCACTGCAGCGAGCTGATCTTGCCGCCGAGTGTGGCCCGGCTCGGCCTCGATGTGTTGCGGGACGCGGTCGTCCTGCGGGCGCTGCGAAGGATCCCGGCGCTGGCAATCGGCGCTGGAACTGAGGGATGCCTTGCCCGAGTGATGGGCGTCGGTCCGCTGGCCGACCGATCAACCGGAGAGAACGCGCGTTGGGCTGCGGTCTTCGGGCGTTGGCGAGTGTTCGCCGCAGGAGGATCCGACGGTGTCAGGATCGCTGCCTTCGCCCCGTATGACCCCCGTCGTCGGCTCCGACTCCCGCCCATGACGACCAGCGACCAGTCGCCGGCCTCCGATGGGATCCACACCGCGATCCTGCGTGCGGCCGTGGCCGCCCGCCTATTCGACGATGAACCCAGCCGCGTCGGTCGCTTCATCATTGAACGCCGCCTCGGCGCCGGGGGCATGGGCACAGTTTACTTGGCTCGCGATCCGCAGCTGCTACGAGAGGTCGCGATCAAGTTGCTGCATGCCCGAGAGGGCGACGACACAGGCTATGCCGAACGAGCCCTACGCGAGGCGCGGTCGATGGCCAAACTGCAACATCCGAACGTGGTCGCGGTCTTCGAGGCGGGGGAGCATAGCGGGGGCGTCTACATCGCGATGGAATACGTTCGCGGTTCGACGTTGCGCGGTTGGCTCGGCGCCCGCACTCGCTCGATAGCTGAGATCGTTGCGGCGTTTGCCGCGGCTGGGCGCGGGTTGGCGGCCGCCCACGCCGCGGGCCTCATCCATCGCGACTTCAAGCCGGACAATGTCCTCGTTGGCGAGGACGGGCGCGTGGCCGTCACCGATTTCGGGCTAGCGCGCGGGGAAGCTGTGCCCGTGTCGGCAGAGACCCGCCCGGCAACATCGGGCGCGAGCGATACCCCCGTGTCCACGGAGGGGCTGGCAGGGACTCCGGCGTACATGGCTCCCGAATGCCTCCGGGGTGGTGAAGCCAGTCGCGAGAGCGATCAGTTTTCGTTCTGCGTTTCCCTCTACGAAGCGCTTTTCGGTGTGCGACCGTATGGCAGTTCGCTGGCTGACATCTCGAAGGTGGCGGCCGGTGCGGCGATTCGCTTGCCGGCCCGCGGCCCGCGCTTGCCGAGATGGCTGCGCGGAGCGTTGCTGCGCGGCCTTCGGCCTCAACCGCAGGCTCGGTGGCCGAACATGGCTGCCCTCGTCAACGAGTTGGCTACGGCGCAGAGTCGCCGACGGCGTAACTTCGTCATCGCGGCCGCGATCCCGGTGGTTGCCCTGGCCATCGCGATGGGGCGCCGCGATGACGTGTGCCGAGATCTCGACGCGCCGATCCGGGCGGTGTGGACCCCCGAGGCGCAGTCGGTCATCGCAGATCGAATCGAGGCGGCGAAGTTGCCGTATGGGCGAGCGAGCTGGGCGAGCGCAAGCGCTGAGTTCGAGCGCTGGGTCAGGCGTTGGGATGATACGGCCACGTCTGCCTGCCGCGCGCGCGTTGCCGAGGCCGAGTCCGCCGATGTCCTCGACCGAAAAATGGCGTGCCTCGATCGTGGCCGGCGAGCCGCGAGCGCTCTCATTGCGGCGATGAGCGAGCTCGCGGGGCCGGCGACTGAACGTGTCGCCGCCGCCATGACATCATTGCCGGCACCCGAGGATTGTTCGAACCTGGCGGCCCTCGCTCGGCGTGTGCCCCTGCCAGTCGATGCCATCCTGCGCGCGCCCGTGGAGGTCGCGATCACTGAGATCGCCCAGGCCCGCTCAGCCCACGCGCTCGGCGATTTCGATCGCGCCCGGGAGTTGGCGCAGCGCGCGAGCGAGAACGGGCGCGAACACGCGCCGACCCATGCGGATGCCCAGATTGCCATCGGTGATGCGGAGATCGAACTCGGAAACACGCCCGCGGCCTTGGCCGCGTTTGATGCAGCGATCGTGGCAGCGGAGCGTGGGGGAGCCGATGACGATACCGCGCTGGCGTGGGTCTCACTCGTCGACGCCAGGGTTACCGCCGACGAGCTCGACATGGCCGGGGCTGCCGTGCGCATGGCCGAAGCGAAGCTCGACCACGCAGGCGACCGTGGCCGGACACTCGCGCGCCTCTTGCGGTTGAAGGCGGAGATTGCAGTTCGACTTGGCAAGCTCGAAGACGCCACCGCGCTGGTGCGCGAGTCGAGTGAGATCCTGCAGTCGCTGCCCACTGCAATGACCGGCGACCTCGCGTCGGCGCGCATTGCCGAAGGCTTCGTCGACTACGCTGCGGGGCGTTATGAAGAGGCGCTCTCGCGCTTCCGCGCGGCTGCTGAGGATCATGGGGAGGTGTTCGGCGCCGAACACCCGCGCACACTCCTGGCCCGCACCAACGTCGCCAACGTTCTGGTCCAGCTTCAGCGATTGGATGAGGCCCTCGTCGAGCATCAAGAGGTCCTTTCGTTGCGCCGACTCGTGCTCGGCCCCGATCATCCGATCCTCAGCGCGAATCTGATCGGCATCGCGGGGATCTACTACCATCGCAACTCGTTGCCTGAAGCGGTTACCACGCAATTGGAGGCGATCAGACTGCTCGAACGCGCGCGCGGCGCTGAGCACGATCAAACCCTCGGCGCGCGTGAGAATCTGGTGGCTATGCTGGTGGCTGCCGATCGATCCGAGGCGGCGATCGTCGAGATCGACGGACTGCTGGCCACACGGATGAAGAGCGTCGGATCTGAGGATCCAGTATTGGCGTTTCTCTACGAATCGCGAGCCCGCGCCCACGAGAAGGAGGGAAGGATCGAGTTGGCGGTCGCTGACGTCGCGCGGGCCATCGCGCTGACACAGAAAGGACTCGCACCCGATCACGCGTCGTTGGTGGGCATGTCCACGCTGGCCGCTGGCCTTGCGCTGCGGCGGGGTATGGTCGTGGACGCTGGCCGTCATATCGAGCGGGCGTTGGCGATCGGCGAGGCCGCCTACGGGCCGGATAGCCCGGTGATTGCACCGACCTTGCGCGTTGCCGCGGACGTTGCCGTGGCCGGTGCCGACGCGGCGAAGGCCGAGCAACTCCGGGTTCGTGCCGCTGCCTTGGTTCGCTGAGCAGCAGCCCGCGTACCACCACGGGCACTAGCTCGGCGCAGCGAGATGGAGTTGTGCGAGCCATTGGCCGATGTCGCTCATCGTCGAAGCCACGAGTTCGGGTGATGTCCCCAGGCGTTCGACGTGTTCCCGCAACTTCTCCGATCCGCGACGGAGGCGGCTCCGCACGGTCGCCTCGGGAATGTCGAGGGCCGCCGCGAGCTCGGGCCCGCTCATCCCCTCCCAGTAATACAGCTCGAGCGTGACCTGAAACTCCATTGGGAGCATCCGCAAGGCCTGTAGGAGGATCTGCTGTTCGCGGTGTTTGGCATAGGCAGTGCTGACGCCCGGGGAGAGATCCGCCAATGATTCGTGCTCGACGTCGATCTCTCGGTGAGGCGCTCGTGATCGGATGTGCGCATAGAGCACCAGCTTGGCCGTGCCGAACAAATAGGCACGAAAGCTGCCGTCGTCGCGTATGCGATCGCGACCGCGAACGACCGCGACCATCGTCTCTTGGATTAGGTCCTCGACGCCGACATCGACTTTGTTGCGGAAGAAGCGATGCAAGGCGCGAAAATGCCTGTCAAATAGGCGACTCCCGGCCCGGCTATCTCCGTCACGCCACCGGGCGAGGAGCTCGCGGTCATCGTCGCTCGTCTCCGCCACCGCGTTGATGGTACGCCGGATCGGGCGTTGTGTCACACTGGCGACCGTCGTCCCACGATACGCGCGGGCCGGTCAGCGCACGGGTAGCTCGAAGTGCACAGCCCAGTTGAATAGCGGGTATCCGAATCGGCTGGGCGTGCTGTCGCTGTCGCGGAGGTTGCCACGCGCGCCGGTTTGCGGCCCGGCCGGCTCGTCTGGGGTGCCGGTCCATGCGTAGCGGATCCTGGGGTTTTCGCCGATCGGCTCGGCCGCCAACTCAACCTCGACCGTCGTGTCATTGATCAGCACGACGTCTTCGATCGCTGGAGGGTCGCCGCTATCATCGGTGAACTCGAAACCATAGAATCCGGGGTTGTCGACGAGCGCTTCGTCGAGCACCAGGGGAGGGACGGGTACGTCGAACGCGATCGAGATCGTTGTCGCGTCGCGCGTGGCTGCTTGCGGCCGGAGCGGGATCCATCGCTCACCCGCGACCAGCACGCGAGAAAACGCCTTTGCGTAGTACTCGCCCAGCCACTGCTCGCCTTCGCCCGTGAGGTGGATGCCGTCCGAGTAGGGCAAGAAGTACTTGGGCCCCACCACGAACATCGACTCAGGTCGCGCGGCTGCAGCTGCGAGCTGCAGCCCAGGGATCGCCGACCGAGCGTCACCGTAGGCCGTGAAGCTCGAT
The DNA here is from genome assembly GCA_902826865.1 of uncultured Myxococcales bacterium. Classification (GTDB taxonomy): domain Bacteria; phylum Myxococcota_A; class Polyangia; order Nannocystales; family Nannocystaceae; genus Xiheibacterium. The sequence continues at coordinate 27,494 of CADEGN010000027.1, forward strand.
ACCTGGCAATAGAACATCGGGACGGGCAGCGCTTGGCCAGTCAGGGCTTGGGTATCGGTCTCGTAGTCGCTCTGCCACTCAAGCAGGTCCTGGTCGTAGGCTGCGTTTCCGGCAATGTGGTCGCTTTCGCCATGGATGACCGCGACGGCACGCACGGCGTGCACTTCGTCCTGGGCGCCGGAGATCATCGCTCCCGCGTTCACCTGCGCCATCCCGTTCGCGTAGGCGGCGGTCCCCTTCTTGATCGCGGAGTACGGCGCGCCCGATACGCCATGGCAAGACGCGAGAACACGCATCGAAAAACCGTCGCGCGCAACGAGTTCATGCAGCAGGTTTGCTGAACCTGAGGCGATCGTCTCGCCCCACGAGCCGTTTTGCGTCTCCGCCAGGGGAACGAATTCGGAGAGACCGGTGCCGCCCGCGCGCACGCCCTGGGCGAACATCAGGTTGTCGTACGGCTGTTCGGTGGAGACCACGCTCGAGGCGTAGCCTTCGGAAAGCGACTGGCCCGTGATGAGGATGTGATGGACCGTCGCGGCGACGCATTGTCCGCCAAGGCAGGGTTGCCCGGTCGCGCAAGGTGCATCGCATCCTCCGCAGTGGCCCTCGTCGCGCGCCGGGTCGACGCAGGCCGCGGCGCAGGCCACGAGGTCGCCCGGGCAGACGCATCCACCCGCGCTGCAGGAGGCCCCGGCCGGGCAAACTTTGTCGCAGGCCCCGCAATGAACGGGGTCGGTGTCGAGATCGGTGCATAGCCCTCCGCAGGCGTCCGGGGCGGCCGCATCCTCGCACGTCGCGGCGCACGCTCCGTCGATGCACATCTCGGTGGCGTTGCAGGCGTGATCGCATTCGCCACAATGTTGTACGTCGCTCTGCAAGGCGACGCACCCGCCGCAGTCGACCAGAGCGGGGGGACAATTGCCGCCAACACTGCTCTCCTGCGCGGCTGTGCCCGACGGCAGCGTGGTTCCAACGCTAGCTTCCGTCGTCGAGTCCGCGCCGCCGCCGGGCACCCCTTCGTAGCAGGCGCCAAGCGCGACGAGGATCACGGCCCGAAAGCGCACGAGTGGAGCGTAGCATGCGGGCGCGGGGTCGTGCGCCCGCTCCGGCGCTCGTTTGCCTTGGTTGCTTGCGCAGCGTGTGCCGGTGCTCAACAAGATTTCTCGGCGACACATCGTCGACTCGGAGCGCCCAGAAACGTCGGACGTGCGCCGGGCGTATTTCGAGCTCCGAGCCCCGGCGTTGGCCGTTGATCTCACTCCTGCGGTGAGCAGCTCTCGAGGCCGCGCTGGATCGTCTCAGGCAGCTGCACGCATGCGTCGTAACCGACGTAGTAGTCGTCGAGGCAGGGGTCCGCGGAGTCATCGTCCGTGCACGACAACCGCGCGTCGAGGCACTCGGTGTAGTTGCCCTCAAGCTCGAGAACGCAGTCAAGCCACGAGGCCGCCGCATCCTCGTCGCGGCCAAGCGCGTCCTCGTAGCAGGCCTGGGTCGAAGGACCGAAGTAGCCAAAGTTGCCTGTGCATTCGCTGTACGAATCGTACCCCTCCGCCTCCCAGCACTCGCAAGCGATCGCCGCCTGGTTATTGATTTCGCGGACAAAGTCCGATGTGCGCTCGTGGAGCGTGGGCTCCTTATCGCAGGCGGGCAGGGCCAACGGCAGGAGGACGATGAAACGGAATGCTCGGGCGAGATACATGGGAGAGCTCCTTCTCTTGTTCTGGTGTGAAACGCCCGAGAATCGATCCCGGGCGCTGACGTTTTCGGCATTGCAATAAAGCGGTCTACTGTGATCGCGGAGAGGTCTGCCCGTGTTTGCGGGTTGGCGCAGCCGCCGAGCAGGCAGTGAAAAGATTCGAATGTGCTACTCGCACATGCAGAGCTGGGTGCCGCTGCCGAGGCCACAGGCCGGGTCAGCGGCGCGCGTCCAGCCATCCCGCACGCACAACGCGTCGCAGTCCTCGACCTCCTGCGTCGCGCAGGTGAGGAGGTCGTCACCGGCGCACTCGTAGGTGTCACCGACGTGGCACCCGCTGGGGCGAAACACCGTGCCTTGCTCGCAGTAGGACGGCTCGGCGCAGAAGCCGAACTCCAACTCACCGGTCATCGCGCCGCAGCAGCCGCTACCGCAGCCCTCGGCCGAGGTGCAGACCTCGCGGCACACGTAGCCGTTGTCGGCGCTGCCGATGCAGAGCGCGCTCCCGTCCTGCGGCGTGTCGTCGTAGTCGCAGCAATCGTTCGCGACGATGCAGCTGTCTTCCAGCTCGCCGCACGACGGACCGGGATCCGGCTCTGGGTTGGGTTGATCGTTCTTGCCCGGATCCGTCGACGCACCGATCGGGTCTCGATCGGTGGGGTTGAAGCACCCTGCGACAACGAGCATGAGTCCCAGCCAGACTGTCGACGTTCGGTGCGCCATGACGTAGATGGAGTGCGGGCTGCAGGAAAATCGATCCCTGGCCCAGGGCATGCCCTTCACGATCCACACTGCGCTTGAGCGGTTTTGCACATCGGCCAGGATTGCAAGCCCACTCTTGCAGAGCCGGAGGGCGACTGTTCGGCCAATCGACGACACAACCCCGCGAGCCCTGAAGTGGGCAGAGGGCGTCCGCAACATTGACGGACGCCCTCTGCTGACTTCAGGGCTAGCATGTACGTCGGGGGATTGCTTCATGCCCAGCCGCCGATCGTGCTGCCTCGTGCCGCCCTACTTCGCGGCCCTGTTCATCGCTTGCTCGACGCCCGCAGCCGACGATGGCGGCGCTGCGACGGGCGACGGGACGATCGGCGTGTCGACGGCGACCTCCAACGGTGTCGGCGCGTCGACGGCGGCGACCGAAGCAACCGCAGCCGTGTCCGACACCGCTGGCACCACCGGCGCGGACACCGGGACCACAGCAGACGCGCCAACCGAGCTCGTGATGAGCATCACGGACCATGGCGTGACCTGGACGTTCGACGCTCCGGTGTCCGCAGGCCAATTCGTCACCGGCGAGTGGTTCATCGTCGGCCCGGCGACCGTCGCCAGCATCGATCCGCCGCCTTCGCCCGGCCGTAACGGTAGCATCGTGAATCTGCCGCTGACGCAGGATCGATCGCCGTGGGACGATCGCGTGGAGTCCGATCGATTCGATCCATCCTTGCGTCGGGACCCACCGGTCGCCCTGGCCGTTGGCGAGGCATTGCTCTCGTCGATTTCGGTCGATCAGGTCGGCATGGTCGAGAACTGGCTGCGCGAGGGCAACGGTGAGGCATCCGCGTCGCCGGTGTGGAGCATTTCAGTGCTCACCTGTCTGGCCGAGGCACCGCCGGTGGACGCGTTCCGTCCTTCGTTTGCCGATCCCGAGCAGCGCATCTACCGTTTGAGCCAGCTCGATCGCGCCGCGATCGGGTCAGTCGCATTGCCCGCATCGGTGAATCTTGACCCCACACTACCTGCGGACTTCGCAGCTCGGTTCGTACGCCCATGGGTCGACAATGTCTTTTATGGCTTCGACGCGCAGGTCGAGTACATGCCGATGTACGGTCGCGAATGGGGTCGCGCCGTTGGCATCGCGAGCATGCTGCTGCTTGCTGACCTTCCGGCGGAGCACCTCGACGCGCAGGAACAGATACTCATCGGTTTTGTCCAGCGGGGCATCGATCTGTGGGGCATGGTTCGCGCGGGTTACCCGGGTTGGTACGCACACGGCGGACATGGCAGCGGACGCAAGTGGCCCATCGTTTGGTCCGGGCTCATGCTAGGCGACGAGGAAATGGCGTCGCCGACCTCGACGCTACCAGCGGTGCAGTTCGGCGAAGACATGCATACCGCCTATGCCGCCGACGTCCCTGGCGGCGGTCCGACTTGGTGGGACCAGTCGAGCGTCGTGTACACCGGGCACATGGGCCTTTGGGAGGGCGCTGTCGTCAGCGACACGCCGGGTTGGGGCCCGTATGAACATCTGCCCCCCGAGCAATGGCTCGCCGACGCGCTCGGCGAGAGCTACCGTCGCTGCTGCACGAGCATCGCGTGGGCGGGTCAAGCGCTGGCGGCTCGTATTGTCGGCGCCCAGGACGCGTGGGGCCATGATGCGTTCTTCGACTATGTCGACCGCTGGATGGATCCGGCCGGCGACGCGGAGTATGTCGCGGCGATCTCGCAGGCGAATGGGCACGACTTCTCAGGGGACTACGCTGCGCAAGGTCAAGCGTGGGATGGGCTTGTCGAAGCGATGTGGGCTTCGTATCGTTAGACGTCCACTGGACGCGCGTTTTCGCCTTGAATCCAGACCCCAACGCCGGCGTATGAGCAACGTGCGACCCATCCATCCCACACTTCTTGGCGTATTGCTCGCCGGTGCATCGGCGTGCGCCAACGGCGACGACGTTCGGGCCAGCGGGGGCGATTCCGACACGGGCTCCCTGGCTGGGTCCACGGGCGGCGTCGGCAGTGTGTCGGAGGGGGGATCCTCGGCCGCCGCCGATGAAACAGGGTCGCCATCGGGCGACATCGTCTATGCGCGCATGTTGTTGGAGCCTCTTGTCCGCGCCCAGTGCGACAACGCGTTCGCATGTTGCAGTGCGGGCGAGCTCGCATTGCAGATCGGCCCTTCGGTGACCGACGCGGACACGTGCACGGAGCGGGTCCTCGACTTGATGGAGTCGGGCGTCAACGTGTCCTACGGACCATCCTCCTTGTACTTCGGCGACTTCCTGCCCCTGCTCGCCTACGGAATCGATCAGTCTGCAACGATGGTGAACGAGGAGGGTTTTCAGGACTGCGCGGGCGCGCTATCCGAGCTCGGCTGCGCGCCGAGTCCCACGGGTGGTGAGCGTTGCGAGCCGCCGCCGATCTCCGACTCAAACCACCTCGCCGCCTGCAGCACAACCAGCCTCTTCAAGGGGAAGCGCCAGCTCGGCGAGGAGTGCAAGTACTACGGTGGCATCGAGTGCGCTGAAGGGCTCAACTGCCGGTTCCTCGGCGCGACCGGCGTCTGCATCGATGCAACAGGGGGAGAGGGTGATCCCTGCATCGCCGACTATCAGTGTGGCAAGGGCTTCACGTGTGATTTTGAGGCGGGCTCGTGTGTGGCCGCGGGCGGCCCGGGCGACCCCTGCATGTACGCGGATCCGGACAATCCACTCCTCGGCGTCGAGTCGGTCGGCTGCACGAGCTCCCTCGTGTGCAACCCGGTCAGCGAAACGTGCGAGGCGGCGTCCTGCAACTTCGGTACGTATTGCAGCTACGACTATCAGTGCCCCACCGGCCTCGAGTGCGTGGCCGGTCGATGCGACTTCAAGGCCCGCGCAGGCGAGGATTGCTACAACGACGACGACTGCGCCACTGGGTTCTGCGAATACGGTGCGCAGGGCAGCCACTGCAGGACGTTGTTCGGGCTCGAGGAGTCCTGCGACGCTCACCGCTTCTGCCAGAGCGGCTACTGCCATCCCGAGACGAACTCGTGTGCGCCGGCCTTGCCTCCGGGCAGCTCTTGCGAGCCGGACCTGCCCAGCCAACAGTGCTATCAAGGCTACTGCGAGGGCACCACGTGCGTTGCATATGGAGCGATCGGCGACGAGTGCCCGCCCGCGGTCTGCGACAATACCCGAGCCGAGTATTGCTACAGCGGAGTGTGCAGTCCGTACCCGTATGTCGATGGGGTGTCATGCAGCGAGGACTACTCGTGCGCGAGCGGCAACTGCCAAAACAACGCGTGTGCGCCGCGGCTCACCATTGGCAGCGAGTGCCGACTCGGCAGCAACCAGTGCGACATTCAGGCTTATTGCGCTGCGGACGGGTCGAGCAGCAGCGTGGGTGAGTGCGCGCCACGGCTCGGACAAGGGGCCGAGTGCACGACCGATACACAGTGCTGGAGCTACTGCACCGTCCAGTTTGGTGCGTTGCGTTGCGTCGGCTTGGAGCCTGGCGGATCGACCTGCGATGGGGTGTGAGTCGGATAGTTCGCGCTGAGCGGGCGTGCGCGGAGATGTTCACTTCGGGCTCACAGTGACACCCCAAGCGCCTGCGCGAGCGATGGCCAGCCACGCTCCTGGATCTTGGGGAGGCCTGGTATTAGAGCGGGGTGAGTGCGCCATCCAGGGGGCCGTGCCTCCCACAAAGACGGCGACAAGACGACGAATCGCCGCTCCGCATCGCTCGGCTCGCCGAGCAGCTCGCGCAGGCGGCGATCGAGCTCGGCCGGCGCGACCTCTTCATGACTCATGGTTGGGCGCTTGGAGCGGAAGTGTGACGAGATATCCCCGGCGATGAGCTCGATGACGGCTTTGTTGATCCCTAGGAAGTGAATCTCTTGCCGTCGAGCGAGGCCAGCAGCGAGTTCTATCGGGTACTCGATGGGGGCCTCCACGACCTTCAGCCGCCGCCCACGCGCAAACGCGCTCACGTCCTTGCGGTGGAAGGCGGTGGTGACGAGGTAGCGGACGGTCGTCGGCACGTTGCTCTTCGTGAGCTCGGTCGTTGCGAAGGCGAGGCAGGGAATGCGCAGCCGACGCTCGATCTCTGACGCGTGGCTCTCCGCGTGGACGCGGGTGCATTCGATGAATGCCTGCTCCGGCGATAGGCGCGCCTGTGCCTCGGCGCGTTCCAGAAGCGTTCGCAGCGTGCCAACCGGCGAAAGACCGGTTCGGCGAATGAGCTCGGCAACCTTCTCGTCGAGCTCCTCGAGGATCTCGCCGCGACGAGAGAGTCCGGCCAAGTGCGGACTCGCGGCAACGAAGTACCCCGAACGATCCGCGGAGCGGAGGATCCCTTGTCGCACCAACTGCCGGTAAGCCTTGTGGACGGTGAGCCGGTTGACGCCCCACGCCGTCTCCGCTTCCCGCACGGAAGGAAGGCGGTCGCCAGCCGAGAAGCGGCCGCACGCGATCTCATGGACGACATACCGTGCGACCCAATCCGCGGTTCGTGCACTCCTCCGGTTCGTCATCGACGCCATCTGTTCTATCACATTTGACAGCTGTTCTATCTTATACTACAGATGCCGCATGAGCTTGCTGCGAGCCCTCTCCGCCCCCGCAGTCCTTCTCCTGCTCGCCTGCGCCTCGACGCCGGCCGTGACGTCCTCACCGAGCGACAAGCCGGCTGGACCGGCCGGCATCGACATACGAGTGGACCGCCGGATAGAACTTCTGACGATTCTCTTCAAGCTTGCCGGCGGCAACGAGTGCCAGTCCAGGAACCTGTCGCCGTACGAGCAGGACGTTCAGCGCTACTTCTCGCGCCACCAGGACCATCCTGCTGTCGCTACCAGCCGCCGACTCGCCGCGGAGAACGGCATCTCATACAGCGCGCCCACGTCGCTCGCCGTCTATCTCGATGAGGGGCTCGAGCCGATCCGTCCGCTGAGACCACTGCCCGAGGGGCTGGACGAGCGCTGGGCTGACGTTGACACCGAGAGCTACCTCGCCCAGGTCCAGGCCTTCGCGAAGGACACCGACTTCGACGGCTTCTTGGCTCGGCACCGCTCGTACTTCGAGGAGGTCGAACGTCGATTTCAGGCACTGGTCGAAAAGGAGAGCGTCATCCCTTGGTTCGACGGCTTCTTTGGCCCACGCACCACCGCGACGTACATCTTGGTGCCCGGACTCCAGAACGGCGGATGCAACTTCGGCGCGACCGCGCGGCGTCAGGATGGGCGTGAGCAAATCTACCAGGCGGTGGGCCTCGAGAAGATGGACGCCCAGGGGCTCCCTTCTCCCGGCGAGATGACCCTCGCGCTCTTGGTGCACGAGATGGCCCACGCCTACGCAAACCCGATCGTTGATGCCCATGGGAGCGAGCTCGCCCCTGGCATGGCTGGCGTCTTCAAGCTCGTGGAGAAACCCATGCGCGAGCAGGCGTACCCGAGCTGGAAAATCCTGGGCCAGGAGTCGCTCGTGCGGGCTACAACTCAGCTCTACCTCCGCGACCAAAAGGGGACGGACGCGGCGGCACGGGACCGGCGACACAATGAGGGACAGTCGTTCCCATGGATTGGCGAGCTCGCGGACGTACTCTCGCAGTGCCGCTCCCGGCAAGGCAATGGCCCGGTAGTCGAGGCATGCATCCCAGACATGGCGAAGTTCTTTGACGCCCTGGCCCAGACGTACGAAGCGAGCGGGGTGCCTCGCCCGCCGTTTCGCGGGCCCATCAACGCGGTGCTAAGCGAGGGCATTACGATGGTGGCGCCGAGCTTGACCGTGGCCCCGCAGCTGTCGGCCTACGTGTCGAGGGTCCGAGCGCGGTTCTTCGCGTCGGCGCCGTTCGAGGAGGTGACGCCCAGCTCGTCGTCGGCGTTAGGGGGCACTGGGCTCGTGCTGTATGGCAGCCCGGCGAGCAACCCGGTCATCGGCAAGATCGTGCAGGCGTCGGGGTGGAAGGTGTCGTCGGAGGAGATCGTGGTCGGCGGCCAGGGGTTTAAGGGTAAGGGGTTGGTCCTGATCGCCTGCCGCGCCCACCTCGACGACCCGACGCGCGGCGTCCTCGTCTATACGTCAGTCCGGGCCCGCCGTCATCGCAATCGCCGCTGATGCCGAAGGGTTGCGCTCATCTCGAAGTTGTCGCTCTGAAGTGCGACCGGGTCGCTCGTTGGCTCCCCATCCGGCGCATCGGGGATAATCATTGATGGGGAGCGTGTTCGTTGCTTGCGAAGAGAACGAGGACGTGAAATCCGCCGAACAGTGCACCGCCTGCGACGATTGCGTACCCCGAGGCGGTGAACGCCCATTGTTGTGCGTCGTCGGTTCCTATCGCGGTGTACCAAGCGTAACCGCCGATGACCACGGCCGCGAGCAGTGCGCACGACGAAGCAACTAGGAGCTTGTATGGCGCGGGAATCGACGAGCCCGGTGCCAGAAAGAAAATGACACTCGCGACGACGACGAACGCGACCAGACCGACGACTTCGGCGACCCCCTCCATCGCAGCAATGCCCTGGGCCCAGGCCGCGAGCACCCCCAGGCCCGCGACCACGGCGGCAAGCAAGGCGATGAATCGAGCGAGGCTCTGCATGTTGCTATCGAGGATGCGCTCGCGTGCGATTGGATGCGCCTGCCGCCGTCGCGCACAACGTGAGAGTTCTCAACGGAACTCCGATCGGCGGCAGTGCCCGCGGCGGTGTTGGCCGAAGAGCTCGCCACGGGGGCCGGGTCGTGGCGGGCGATGGAGCCCCCGAAGACGCGGCGCTTCAAGCTGTGGTGAAGCGACGGGTCGCGCCTCAGGTCGCGCCGCGCAGGAACTCGATCGACGGGGTGATCGTCTCCGGGTTCGGGTCCAAGTGCGCGGCAGCGTCGTACGACATCAGGTCTGCAGCTCATCGCCCGTCGTCCCTAGCTATAGCTAGCTAAGCTAGCTCGGTGCCGGTGTCTATTTTCTGGGAGCTCGGGCATCAGCGCGCGCACGACTGGGCGCATCAGTGGCCGCGTCTGCAGGGCAAGTCGTTCACGGCCGCCGGCGCGATCCTGCACCTCGGCAACTGCCTCGATCTGCTCGCGCGGTGGGGCCAGCGGAACTCCGAATACTCCGATTGCGGCCACGCAAATCCCGGCCACAAGCACTTAAGCCACAACGGGAAGCGCGTCACTTGCCGATCAGCGAGTCGCGGACGGGCAGCGGCACGGTGTACTCGAGCGTTCTGCCGCCGATCGAGGGTGGGAACCGCCAGCGTTTGGTCGCTTGCACGGTGCACTCCACGACCGCCCCAGGCAGCTCGGTCGCGGCAGCCGACGACGCCGTGACGGTGCCGTCGGCCGCGATCGTGAGCCTGAACGTCAGCGGGCCCTCGACGGGCGTCGCGGACTTCGTCTGGCAGAAGTTCACCTCGCCGAGGTGTGCCCCGATGACGTGGTCGAACGTCTGCTGCGCCTTCGCGTCGGGATCCGTCGCGCGACCGACATGCAGCGTCGTGCGGCGCGCTTGCTCGTAGCTCTCCTGCGGCGCGTCGCCGACGAACGCGTACATCGATTCGATGATGCACGTCATCAACTCTTCGTCGCGCACGGTCTCGCCCACAACGTCGACGGACTCGAAGAGCACGCCGACATCCGGAGCACCGATCTCCACGACGTCGATCGTCAACGCACCCGTCGCTTTGCTCTCGAGGTCGTCGAGACAGTTGTTGACCAACTCGCGGAATCCGGTGCTGTGGTGTTGCGTCGCCTTCGGGCTCGGCTGGGCCGGAGCCGGCTTCCCCTGGCCGTCCGAGGCGGCGAGCGCCGCACGGATGTGTCGACGCCGGACTTCCCACACCCGCTGCACCGACTGGCGATTCGTCGCCGCGACACCCCGAGGTGCGTCGCCTGGCGCGTCCTGCTCTTGCTTGTTCGTCGCGTACCAACTCGCGGCGCCGGCCGTGGCGACGGTGCCGGCGATGATGATTGCCTTGATCGTGATGCTCATCTGACTACCTCTCGTGCCGCTCGCCATCCACTCGCCGCCGCCCATCGACGGGACTCCCACCGCCGCACACCACGTGCGGCGATCCCCGTAGCGTCGGTCGAGCCGCGTGCGGAGCTGCTTCAGCGTGCGGTGGAGTCGTGAACGTACGGTGCCCACCGGCTGATCGAGCGCGCGGCCGATGTCGGCCGCACTCTCGCCGTCGAAGAACCGCCGAACGATGATCATTCGATCCTCTTCGGGGAGCGCCTCGAGCTCCGCGAGCACGATTTTCAGCGCCTCAAGCCGCTCGAGCTCGCGCTCGGGCTCCGCCGTCGACGTCGACGCGGACTCGCCCGCATGCTCGCGCGCGTCGCGTCGCGCGTCGCCGCGTCGCCGCATCCGCCATCGATTGCGCAGCACCGCGGCGAGCCACGGCCGCACCGAGTCGTCGTCGCGCGCCGGCGGCCTCGCCCACGCGGCGACGAGCGTCTCCTGTGCGAGGTCGTCCGCCTCGTCGACGTCCGCGGCGAGCAGCGCGGCGAACCCGCGCAACCACTTCAGATCCGCGAGCGCCGCCGCGGTGGGGCCGGAGGGGTTCATCGTTCGTGGGGGAATGCCGCCGCTCCACGAAGCGTTGCACGGCGACCTCCTTCGCTTCAATCGAACGGGACCTCGTACGCCGCCTTGCACTCGGCGATTTCGTCCTGCGCGACGTCGAACAGACACACGAAGGTCTGCTCCGGGGTGGCGCGCGTCATGCAGTCATCAAAGTGCGCGGCGTTGCGGCGGATCGACAACACCGCGTCGGAGAATGCGTATGCGCCGTCCCCCCACGCTTCGTGCCAGGTGACAACGCGCGCGTCCTCCACCAATAGCACCCAGCGTCGTTGTCCGGAAACGCCGGGATCGGCCACGTCGGGGAGTTCCCAGCGGAGCATCGCGGTCGCGTCGCCGACGAGCGCATCGCCGACGAGCGCATCATGGTGGCAGGGCAGCACCTCGGGGTTGAGCACGGTCATGGCGTCGAGCGTGCAGTCGGGCAGCCCCGGCTCGGTACACGAAAGCAGAACAGGTTCGCACGCCTCCTCGAACGCGCAACCCGGGACCAAGAGCGGACCGTCCACCGCCACGCACGCGCAGCCGGCCTCGGTCGCGTCGCTGGCGGAAGACGCGTCCGTTGAGCTCCCGGTCTCTGTCTCCATGCTGGTGTCGCTTGATCCGGTCGAACCATCGTCGCCGCCGGAATCAAGAGTGGGATCGGTCGGGCACGCGGAGGCCGCAACGAGCATCATCACCAAACCAAGGTAGGGTCGAAAAGACACGTTCATGGGTGTTCCGTCGGGATAGTGCCCATCGCCGCGATCACGATCGTGCGATGCTACGAGCCTCGGCAGATCGAGGCCGCTGCGTCGATCGTGCGCGAAAAGGGGACGGCCCCAACGTGGACACGTCCCGGGGCTCGCCGTCGGCGGCCTTTGCGTCGTTCGTCCGCCTGCGATGCTTGTATACTCCCCGCAGTGTTGGCTGCGCTCGCGCTGGCATGGATCGCGTTGGCGGAGCCGCCGTTGATCCCCGCGCCACCCGAACCGCTCGATTTGGCCCTTACCTGGCGAGCCCCGTCGTCGTGCGGCTCGGCGCGTGACGTGGAGAACCGCATCGCCGCACTGCTCCCGTGGGCGCCAACGGGAGACGGCCAGCTGCAGATCGACGCCGCCATCGAGGAGATCGACGGTGGCTTCGATCTGGAGCTCATTTCATCGTTCCGCGGTGTCACCGAGGAGCGAGAGCTTCGCGCACCACGGTGCGAAGAGTTGATCGAGGCTACGGCCCTCCTGGTCGCCGTGGCGCTCGAGCCGCGCCACCGTGCCGAGCTGCTGTCCAGTGCAGCGCCAGAGGTGGCAGCGCGGGTGACGAGCACCGAGGAACGCATGGCTCCCGCCGCGGTCGAGGGTCCGCGTGCCCAACCACTGCCGCCCCTCAAGCTGCCTGTCGCCAGGGAGCTGCCCGATCGATCCGACCCGATCGTGCCGAGCGGGGCACCACAACCGCCCCGCATGCGACCCCCCGCGCTGCTGCTGCGCCTCGCCGCTGGACTCGAAATCGGGGCCTTGCCGCCGCCGAGCGGAGCGCTCGCCGCCGCGATCGTCGTACGCTGGCCGCGCGCTCGGTTCGAACTTCACGGCGCCTATCTGACCCCGCGCAGCCACCTCGACGACCAAGGCAAGGGTGCGCGCTATCAACTCGGCGCAGCCGGGCTGCGTGGATGCGGCCTGCTCAGGGCTCGCACACTTGAATTCCCACTATGCTTCGGTGGCGAGGCTGGGGCGCTGCGGGCCCGACCACGCGGCCTGCCAACGCCGGTGCAGCACGCTCCATGGGTGGCCGCCGTCGGATCGGCCGCGATTGCGCGTGCGTGGACGCGGGCCGCCGTGTGGGCGGGCGTCGATGTCCTCGGCCGCATCGTCGGTACCCGTTTCGCCGTGGGCACGAACACCTCGCTGGCGCAATTTCCAGCCGAGGTGCGGATTCTGCTGGGCGTCGAGCTTCGCCTAACTCGGGCCGACAAAGACCATGGTCGCGCACGCTGACGGGTCGAAACGCTGACGGGGGTCGGCTCGCGTCGCGAGCGCACGACGCTGGTCCCCCGCCGCCGTGCCGGACCACGTAGCGACCGGCGCATGTGTCGCGACGGCCAAGACGCCCTCCTGCGGCCGTTCCACGGGCCGAATCCGCGCATCGGAGGCCCTTCGCAGGATGGCTTCGTGGAAACCCCGATGTGCCGGACAATAGGCGCGGAGGATGCCTCATCTCAGAAGCCCACCGCCGCTCGGAGCGATGAAGTCGCTCTACCGTCGGCACTATGGGTTCGTGTGGCAGGCCGTGCGGCGCTTCGGCGTGCAGCCGCTGCATATCGACGACGCGGTGCAGGACACCTTCGTCACCGCCTATCGCCGATTCGACGAACTCGAGCTCCCGACCGCGCGCGGCTGGCTCTACGGCATCGCGCGACGGGTGGCCAGCAATTATCGCCGTGCGGCCGCACGGTCGAATCGCAAGCGCGATGCCCTCGCGGTCCTGCCCGCCGATCGAATCACGCCAGATGGATCCGAGTTGGTGATCTCGGTCGAGCGGTTTCTCGCCGCCCTCACCCCGGTGGAGCGCGAGCTGTTCGTGCTCTCCGAGCTCGAAGGCATGAGCGGTCCGGAACTCGCCACCGCACTGTCCCTCAACATGAGCACCGCATACTCGCGGTTGCAGGTGCTGCGTCGACGATTCCGGGCCTCGGTGGGCGAACCACCAGCGGCGGTGGCCCCACGCCTACGACGTGAGCGGCCCGCAGCCACCCTCAGCGGTTGGGGCCTGTTGTTGCCGCACCTCGGATCGAACACAGCACCGACAATCCTGGGTAGCCTGGGACTCGGCTCGGTATGGCATGCCGCGGCCGTCGCGTTGCCGGCCGCCCTGGTCGCGTTCCTCGGCATTCGCACCCTTGCCGGGTCGCCCGAGGGCCCCGCGGCCCACTCACCCCTGACGTCGACCGCCGCGAGCGGTCAACCGCGCGCCGACGGTGTCGATGCCCCGTCGGCCGACGCCCCAATGGCGACTGCCAACCCCTCTCCGGCCGTGCTCACGACACCCATGCCGACGTCTGTCTCCCGCGAAGCAACGACGCGCCCATTCTCAGACGTGATTGCGACGTGGGTCGGCCACGAAGTGGCCGCCAGATCCCCGCGAGCCAGCGACGACCACGGGCGCGCGGGCGATTCTCGGAGCATCCCATCCCCCTCACTGGCGCGCCACAACCAGCTGCTGGTGGAAGCCACCGCCGCGGTGCGCTCCGGTCGAGTCGAGGTCGCGCTGGCCACACTCGCAACGCACGCGCGCGAGTTCCCGGCCAGCCCTCTCGACGACGTTCGCGGCGCCCTGCGGATCGAAGCCATGTGCGCCGCCGGACGGACGACCCAGGCCCGTGGCGAGGCACGCCTGTGGCGGCGCAAGCATCCGCGTTCACCGGTCGTGACGCGCATCGAGCAGAGCTGTGCAGCGGGGTCCGTGGAATCTCCAACGGCCGGACAACAGCCGTGATGATGAACCCTGCATTTCGCTGTGTGTCTCTCACCCTTCTATTCGCGCCCGCCTGCCTTCTGCAAAAGCAGCTCGATCAAGAGCCCGCGGCGGACTCGGCGGACTCGGACGACGGGGATGTGTCGTTTTCGGGCGGCGGCCAGACCACGTCCGATGCCGACACGAGCGGCGATTGGATTCCCATGGAACAAGCAGTGGATGCCATGGCGGTCGCCCGCTGCGCGGCGTTGTTCGCCTGCGAATGCAATCAGTGGCACGACTCGCCCGCGTGGCCTGCTAGCGACATCTGCGAAGCCGACATGGTGAACTACTTTCAAGAGCAGTTCGAGCTCGGCCTGTCTGCCGGCCTCGCGTACGACGGTGAATGCGTGAATCGCTACATCGAGTACTATCAAGGCTCACTGCCCTACGACCCGGCGTTTTCCGACTGCTCGCCGTTGACGCCCGAGTCCGGGCGAGAGTACCGCGAGTTGCTGGAGTGCCCGTTCTTTCGCGGGGACGGCCAGCCGGGCGACACCTGCGTCGGCGACGTCATCATCGCGCCGGGCGTGGACTCGTGCGCGCCAGGTAGCATGTGCGCGCTCGCCGAGTGCGTAGCGATCGGCGGGATCGATGCACCGTGCACGGGCGGCGACATCAACGCCGACTGCCAGCTGGGGTTATTCTGCGATCCCGGAACCTCGCGGTGCAGCCCACGCGCTGCCATCGGCGAAGCCTGTGGCGAAACCCGCCCGTGCGATCTCGATGGCTACTGCCGCGCAGGGGTCTGCGAGGCCGTAGGCGCGCCCGAAGCCGAGTGCAGCCACGACTTCGAGTGTGCATCGCAACATTGCCTCGACGGTGCCTGTGCTCCGGTCGCACACGGCTGCTCGCCGTGGGCCAAAGAGGTGACCGCGTGTGAGGCCACGAGCACCGAGATCAGCGAGTTCCTGGTGGCAAACTCGGGATGCACCACCGACGAAGACTGTGTGCTCGTCGACGCCGCGTGCCACCCAGAATCGACCTGCAACACGGTGGCGCTGTCGGCTGATTACGACCCGCAACACTGGGCCGCGCTCGCCGACGCCCTTGCAGAGTCCTGTGCGCCGTGCGACGACCCGGCCTGCGGTGCTTGGGCCGATTGCGTCGGCGGAACCTGTACCACCAGGCTGTGACGGCGCGTTCGCCCGACGAACGTCGGGGGGCTGCGACCGCGATGCCTTCGCGAGCGCCCCACATCTCCCATCACGCGGACGACGAAATCGCGGATTCAGATCGATGATTTCGAATCGATCCGCGGCCGCGCTCGAATCCCTCCGCGGCGCGGCGCGTGCGTCGGCTCGCACGGTTCGTCCGCGATCGGCTCCGGCACCCGCACCGCCCGCATTTCTCCCGGCTTCATTTGAATCGGCTCTGGCACCGGCACCGGCCGGATTCCCCCCGCTGTCACTGGAATTGGCTCTGGCAGAGGCATCGCGCGCAGTCCGCCGTCGACCATCACGTCGGGCACAACGGGCGGCGCCCCCTGCCTGATCGGTGCCTCGGCCACGACAACGCTCGGCTTGATCACCCGATCGTTGTCGTGCGGCGTACAGGCAGCAAGCGCCGCCGCGAGGCCGATCGCCGCGGCCGCGGGACGCCGGCGTGCGAGTGACTCCACCGGTACGATCATCGGCGGCGGTGGAGTCGGGGCCTTGAAGTGGATCGTGCCGTCGGCCTGGACCGAGTACGAAACGCAGATGTCGTTGCCCTCATTCGCGGCGAGGAACGCCCGCGCTTCGGGTTCCGTCATATTGGACAGCACATGCACGCTCTTCTCGCAGTGGTCGCAGTACCAGCTCCGCACGCCGCCGGCCGCTCGCGCCGGGTCGAGCGTGGTCGGGCAAGGGCGCTCGATCGTGACATGCTCCTGCTTCACAGCCATCGTGGTGGCAGGGAACGCGCCGGCCCCTTGGGGCGATCTATGGCCGCACAGCGCGCTTCCGCGCCGCCCCCGCGTGGGCGATCTTCCCCTGCGGAGCCGCGGCTTTAACTCGTGTTGCGGTCGTTCACCACCGGCTGCTAGCTTCGCGATCGCCGAATCGAGGGCCAGTGTCGCCACAGCAGACGAACCTGCGCGGGTCCGGGCAACGCTTCGTCGGTCGTCATGCCGAGCTCGCGCGGCTCGACGCCTTGCACAACGAAGGTCGCCGCCTCGTCACCGTGTTCGGGCCGCCGGGCACCGGAAAGACGCGCCTCGCCGAGGCCCACCTCCGCCGTGTGCTTGCCGAAGGCGGCGAGCTCCCCGGCGGCGCCTGGATCTGCGAGCTCGCGGCCCAGCGCGATCTCGAGGGGGTCTGCAACATCGTCGCCGCGACGCTCGGAATTCCCGCTGCCCCTGGGATCGCAGACGATGCGTGGATGCGCCGGGTCGGGGACGCGATCGCCGCGCGCGGGCCGATCCTGATCGTCCTCGACAACGCCGAGCACGTTGCCGACTCCGTGGCTGTGTCGGTCGCGGGGTGGCTGGCGGCGGCGCCCGACGCCCGATTTCTCGTCACCTCCCGCGCGCAGCTCCACCTCCGCGACGAGGTGCGGTTCGACCTGCCCGCCCTCACCGTGCCGGAGCCGGGCGGCGACATCCTCGCCTCGGAGGCGGTTCAGTTGTTCGTGGAGCGCGTTCGGGCGTTCGATGGCGGGTTCTCCGTCGGCGATCACAATGCTTCTACCGTCGCCGAATTGGTAAGCCGGCTAGAGGGAATCCCGCTCGCGATCGAATTGGCCGCGAGTCGAGTCGACCTGTTCGGCGTGAAGGGATTGCTCGATCAGTTGGACCAGCGGCTTGATGTCCTCACCCACCCGGCGCGGGACGTCGATCATCGACATTCCACCCTGCGCGCGGCGGTCGATTGGTCGTGGAGCTTGCTCGACGTCGACGAGCGACGGGCCCTCGCCGCATGTTCGGTGTTTCGTGGTGGGTTCTCCGCCGATGCCGCACGGGCAGTGCTGCGCGTAGACCCGCCGTGTACGGCCCTCGCTGCCGTACAGGCCCTCCGCGACGAGTCGCTGTTGCGACGCTATGAGCATGCGCCCGGGCACGCCCGCTTCGCGCTCTTCGAGATCGTGCGCGAGTACGCAGCCGAGCGGCTGCAGGCCAGCGGCGAG
>CADEGN010000028.1 GCA_902826865.1 uncultured Myxococcales bacterium
ACGGCGTCGAACCACCGTCAACGGCTCAGCTCGAGGCGCTTCGTAAGAGGCTTACTCTGATCCGGAAGTGCTGCTCACCAACCTGGACGGGATCTCGCTCATCGATCACGACGGAACCATCCAGTATGAGAACATCAAACCGACTGGCGACTCACTGTGGATGCGACCCGCGGCGATTCACGATTTCGATGGTGATGGCATCGCCGAGTATGCCACGAGCTCGGACGACCACTACGCCGTGTACGAGGCCAGCGGCGCAATTCTGTGGTCCGCTTTGGTCGATGATGAGTCCGGCCTAGCGGCGGGTACGGCGTTCGACTTCCTCGGGGATGGCAAGGCCGAGGCGATGTACGCCGACGAAAACACCCTGTGGGCATTCGACGATAACGGCGCGCCGCACATCAGCGTTCCGCGCAGCTCCCGAACGTTCATCGAGTACCCCGTGGTCGCGGACGTCGACAACGACGGGTCCGGAGAGATCGTTGTTGTATCCGAGCTCGGTTACGACAACGTCCAGACAGCGCCGACCGTGCAAGTCTACCGCGATGCCGACGATCGGTGGATCCAACCCCGCCGCATCTGGAATCAGCATACGTATCACGTTACGAACGTGCGCGAGGACGGCACGATCCCGCAGTTTGAGCCCCGCCACTGGGAGCGGCTCAACACGTTTCGGACCAATGCACAGATCGAGGGAGGGAGCGTTTGTCAGCCCCGCCCCGCGGGATGAAGCGGGGTAACCGTCGATCGACAAAAGCGCGTGCACAATCCGCGGCACATCGGTGTGACGCCCGCGGTGGGCTCGGCTGTGGGGTTCGTGCACGCGGGGCAGCTCGCGAGAATCCTACGGATCCGCCGCGCACCGAAACCCGATGATTATGCTCGGCACGTCGGGCGCGGGCGTCTCGTACTCCGGCGTCCGGAACCCGGAACGCAACCCGCGAACCAAAGCTCAGCGAGTAATTGTACGACGAGGGCTTTCTTCATCTGGGGCATCGGCGCGATAGCAGCCGCCGTGCGGTCCGGTGGCGAAGCCCGACTCCATCGCGGCGAGATCTCGTGCGAAAGACGGGGATTGCCGCGAGCAGAATCAGCCACGGCGCGTCCCCCTGCGTTGTCCTGCAGCTGCAACCCGCGGGGCTGGTTGAGTCGACCCCAGGGGCAGTGCCGTCGCTATCGCCTGGGTCCTCCGAAGAAGCACTGGTATTGGCACTCCCGTCGTCGTGCGAGCCCCCAGTGTCGCTGATACCCGTGGTATCGCTGCCATCGGCGCCGCCGTCGGATCCTCCACCAGTCCCGCCGCACTCGTTGGCCACGGCAAGATCGGTGAATGAGAAGATCTTCTGGTGGAGCCCAGGCCACGGACCAATGTTGTCGTTCGCAGTCCAGGAACCGGTCGAACTCTCGTAACTAATTGTCCACGTCTGGCCTTCAGCGTCGCACGCACCGTCGGCGAGCGTGACGTCGACCACCCCGTCGGTGTCCTCTCGTAGTTTCACAGCATTGACCGTCGGAGCGTCCGGGCAGGCGCTCCCCGTGCAATTGACGGTCACGCCTGCTGCAGACAAATTCTGAATGGGTACTGCGTTGCTTATTGGAAAGGTCAACGTGACCATGTTTTCCGCGATGGACGCCGTTGGTGTGCCAACCGTATCGAACGCCCCTACGGTCAAGGTGGCGTTTCGGAGGAACTCGTTCTCTCGGGCAACCCCTATTGCAGGGCTCCCTGCAGTCAACGTGAAATTTGGTGACCTTGGAGCTGTGGCAGGTGCATCGACAAATGCCGGGCCGCTGACGTTTACGACGTTGTCTGATTGTGTGTAGTTGACGCCCTCGCTCGCACTGTTCGACGTGATAAACGCTTCTCCGCCGGAACCGCTGGCGTAGGCGAAGTTGTTTCTGATGGTGACGTCACTTGGCAAGCCACTCCAAAAATCAACTCCGTTTGCCGCTGCGCTTGAGGCTGTGACGGCGTTTTCGTAGAAAATGTTGTTCTCGATCCGAGTATTGTTGCAGCGGGACCCCCAATGCACGATGCCTGAACGGTTCCGGGCATACGCAAAGGTGTTGTTGGCGATGATCCAGTTGTGCGACTCAGCGAATTCCGCACTGGGGTGGTTGCCGCCCGCTGCAAAGGAATTGGTTCCGTTAAGTTGGATACCGAATCCGGTGCTATCATAGAATAGATTATTAGTCACCGTGATGTCGGTGCCCTGGGCATACATGCCGTGCGCGCCAGGAGCCGTGATGTGAGGCCCATTGTGCTGAATTACGTTGCGCTGGACAACGACTCGCGTGCCGCTGCCAAGAATCCCTTGACTCACGTTGTCGTGCAGCCACATATGCTGAATCGTTGTGTCATGAAGGTTGTAGAACTTCATCCCATCATGGCAGTTCCGCACCTCGAACCCACTCACCACAATCCAACCGATCGGATTGCGGTATCCGGTTTCGCTGGTAAACAAAAACGAATTCGATTCGAGTTCTTGCCCGGTGCATGATAGTACCGGTAACTCATTGGGGTAGTTCAAGAGCTGAATCGGCGCCGTGCGTGTCCCTGAGCGGCGAAATCGCACCCCAGATTCGTTGTACGTCCCCCCTCGAACAAAGCAGGTGTCTCCCTCGATCATTGTTTCAGTGCACTTCGCAATCGTGGCGAATGGCGTCGCTTCACTTGTGCCGTTGTTGCTATTGCTCCCGGTTGCGTTGTCGACGTAGTACGTGGCTGCTTGGCCAACGGCAGGTATGCCGGTTAGCGTCAAGAGTGTGGCGACGAAAGACGTTGCGTTCTTCATTGGAACTCCCAGCGGCAGAACCCCGCCGCCTGTCTGCCCCAAGCCCCAAGCCCCAAGCCCCAAGAGCACTGACGTGCTTGGGCGTGCATGCCCCGGAGGTTGTCCCCAGGGATCGATGGAGACTTGGCATTGCCCCTTCCCTGTGAAGGTCCGCCTCCAGGTCGCGGTGGAACCGTTTGCGTGCGATGGAGCACCCGCAAGAGAAGTCGTCGCTGCCCCGGCGTCATCTCGCCGCCTGAAAAAATTCGCGAAACGCTACCGATCCGGCGCGACGGGCGCGACCCCTTCGCCGTCGCGGCTGTCACCTGAAGCACAACCGAGGCGTATTTTCCGCTTCAGCCTCGGCGCAAGTGTTGTCGTCGCTTCCGTCTTTAGCGACATAGTATGTCGCGGCATGAGCCGTAGCGGCACTCGCGAGGGTGATTGCAAGAACGAGAGCGCCAGTTGGCAGATCGTGGGTCAACCCCTGCCGCGCGCCGTCACCAGGTAATTTCGGTGTCCAACCGGACCTCGGGGGCGCGCGCGAATTGCCGCGGTCGCGACCGCTGAGCTGCGCCTCGGGGGGCAGCTCGCCGGAGTCCTACGGATCCGCCGCGCAGCGAAAACCGACAACTGTCCCCGGCACGTCGGGCGCGGGCGTCTCGTAGTCCGGGGTCCGGAACGCAACCCGCGAGCCGAAGCTCAGCAAGTAGTTGTACGACGAGCTGCGTGCCGCCCGGCGAGTGCCATTCGCTGGCCCTTGCGGATCCTGCATCGGAGATCCGACGTAGTACGCCGCTTCGTACCAGTCTGCGACCCATTCGAAGGCGTTCCCTGCCATGTCGAGCGCGCCATACGGCGAGGCCCCGGCGGGTTTGGATCCGACCGGCAAGAACCCAGCAGCGCCGCACGCCGAGCTGTCGAGATTCGCGTCCGCGCAGGTCGCCGCGCGGTTGCCCCAGGGATAGCGGCGCCCGTCTGGGCCGCGGGCAGCTTTCTCCCACTCGGCTTCCGTCGGCAGGCGGCGGCCCAGCCACTCGCAGTAGTCGCGTGCAGAGAACCAGTCGACGCACACGACCGGCTGATCGCCCGACGAGTTCGGGCAATCGGACTGGTAGAGCTCGATGAAGGTCGCGGGCGCCGGACACTCCCCCGCGTCCACGCACGCCGCGTAGGCGTCAGCTGTCACTTCGTTGCGATCGATCGCGAACGACGACAACAGAACCTCGTGGTACGGATACTCGTCATCGTTGCACTGGTCGTCAACCTCCTCGTTGCACCCCATCATGAACGGCCCACCCGGCACGGCCACCATGTCCTCGGCTGGCGCGACGCATTCGGCACCGTCGCAAATCAGCCCCTTTCCGCAGCTGTCATCGAGGGGGTCACAAGCCGGCGTGCCGGTCGTCGTCCCTGCCGTGCTCGTCGTTCCATCGGGATCGCCGTCGGTCGTGCCCGGGCCGGTCTCGGTTCCGACCGCACCGCTCGAGTCCGATGGCGTCGTGCCCGAGGAGGCAGACGTCGGCGACGTCGACGTCGGCGACGTTGAGGTCTGCGACGTCGACGCGGACGTCGTGGATGCTTCGCCGCTGCCCGTCGTGCTGTCCCCGGCGCCCGACGGCAACCCCGGCTTGTCGGCGGAGAAGCACGCGGCGACACTCGCGAGGCCGAGGATGAGAAACGGCGACTGCGCTGACATGGGAGTCCTCATGGTCGACCTCCGCGAACCGACACTTTACCGATACAGCGGAGCCGCCGATAGCCCCGCGCCGCAAGCCGCGCAGACGCGCGACGGCGACCCGCGAGCGCGTCGCATCAACCCGCGGAGACCTCGATGACGAACCAAGTCATCTCCTGACACGATCGCCGGAACGCAGCCGCGTCGTACGCGATCCCGCGCCCGCTCGCCCAGACCTACTCGAGCGGTCCGGCGCCGTACATCGTCCGCCAGGCGGGATCGAACACATAGGCATCCCCCTCGATGGGCGAGTCCGGGGACACGCAGACCGAGCAATGCGGGTACCCGTTGGGGACCGACGTGATGAGCTGTCGTGCGTCGCCATAGGGCGGCTCGGCGCCATCGATGGTGGTGGGGACACCGAGCATGCCGGCTGCCTCCCACGCCGAGCGGATCCCGTCGTACTGCTCGTCGTCCGTGTGCGCGAGGCCATACCAGACGTCGACGGGGGTGACCGTGTCGTCGGGTACCTCCCACCAGCCGCCCGAGTGCATCACCACCCGCGAGAATGGCCGGCGCGTGGCGAACAATCCACTGCTCGACGCGCCGTGGGAGATCCCAGCGATGATGACGTGCTCATGCCGGAGGTTGTTGTCGCCGTCGAGGTACCAGCCCCAGTCGCCACCGGGGTGCGCTTCAGCGAGATGTCGCAATATCGTTACCACGCGTCCCTCGGCGCTGTCGGCCCG
The DNA here is from genome assembly GCA_902826865.1 of uncultured Myxococcales bacterium. Classification (GTDB taxonomy): domain Bacteria; phylum Myxococcota_A; class Polyangia; order Nannocystales; family Nannocystaceae; genus Xiheibacterium. The sequence goes on from CADEGN010000028.1 coordinate 5,202, forward strand.
GCTTGCCACGATCACCGACGAACTGTCCTCGCCGGTCAGCGCCTCCCAGCGGGTGTCGGTGTTGCAGGTGCCGCCCACGCCACCACAGTCCCAGCGGTTGTTGTAGTGGGGCTCGACCACGTGAAAGCCCCAGCCTGCGATCTGGCGGCCGTGATCGCGCCACGAACTCGGTGTGTTGGTGAAGCCCGAGAGGAAGAACACCAGCTTGCCCAGCGGTGCGGCGCGCGTGTCGAGGTGGGCGTATTGCAGCTCGATGTTGTCGACCACCGTAGGATCGAGTTCGAGCGGGTCGAGCTCAAACTCGTACAGCTGCGGATCGCTGACGTCGACGTCTGGACCGGCGGGCCCGCCGGTCGTGGTGCCGGTCGAGTCCGCCGCAGGACCAGTCTCGCTGGCCGCGGTGCCGATCGTCGTGCCGTCGGCGCCGGTGGCAGACGTCGTCACGCCGATGGTCGTGGATGGACCGGTGGTGTCCGCGGGCCCTGTGGCCTCGGTCGTGCCGCCGTCGTCCGACCCGGGCGCGCCCGCGCACGCGAGCAAGATGGTGGATCCCGCAAGCCAAGATCGCATCCTCCCACGGTATCTGGCATGGGTCGCCCTCGCGACCACGAAGATCGCGCAGGCGCATGTCCGCGCGACGTCGTCGCCACGATGACGGTAGCCGACGTGATCACCCCAGCTCCAGCTGCGCGAACCTTGATCTCGACCCGTTGGGCGCGCGCGGTATCGCGTCGCGCGCTGTGGTTCACGCGCGCGCGGCCGTGAACCTCAGGATCTCAGAGAAGCAGTCGTCGTCGCAGCGCTTGGGCTCCGAGAGCTCGTAGTCGGGCTCGATCCGTTCGTCGATCACCACCTCGTCGTCGTTCTCGACCGTGAGCTCGACGACGGCTGGCAGCTGCGAGGTGCCGGTGTCGATGCCACCGTCGATGTCGATCTGGAACAGCGTGTAGGGGTTGTGAGGCCCGTCGAGGATGAACGCCGAGACCGCGAGTTCACCGTCGCAGCCGGCGCTCTTCGAGTCCACGCCGATGTCGCACGTGGCCGTCTCCGTCTCGCCGTCGCTCACGAGCACGAACGACCAACGCCCGGGACCGAGGGCATCGCCACCATCCTCGCGGATCGTGATCACGAGCCGCGACGAGCACACGTCGCCGTTGCAGGCGAGGCAGCCTTGGGTCGTCAAAGCCGCGGACGCAGCCCCCGAGGTCATCGCTGCGATCACGACACCCATACCGAACCCACGCCAGTCCATGTTCATGGTGTCAGTTTGGCATCCGCGCAGGCGAGTGCAAGCGCGGATCGGCCCCGAGCTGAGCGGGCTCGAGTCCCGGTCGGGGCTGGTCTGCCCAATCGGCCGCACTCGGCTGTCAGCAAGCGCAGCCGGGAGGTTGGTGGCAGGTCTTGCTCGCAGAGATGCACGAGTTGCCACATGGGATTCCAGAGCTGCAGTGCTTGCAGCACGTGCGCGCCTGCGTGGACGCCTTCGATCTGGATCGCTCGGCCTTGTCGAGTTGCTCGTAGAGCTCGTCCGCCGTCGGAGAGTGCCGCGCGTCGGCGGCCCGGGCTGGCTTCGCCCTCGACTCCGTCTTCACGCGCTCGGCGTGGCGCTTCCCCCTGGGTTTCTTCGCGGCCGCGGGTGTCGGCGTGACGGCAGGCGTCGGCGCGGGCTGCTGCGCGAGCTGGGCGGACGCGGCATTTTGCGCTACACGAGGCTTCTCCACGAGCTTCTCGGTTCCGATCCGCTGGTTCGACCCTGTGGCTGGCGGGATCCCGCCACACCCGCACGACTTCGCGACGGCGCCACACGTCGCGAAGAAGAGCCCGCGCCCGCGCCCGCGCGGGTTCAGCCCGGGGTGGGCATGCGGTAGCTCTGGATCGTCGCCGCGTCGACGCCGAAGGCGTCCATGATCACGCCTTCGATCTCGCCGACGGCGTCCTCGAGCGCCGGCAGGCTCTCGACGAACAGCCCGGTCGACGACGCGCCCAGCGTCGCGACGTCGACGCCCAGCGCGGTCATTGCCGCCTCGATCGCGGCGTCGTCGATGATCCGCGCGCCGCTCGCCAGCGGGCCTGCGGCGGGATCGGGCATGCCGAGGAAGCCGATGCCCACGCCGGTGCCCTCCCCGAGATCGTGCAGCACGGCTGCGAACTCGGTGTCGGTAGCCGCGGCTAGCAGCGCGCCCGTCGCTCGGCCGCCGTAGAACACCAGTCGCGCGTACATGGTGAGCTCCCAGTCGCGGAAGAAAGCGACCAGAGCGGCGTCGCGCTCGGCGGTGCACGCGGGATCGGCCGCGTAGGCCTTGGCGATGGCGAGGCTCTCCGCCATGCCGCCGTGAAAGCCCATCTGGAACGCGTAGCTCGCCGCGTCAGTGGGCATCGCCTCGGGGTCGAGGGTGGCGTTGCTGCCCCACGCGGCCGCGATCGCGTCGATCGTCGCGGGCGTGATCTCGGCCTCGGTCAGGCCCACGGCGTAGGCGTAAAGGATGCCCCCGCCGAAGCCGCCCTTGTCAACGAGCTGGCGCACCTCGAGCCCACCTTCGTTGATGCCGCGATCATCGTCGCCCCAGACGCCGCCGGCGGCGCCCGGATCCCATGCGCCTCCAGCGTCGATGAGATCCTGCTCCCCCGCCGCGATCACATCCACGAACTCCGCCAAGGACTGCTCGACCACCGGCACGAAGCCGGGATGGGCGATGTCGGCGAGGCTCGGATCTCCGGCCCATGCCGCCTCGAGCTGACGCAGACCCGCGAGCTCGACCGCGCCGGTCTCGGCCCCACGCATGAGCGCATCGCCGGTCAGGGCGTCGAGCGCGGCGCGCACGGCGAGGGCGTCGACGGTGTTCGCGTCCCAGTCGGGGGCCGCCCATGCGCCCGGCGTCACCTCGCAGGCCACGGGCTCGCCCGTGTCGTCGGAGCTGGGGTCGGGAGCCGTCCCGCTGCTATCGGGATCGATCCCACTCGAGCCCGCGGTCGCCCCTGCGGCGGTCGATTCGCCGGTGGCATCGCTGCCATTGCCGGCCTCCGCCCCGCTCTCGCCGCTCTCGTCGGCGCAGGCGCACGGAAGGCCAAGCAGGGGGATCCAGGGGAGGAGAACCAGACGCTTGAACATGGCGCCGTCCGGAATATCACAGTTGAAAATGATTTTCAAATCCCTTTGTGAGTGTTCGACGGGCGTCGACTGGCCCATTGGTACGTTCCCGCGCCCGTGATTTTGATATCTCTTATCGTCCGGTGCCCATGAAACCCATCGAACCACCCTTTGATGCCGCGACCCCTCGTCCTTCGACGGGCCGCGGGTGGCTTCTGCCCGTCGCCCTGGCGGGCCTTGGCGCGGTGGGCTGGGCCTGCCGTGACGCCGCGAGCGGCAGCAACGACGGAGGTGCCGGTGACGAGACCGCCGACTCCGGGGGCGACGCGGTGACCCGTGCCGACGTGCTCCGCAGCGTCGCCACGCAGGTGATCGCCCCGACGACGGCAGCGTTCGCCCAGGACGCAGCCGCGCTGCAGCTCGCCGTGGCGACGCTCGCCGACACCACCGACGAAGGTGGCGACGTCGATGCTGCTCGCGTCGCCGCCCGCGAGGCGTACCACGCCGCGATGCTGCGCTGGCAACGGCTCGAGGTCATGCAGGTCGGACCGGCTGGCCCATCGCAGTCGGCCGCGGGCGGCCTCGACCTGCGCGACGCGATCTACTCGTGGCCCACCGCCGACACTTGCGCGGTCGATCGCGGGCTGGTCGAGAAGAGCTACGCCGCGCCCGACTTCTTCGTCACCGAGTTGGTGTGGTCCTACGGCCTCGACGCCCTCGAGTACCTGCTCTTCGTCGATGCGGCGAGCCACTCCTGCCCCGCGCAGGTGCAGCTCGACGGGCCGTGGACCGCCTTGGCCGCGGACGAGCTCGCGCGGCGTCGGGCAGCGTACGCCCGCGTGGTCGCCGACGGGATCGCGGCCAAGGCCGATGAGCTCGCGACGGCATGGGCCAGCGACGGTGGTGACTTCACCGCGCTGCTGGCTGCCCCCGGCGAGGGCGACTCGCCCTTCGCCAACGAAGCCGAGGCCCTCGACGAGGTGTTCGCGGCCATGTTCTACGTGGAGCTCGAGACCAAGGACGCCAAGCTCGGCACGCCGATCGGCGCGAGAGATGGTTGCGCCGCGCCGCCGTGCATCGAGCTGCTCGAGCTGCCCCACGCCGGCACAGGCGCCGCCGCGATCCGGGCCAACCTCGAGGCGCTGCGCGAGCTGATCCAAGGCGGCCCCGATCCGGCGACCGCAGACGGATACGACGATTTGCTGATCCAGCTCGCGGTGCCAGAGATCGCCGAGGATCTCGACGCCGCGATCACGGCGGCAATTGCCGCCGCCGATACGTATGACGGCTCGCTGCAGGCGGCACTCGCCGCCGACCCCGACGCGGTCGATCCGCTGTTCGCGGCGGTCAAGGGTGTGACCGACATCCTCAAGGGCCGCTTCGTCATGGCGCTCATGCTCACCGTGCCGATCGAAGGTCCGGGCGACAGCGACTGATCATGGCGCCCGTGCTGGACACCGTCTTGGACGCCTTGGCGCAGCCCCTGCGCAGCTTTGGCGATCCCGCCGAGCGCATCTACTGGGTGTTCTTGCTCGGTGCGTTGGTGATGCCACTCGCGTTGCTGGGCCTGCGCCGCGGGTGGGCCGAGCTTCGCCGTGGGCTGTTGCGGCCGGCGCTGTGGACGTCGGCGTCGAGCCGCGCCGACGTGCTTTTGATCTTCGCGAAGGCGCTGCTGTTCGGGCTGTGGAAGCTGCCGTGGCTCGCGGCCACGACCGGCGCTGCGCTGTGGGTGGGCCTGTCGCTGCACCGCTGGTTCGGGGCGCCAGACATCGGGCACTGGGATTCGGCGTGGGTGGTCGCGCTGTACAGCCTGGTGCTGTTCGTGAGCTGGGATCTGAGCCGCTTCGTCCTGCACCTGGCGATGCATCGCGTCGGGTGGCTGTGGCGCTTCCACCAAGTCCACCATTCCGCCGAGGTGCTCACGCCGCTGACACTTTTTCGCACCCATCCACTCGAGAGCCTGCTGCTCGACGTGCGCGGCCTGGTGACCACGGCGGTGGTCGCCGGAGTGTTCTCGTGGCTGTTCCCCGGCCAGCTACGCGCCCTAGAGATCGTCGGCGTCGGCGCCTTGGGCTGGATGTTCAACGCGGCGGGATCCAACCTACGGCATTCGCACGTCTGGCTCCGCTTCGGCCGCTTCGAGAGATGGTTCATCTCGCCCGCCCAGCACCAGCTGCACCACGCCCGAGACCCGCGACTGGCCAGCAGCAACTACGGTACGTATCTCGCGCTGTGGGATCGCGTGAACGACTCATGGCGAGCGGCACCGACGATGCCGCCGGCCGCCTATGGCCTCGAGCACGCCGACCACGATCCGACGCGCGTGCTGTCGTTGCTGCTCGATCCGCTGCGTATCCACCCGCGTGGTGGTCGCCGCCGCGGCATCGCGGCCACCGCCGCCGCGATCTTCCTGCTACCCAAGGCCGCCGAGTCCGCGCCCCCGCGCGCCGTCGAGGGGCCGAGCGCAGTGCAATGGCCGAGCGACGCGCCCGAGGGGCCCGCGGACGCGTCCGATGGGCAAGCGGTTAAGCCCGACGGGCCCACGCACGCGGCCGAGCGATCGACGGACGGCCCGCGCGAGCCGTCCGCCCAGACGCCGCCCGCAGATCCGCCGCCGATCGCCGCCCCCGCGCCGTCGTCGTCTGCGCCATCGTCTGCGACGCCATCGCCTGCGACGCCATCGGCCGGCGCCGGCACCGAAGCGGCGCCCATCCAACAACCCGGCGAGCACCGCACCGTCCACGTCAGCTCGATGTTCGACGGAGGCGCTGCGCCGCGCACGGCGGGTTCGGCCCACGTCGTCGACGAGCGCGAGCTTGCCCGGCGCGAATACGACGACATCGGCCGCGTGGTGGCCAACGTGCCGGGCGTGTACGTGCGCGGCGAGGACGGCTACGGCCTGCGACCGAACATCGGCCTGCGCGGGGCCAATCCCGATCGCTCGGCCAAGGTGAACTTGATGGAGGATGGGATCCTTCTCGGTCCCGCGCCCTACTCCGCGCCCGCCGCCTACTACTTTCCGCTGACGACGCGCTTGGTCGGCATCGAGGTATTCAAGGGCCCTGCGTCGGTGAAGTATGGGCCCAACACCATCGGTGGTGCGATCAATCTGCGCACGCGCGAGGTGCCGCTGCGCCACGCCTCGACCGTGGATCTCGCCGGCGGACGATTCGGCTACTTCAAGGGCCACGGCTTCTACGGCACCTCCTACAAGGGCTTCGGTGTGCTCATCGAGGCCGCGCGCGTGCAGACGACTGGCTTCAAGGATCTCGACGGCGGCGGCGACACCGGCTTCGGCAAGAACGACGCGATGCTCAAGCTGTCGTACACCACACCGAGCGGCCGCGACGTCAGCCACAGCGTGGAGGCCAAGCTCGGCTATGCCACCGAGAGATCCGACGAGACCTACCTCGGGTTGTCGGCCGCCGACTTCGCGCGGACGCCGTACCGCCGCTACCGCGCCAGCGCCCTCGACAAGATGAGTTGGTGGCGATCCCAGGCCGAGCTGAGCTACGTGCTGTCCCAACGCGACACCATCGAGCTCGACGTCCGCCTGTATCGTCACGATTTCGTGCGGCTGTGGCGACGGCTCGACGCGATGCGAGGTGCCGCACTATCGGACGTGCTCGCGGCCGGCGACACCGGCCAAAATGCGGTGTCGTTGGGTATCTTGCGCGGCGAACAAGATGGCGTGCTACCAGACCACGCGCTCCTGGTGGCCAACAACCGCCGGCGTTTCGTCAGCCAGGGGGTGCAGACCGCGTTCCGCTGGCGCCCGCGCGCGAAGATCGTCGAGCAGGAGCTCGAGCTCGGTGTGCGGCTGCACCACGACTTCATCGAGCGTGACCACAGCTCCGACGCGTTCCAGATGACCAGCGGCGCACTCCTGCCCGAAGGCACTCCGCGGGAGAGCACGGCCGACAACCGCGGCGAGACCATTGCTGGCGCATTCCACCTCTTCGACGCGATCACGTTGTGGCGACGACTGACCCTCGCGCCCGGAATCCGCCTGGAGGTGATCGACATGCGCTTCCGCGATCGCCTCGCCGGCGAGAACAATCGCCGGCGCGACACCGCCGTCTCGCCCGGCATTGGTGCGCTGGTGAAAGCCACGCCGTGGCTTTCGGTGTTCGCGGGGGCCCACCGGGGTTTTTCGCCGGTGACCCCGGGACAGCCCAAGGCGGTGCGCGCCGAGACCAGCATGAACTACGAGCTTGGTGCGCGCGCCCGTGCCATCGGCTTCGCCGCCGAGGCAGTCGGCTTCCTCAGCGACTATCGCAACCTCAACGCGGTCTGCACCTTCTCGTCGGGCTGCACCGACGGCGATGGTGCGAATCAATACAATGCCGGCGCGGCGCTGGTGTGGGGCCTCGAGTCCATGGCCCGGTACCGACGCGAGTTCGCCGGCCGCTTCTACTTCGAGCTCGGCGCCAACTACACCTATACCGGAACGCGCTTCCAAGAGAGCTTCGGTTCGTCGTTCATCCAGTGGGGCGACGTCGAAGAGGGCGATGAGCTGCCCTACGTGCCACGCCACGTGCTCGGCGGAAGCACGGCGATCGGTGGCGAGCGCTGGGAGATCTCCGCCGCCCCCAACTTCACCTCGGCGATGCGCGACGTCGCCGGCCACGGCAAGATTCCATCGGCGGAGAAGATCCCAGGATTCTTCGTGCTCGACGTCTCGGCCCTGGCGCGACCGCTGCCGCGGTTGGCGACGTACCTGCAGATCAGCAACGTCACCAACAACGCGTACGCGATGTCGCTGCGACCGTTTGGTCTGCGACCGGGCGCGCCGCTGACATTCATCGTAGGGGTCAAGATCGACGCGTTCCACTGAGCGCCCGGCCTCGGTGGGCGCTCGCGAATGCGCCGCGAATCGTGCATGCGTGATCCGGGGCGTGAAGGCGGCGGGTCCAAGATGCCCGATCCCCGGACCACCGAATGGCTTCTCAAGAAGACATCGAGCCACGAAGGCCCCGCAGCGCGTACGCTCCGTATCCCGGCTTCCGTACAACAGCCACCGTGGCCCGTGTGGCGGACGCCCTGCATAAGGCACTCGACGCAAGAACCGATGTGACAGGTCTGCGGTGGTGGAGCCCAAGTGAAAGCGGCGCATGATATCGTTTGCACACAAGTGCGGTCGCTTCGCGACCGGTTGTTCGGGCGCGCCTTGCAGGCGTAGCCGAGTGTCCGGCAGCGGGGCGTGCGGCGAGGTAGTTCGTACGATGAAAAACGCGGTATCACGGCTTGCTTCTGTCGCAGCACGCTACCCGACCGAGAGTGCGCCTCGTTTCGCCGCGCCCTGCCGCGCGGCGGAGCTCCTCGACCTGCAAGGCGCCACCGGCCTTCCTCTCCCGGCAGAGGTGCGGAGCCTTCTCTCGACGCACTCATCCATCGTCGCGATAGACATCCACAAGGGGTACTGGATCGGGGGGCCAACGAACCTTGCGCGCTCGGTACGTCGCGGCGATTACCCTACGTTCGTGGAGGCCGAGACCGGACGAGTCCGCGCACAACCGGTAGCCACCGACGGTGGAGGAAATGCGTTCCTCATCACGGAGACCGGCGACGTTTGGCGGTGGGACCACGAGACCGGCGGCACATGGCACGTGGCGGAGAGCTTCGAAGCGTTCCTCAACAGGATCGCGGACGACTGGGAGCACTATCTCGCCGAGGACCGCGGGTGGGTTTACCTCGTGTAGGTTGGACCCGAGCGCTGCGTAGGATACCTGCTGCCCAACCAGGCTTTGCACCCGCCGACCGCACCTGCGCGACGCGTATCCCGACGCCTGCTCGGCAGGTGGCGGTGTCTCGGAGAAGATCGACGAGGAGCTGCGCCGCAAGAGCCTTACCGAGCTGAGCGACGCCGACCTCCTGGACTACTACTACCTCGCAGTCAACCATGTGGGCACCAGCGAGGACTTCAAGTTCTACCTGCCTCGAATACTCGAGCTCATGACGACCGTCCGTCAGCCACTGCTTTCGGCGAGCACGCTGGCGGACACGCTGGCAGCGGCCGATTTCGCCTCTTGGCCTGAAGTGGAACGGGAGGCAGTGCTCCTGTTCTGCAGAAGCGCACCCGCCGAGACCAAGGTGAATCGCGTTGCGGAGAAGCTTGGTGGATGACCCTGTTCGCCGACCAAACAGTCGTTGCAGCGGACGGGTGCATCGAGCTAGGGTCACTGCGCAGCACCTAAACGCCCATACGTTAGCCGCCGGGAAGTGAGGAGCGAGCCGCGCGAGATTGCTGAGCGGGTGTTCGAGGAGATCCGCGCCGTGCACGGTGCCCTCGAGATGAGCCTTGCGCGCGAGGCCGGCGAGGCCGAGCTGGAGCTGAGTATCAAGGTGCAACCTGGCCTCAGATTCGACGTCACGCTGGCCTTGCACAACACGGATGAACTTTGGCTGGGTGCCGGCGAGCTCTGGGTGTCGTGGTTTCCCTGCACGAGCGCGGAGGTCGTGCGGCAGTATCGAGAGGCGGTCGACGGGCTGCTCAGCGGCCGATATCGCATTGTCGAGTACAGACGATGGGGTCGTCTCGTCAAAGCGTTTCTTCAACGCCCGAACGGGCCCGATTGGCAAAACATCCACCGCTACTACCGCAGCTGGCCGTTCGTGTGGCTTTGCACCGACGTTCGCGCTCTGCACAACCTGCCCGGCTGACCGCCGTTGCATTGAACAGAGTCATCGAGAACGCTCGCTGCTCCCGCCGCTGAACGCCGAGACACGGTCGCGGCCCGCGGCGGAGCTCGTCTGCGCGCTCTTTCATTGGTTCAGAAGCCATTGAGAGCCACAGCCCTCCCGCGACAGAGCGCCGTGCAGTGCGATCGCAACCACACAGCGCGGCGCGGGTATGCGCCAGGTGCGGCCTCGGCGTAGGGACGCCGTTCGGTGCTCGTTTTCAAAATTTGCAATTTTTTTTGAAACAAGCGAATGCTTGGTTCCGCCGACGAGCCGCCATGGGCCGCCTCCGAACCCTCACGCTCTCGCCCCGCGATGCCGCGGCGTTGTCTTCGCCGGCGCGGCAGGAGCTGCTCTCCGCGCTCGGCCTCCACGGACCGTGCTCGGTCCGCGAGCTCGCAACGCAGCTCGGTCGGCGGCCGACCGCGCTCTACTACCACCTGAAGATCCTCGAAAAGCTCGGCGCGATCGTGGCCGAGTCCGGCACGGGCGACCGCAGTGAGGTCGTCTGGCGAGTCGCTGCCGATCGCGTCTTGTTCGCGCGTTCGCGGCGGCCCGCGGCGACCGGCCCCGCTCGCGCGATCGCGAAGGCAGCGATCCGCATCACCGCGCGTGAGCTCGATCGCGCGCTGGCATCCCGCGCGACCCAGTCGGTGGTCGCGCTGCGCGGTAAGGCATGGCTCGGCAAGGCCGAGATCCGCGAAGTGATGCGCCACATCGAGGCGATTACGAACGTCCTCCAGCGGGCGAAGCCCGCCCGCCGGGGCGCGAAGATCCATGCCGTCACGTTGGTGCTCGCACCGATCGACGCAAAGGAGAGGAAGGCATGACACCGACGCCGATCGACTGGATCCTCGGAGCCATCCTCATGGTCGCGGTGCCCGCATGGGCGTTTTTCACGTGGCCGGGGTTCCTCGCCGCGGCCAAGGCGAACGCACCCGGCGTCCGTACGCGCGCGTACCTCGAGGTGGTCGTCTCGCAGTGGACGCTGTGCCTGGCCGTGCTCACGTGGTGGCTCGTGCGCGGCCGCCCGTGGCCGACCCTCGGCCTCGGCGATCCGCTCGAGGTCCGGGCCGTTTGGGTTGTGGTGGTCGCGATCGCGGGCCTCGCGGCGTACCACGTGCGCAGCATCGCGAAGCTGACGAGCGAGGCGCTCGAGGCGGGCAAGGCCCAGATCGGGGACGTCGCACATCTGCTGCCGCACACGCCGCGCGAGCATCGGCTGTTCCACGTGGTCGCGGTCACCGCGGGCGTGTGCGAGGAGCTCGCGTACCGCGGGTTCGTGCCGTGGCTGCTCGGCGCGGTCATGCCATCGTGGGCAGCGATCACCACCGCGACGGCCGTGTTCGCCGTCGGCCACGCCTACCAGGGCCCGACCGGCATCCTGAAGACGGGAGTCATGGGCGGCCTGATGGTGGGGATCGTCCTTTGGTCCGGCACGCTGTGGCCCGCCATGATGCTCCACGTGATCGTCGACCTGCACGGCGGGTTCGTCGGTGGCCGCATCGCGGGCGCGAACCGCTAGCTTACGTCGGGCCGCATTCGAGACGGGCAGTGGCTGCAGCGGTCGCGCGCCACCGGAGCCCAAGCAGCCCGTGCTCACGAAAGCGAAGTTACTGATCGGACACAACGCGACCGACGAGGGCACCGGGTTCCAGGGCTTCGCCGACGGCGATCCGTGGAGCTCGCTGGTCATCACCGGCCCCGACGCGGCGCCTATCGTGTCGATCACGGCGGGTGACACCTTCTCCGACTTCGGCCTGACGGAGTTGTTCTTCGGGACGAACGAGCCGGCAAACGCCGAGGTGCCGATCCCAGAGGTGCTCGCGCGCTTGCCCGAGGGCACGTACACATTCACCGGTGAGATGGTCGGCGGGGACACGCAAGAGATCGTGGCGACGCTCACCCACGCGATCCCGGCGGACCCCGTGCTCACGAGCCCTAGCGAGGGCGCGACCGATGTCGATCCGGACGACACCCTCGTGCAATGGGAAGATATGACGACAGACATCGCGGGTAACGCCCTGACGATCGTCGGCTACGAGGTGATCGTCGCAACGAAAGGCGGATCGGGCGTTTCCGCAGGGCTTCGCCCACCCGGTGTTCAGTATCTACGTGCCGGCGACGGCGACGAGCATCGCGATCCCGCCGCAGTTCATGCACGCGGCGACCGAGTACGCGTACGAGGTGCTCGCGATCGAGCCGAGCGGGAATCAGAGGTTGAGTTCCGCAGTCTTCACGAACGATGTGAGCGGCGGTAGCGCGAGCGTGGGTCAGCCACGCTCGCTTCGTGCCGCGGTGGTGGGCCACGACAAGAGGTGGACCGAGCTGCTCGACAGTCCCCATGCAAGGTTCACTTGGGCCGGGCTCGCTCGACTTCTTTGGGGTGGAGCCAGGCGCGAAGCGCTCGTCGGGCGCGGAAGAGCCAGGACTCCTCGACGGCGAAGAGCAGAGCGCTCTCATGACGACGAACGTCTCCCGTGGTATCCCAGCGACGACAGACCATTGCGCTACCTGGTTCGCGCGCGCGCATGTCGACCACTTGATGACGAGCACCAATCTCTCTGCTGAATCTGAGTAGAACGTCGTCGTTTTCGAAGGCAGCCGCGGATGGTTGAGGCGACCCCAACGACGGGGCGCGCCAAGCTCTCCACTCGGCGCCCTCCGGACACTCGTCCGCGCGATTCGGTAGCGGCGGGAACAATGCCCAGGCAAGAAACTCCGCGAGCGACCGCGCTTGGAGCACGATCACACTGGGGTCGTGGTCGACGAAGAAAACTGGTCCCCACGCTCCGCTCTCCGCATCAATTTCAACGGCCCACGAGTTGCCGCAGCCATCGGGAGCAATCTGAAGCCCGTGGACCAAAGACGTCGCGTACGGCCCCCATTCACCGCCGGTGAACAGGATCACTTCGGGCGACACATGGATTTCACATGCGCCCGCGATCAGGGCGGATATTTCGGGTGGGTGGGGACGGGGCGGACCCGGCGAGGTGGTCGTGATGTCGAAGTCCAGCCCGGCTGAGAAACTCAGGAGTTCGCGAATCTCCGCCGGCAAACGCCTCGACAGCGAGGCTTCAAACCGATCGATCTCAGCGGCCGACAGACCCGGACGAGGTCGGATGATGAGCTGGTCCCCGTCCGCGTCGGGGTATTGGCACGCGAGCGCGCTCTCGATGACCTGGAGCGCGACACACGGGACGACTCGACGTGGAATGCGTGAAGCCCACGCGATTCACCGCGCGCATGGGGCAAGATGAGCAGCTGTTTCTCGCCGGCGCAAGCGTGATCAAGCCGACCTACCGGTGGTACGGAGTGCCGCGCGGCCAACGAAAGCAGAGGGAGCTGTTCGGCGCTTGTCCGGTCGCGGACGCCAGCGGGAACTCGGCCTCGATCACAGAAGACGCCGGCATCGTCGCGACCAAGCCCCTGGATGCGTTACCGCTGCGGTCGTGCGGCTTGGGCACGACGCTGCGCGTCCGCGTCGTGGGCCTGAACCAGGCCGACATACGGCTCGAGGTCCATCGGGGCCACGAGCAGACCTTCGTCGAGGCCAAGGCCTTCGACAAGCAAGGGCGCGAATTCGACGGGCAGCTCGTCTGCGACATGACGGCTTGGCTCAAAGGGGTTGCGACCGACATGCCAGGCATGTGCGAAGTTAACGTCTCTCGCGAGACCTCGATGAACGCTGTCGTTGCCGACGAGATCTGCATCACGATCGCGGGCAGGTCACTCTGCGAAAAGCTGTTTCAGCACGGTTAGGGCTTTGGTCGTCGTCCGAGCTCCGCCTCGAACAGCACCGGAAGGAAGTGCTCGAGGTTGCCGACTTCTTCGACGTTGTGGGTGAGCCAGGCGTGGCCCATCGCGTCGGACAGCAAGCGCGGTCGGATGAGGGCGTTGAACGGCGCACGGAGGATCGGTGCGGTCATGCCAGCGATGAGGCAGTTGCGATAGAGGGTGCCGCCGGGGGTGCGCTCAAACGTGTACTCCATACGGACGACCTCGATGCCCGCCACCTGGTGGATGTGGATGAAGCCCCCCTCGTCGAGCCGGATAACATCGTCAACGATGTCGACGCGCCACTGGGGATTGCGCGCGAAGTACTCCTGGATGCGCACCTGGGATCCCGGGCCCATGTTGCTGCCATCGTCGGCCCTGCGCACGTAGGTGAGCGCGACGTGATCGCGGGATGCCACGCGCGATAGCGGGGGATCGACGTGCCGGCGATCTCAACATCACCGTCCATGTGCTTGAACCACCACACGAGCATCTTGGGCGTGACGTCGCGGAGAATGTCGTGGACGATGGACCAACGCACGCGGCCGTCGGGCAGGTGCTCGGTCGAGGTCTCCGCGGACTCGACCGGCTTCATCGTCCACGGGATCTCGATCGGTGGCAGCAGCTCGGCGGCGGACACGGAACGATCGTAACGGAGTCCGACCCGTCCTCACGACCGATGGCGTGGCGCAGCGACGATGGCGGGCTTCGGCAGTCGATCAACCGCGCGGCGGGCGTTCGTACGGTACGCACGTCGACGTCGCTGCTGCAGTCACTTTGATGCCCAGATCCGGGACCATGAGATCTGTGGTCCCGTCGTCGAGATCGATCGTGTACACCGCGGAGTTTGAGAAGCCGTCGAACGGGAACGACCACATCAGCCCGCCCCACTGCGCGACGCCACAGCCCGTGCAGCTGTCGTCGACGTCGATGTCGACAACTGGGGTTTCCCAGACCAAAGCGCCCGTGGCTGTGTCGAGTTCCGCGACCGAAGCGCCCCCATTGCCCTCGTAGACCAACGCGAGCAGGCGCGCCTCGCCGGTCCCGCTGAGGTCGGCTAGCAACTTCGGCGGGCTAACGTGGCCGACGAATTCGACCTCCATGGTATCGAGGTCGGTGACCCGCCTCAGCGTGACCGTGGTCATGGCGTCGGGCTCCTGCACGGACAGGAGATAGAGCCCTTCGGTGTCGGCATCGAGTGCGTCGGTGACGAACGTAAGCGATTCCGGGCCGTAGCCTTCGTTGTTGGCCTCGACAAATGCGGTCTCGGTGCAATCGAGCGAGTCCGGGTCGACGACGTAGATGCGCTTCCACCCATCGTCAGCGACCGCCAGCAGCCACAACATGCCGCTGCGATCGACGGTGAGCCCTTGCGGACTCGTGCCGGCGCACGCCGGCCATCCGAGCGAGGTCACCTCGAGGGTTTCGGGATCGAAGCGATGCAGCCCGGGTACGATCAGCTCGGGTTCGACCTCAGCGGATTCCGACACCAGGTAGATCACGTCCCGCCCGGGGCGGTCGCAGCCGGGCTCACCTGTGGTGTCGTCGGCCCCGTCGGCGCCGGCGCCACCGACGTCGAAGAGCGACGGCGCGCCCGTGCTGCCAGCGTCGCCGGTGCTGCTCTCGGTCGTGGACGTGGACGTGGACGTGGCCGCGCCGCTCGTGCCGGCGGCCTCACCCGATTCGCTGGCGCCGATCGTGCCTGCCGGGCTCGAGGTCTCGCCGCCCGAGAACCCCACCCACGTGGGAGACGGGCGCGCTACAGCCGAGCACAAACGGGATGAGGATCAGCCGGGGCGCGCGCTGATGACCCCAGACGGGTGAGCTGGTCATGCCCCGTTCATGCGGGTCGACACCGCTCGCTTCATCGACGACTCCCGCGATGTTCACGCCGCCCCCGAGCATCCGGGACTGTCGAGATTCGCGGGCCTCCGCAGCAAGAGCGCGGCGGAAGCCCGAGTCACTCAGTGCAGCAGAACGTGAACGCCCCGGTTGCGGCGACGTCGCCCTCGGGTTCCGACATCTGCGTGACTAGGCACTGTGGCTCCGCCGCAGCGCTCATTGCAACCGACTGCCCAGTTGCGTCGACGCATTGCTCTGTCGCCGGGACCGACGCGACGGGCTCGCCGGCGCAGTCAGGATCTGCATACACGTAGATCTCGATGTCCCCGCAGCTTGCCATCCCCGAAGATCCGCACGCGCAAGTGCTGCACGTCCGCGTGTCGTCGACATCGGTCCAGAACACAGTCTTGTTCGAGTACGGCCCCGCCGGGCATTCAGCATCGCCATCCTTGTAGAGGCACCAATTCGACTCGAAGCCCTCTGGCAACGGTGGAATGCAGATCTCGCCGCCATCGCACATCGGCGTAACGGTGGGCAGCCGGCACGTGGCAATCTCCGCTGTCCAGGACACCGGTGGGATCGTCTCGCTGCTTGTCTCCATGCACGATGCGCCGTACCCGTACCCTTCGTAGGACACAACGTTGAAGCGGATCTTTCCGTCGACGTTCAGGTTGATACAGCCAGGGGTGAGCGCATAGGACTCGCCGTCGCAATCGTACGAATCGTCGTCGCCGCCGCTATCCATGACACCCGTGCCACCGTAGCCCCCGCCGCCGTAGCTCGTGCCGCCGTAGCCCGTGCCGCCGGTGCCCGTTCCGCCGTAGCCCCCTGAGGTGGCGAACACCGCCGGCTCCCCGGTGATCACGGCGATGTAGCAGTCGTTGCCGCCCCCGCCCTCGAGCTGACAGGAGCATTCGCAGCTCGTCGGGGGGGGTGGGTTGAAACCGTCGAGTACGGTGGGGCCCTTCTCAGCGACTGCATCGGGACACTCCGGGGGTGCGTTTCCTGGTGTGACGCGCGCGTACGCGACCGGGCCGATCCATCCTTCGGGGGGTTCGGCGCTACACATGACGCACTGAGGCGCCCCGGCGTCGGAGCTGGCGTCACCGGACGACGACGATGTGCTCGAATCGATTGGACCTGTTTCCGTGGTCGTCAACTCCTGGCCGGTCCCCGACGTGTCACTCGTGGTCGCGGCGGTGGTCTGCGCCGAGCCACCCTCACCACACGCGTTTAGAAACGCCAGCGCCCCGGCGAACAACGGCATCTTCGCAACGAACGCGCCCTCAGACATCACCCACCTCCAGCGTACGAATCGACGCCGACCGACGCAGCCGGCCAACGAATCGTTCGTGCCTGAGGCTAGGCAGGCGCCGCAACGGGATCGGAATCCCCGCAGAAACCTGAGGGTAGGCTCGGGTTTGGCGAAAGGCGCGGACTGTGAGGTTGCGTGGCCGTTGCGGGCTGCGAACCTTGGGATGTACATCGGACCCGCTCGCGCCGCTGTCATCATCCAGCGTTGAGCGGCGGACGCCGGCGAATAGGCGCCGTTCTTGCTGACTTACCATCCACATCATGCGCTATGTAACGCGACGGCGGTTGTGATTACAAACGCGCCCGGCCCAGAACGCGGCGCGCGCGGGCGGGTGAGGCGGCCCTCGACCAACGTGAGCTTCAGCTTTGATTGCACCGCACGCCGACCGCGAGCCATCGCGGGCCTCCGCTGGTCGCGAGCACGCGGTGGGCGACGCGGTGTGGCGACCGCGAGTCGCTGCTGCGCGCGGCGTGCCCGCCTTGTGCCGGTGATGGTCCGCGATCGTCACCGCGATCGTGCGTGCGCTTCGAGCCACGCCTCGACCTCGGCGAGATTAGCGTCTGGGCGTTCCGAGTTGCGATAGATCTCGCGCGCCCGCTCGGCGAGGTCGATCGCGCGGGCGCGGTCTCGGTGCGCAAGCCACAGTGCACGGGCGAGCAAGAACAGCGCGTCGGCTACGTGCAGCGCGGAGGACTCCGAGCGCTGGAGCTGCGCCAGCGTCCCCTCCGCGTGCATCACCGCATCCGTGAAGCGCCGCTGCGCGAGGGCGACTTCGGCGAGCCCTTGGAGACAAAGCGCGCGCTTTGGATGGTCCATGCCTAGCAATTTCTCGTAGAGCGCGAGGGCGCGTTCCCACCGCGTCCGGGCTCGCTCGTACGCGCCCGTCTGGAAGTCTACCGCCGCGAGGCTGGCCAGACTCATCACGGAGTCGACATGCTCGGGGCCGAGCGTCTTCTCGTAGATCGCAAGCGCGCGCTCGTAGTGCCCCTTGGCCTCTGCGTACTTGCCCATCGAGTCATAGATGAAGGCGATATTGTGATGGTTCGTCGCGACCAAGGGATGCTCTGGGCCGACCGCCTTGCGTCGGATCGCGAGTGCTCGTTCGAGCAAGACCATGGCTTGCTCGTCCTCCTCCATGACCTCGTGCACGAGGGCGAGGTTGCTGAGGGTGTTCGCTACGCTGAGATGCTCCGGGCCGAGGGCGTTGTGCATGATCGCGAGCGCTCTCTCGTACAACGTCTTGGCTTGCCCGTGACGCCCGCTGCTGTGGTGGACGATCGCGAGGTTGCTCAGGCTCACTGCGATTTCGGGATGCCCCGGACCAAACGCGTTCTGGAATATCGCCAGCGCTCGCTCTTGCGAGGCCTGGGCGGCCTTTAGCTCACCCAGCCTCATGGCTATCGCGGCGAGGTTGATCAGGCTCACCGCGACCATGGGATGGTGCGCGCCGAGTGCGGTCTCGTAGAGGTTTAGCGCTCGCTCGCCCAGCACCTTGGCGTCGTCGTAGGCGCCCATGACCTCGTGTACGCCAGAGAGGTGAAGCAGGTGCTTTGCCCGACGCAACTCGGCCGGATCGGGCAACGTCGTGAGCACCACTTCGGCGAGCCGCGACCAGCGTACCCCGTCGTCGTGCCGCGTCAGGTCGACCCCGACGGTGCGCACCAGTCCTTCCGCTGCCGCCCACGCCACCTCGGGGGAGCCGGCACGCGCGGCCTCGAAATACGCGAGCTCGAGCACTTGCTCGGCCTTCGCGAAGTCTCCCCTTCGCGAATGCAGCGCGCCGGCGACGAAGCGCGCTTGGGCGACCAGCGGCGGCCACTCGAGCGCCTCGGCTCGAACCAGGACCTCGAGCGCGGTCGCGAGGCCACGTTCGTACGCACCGGTGCGCTCCAACGTCATCGCCCTCGACAGCTCGGCACTCACGGCCCGCACCTCGTCGCGGTGATCGGCTGGTGGGCTCGGGAGACGCCGCAACCACTCGACGTCTCGGCACGGCGCGACGTCGCCGAGCTGGGCTGCACCCTGTACGGCTTTTTCCACGGCGCTGGCCTCCGCGCGCGACAGTTCCGCCACCAGCGCATCGAGTTCCATGCGGCGCTCGTCGAGGCACCACAGCCCGCGCTCGCGCGCGTCCTCGTCCCACGTTTCGTGCACGTCCGCAGCGATGCACGTCTCAGTGCGCGCGGTTTGCCAGGCAGCTGCGTAGTCGTCGAGCCACGGCATCACCCTGTCCGCAGTCTCTCGCGCATAACCCACGTTCGTTGCGAGCAGACCGTCTCGCAGTGCAGCGCGTGCTTCGTCGTTCCACGCCTCGGTGATGCTCTCTCCCGCCTGTTCGCATGCGGCGGTACGGCGCTTTCCATCGAACTCGTTCCATCCGGCGATCGCCGCGGGCACCAGACCCACCAAGGCGGCGACCGCGAGCCCTCGGCGCCAGCGCGCCTGCGTGCGCCCGCGCTGCAGCGCTTCGAGCACCTCGTTCATCCCCGGCCAGCGCGCGCGCGGATCGATCGTCATTCCGCGCTCGAGCACGCGGCGCAGCCATCCCGGGACGGCGGCGCCAGCCGCTGCCGTCGGCCGGTCGCGCTCGAGCGCCGCGGCCAGCTCCGCCACGGTTTGCCCCGCGAACGGGCGCACCCCGTACAGGGCTTCCCACGCGGTGACGCAGAACGAGAACTGATCGCTGCGCTCGCTCGCGGTTTCCCCGCGAAGCTGCTCGGGTGCCATGTACGCGGGCGTCCCGATCAGAGTGCCGGTCACGCTCGCGTCCGCCACGTCGTCCACGGTGATCGGCGACTCGGCGCGTCGCTCGGGCGAGACGGTGGCGCGGACCAAGCCGAAGTCCATGATGCGCGCTCGCTCTCCGTCGCCGCTCGATTCGACCATCATGTTGGCGGGCTTGAAATCGCGGTGGAGCAGGCCCGCGGCGTGGACCGCTCGGAGCCCGCGGCCGGCCTGGATCATCAGGCTGAGCACCATCGTCCACGGGCGTCGGCGCGCGCGAAGCCACGTGTCCAGCGTTTGCCCTCGCACGAGCTCCATCGCCAGCCACACGCGATTCCCGTCGGTGACGCCGACATCGTGAACCGACACGACGGCCGAACGCGAGGGCGGATCGCTCGCGCGCGCCAGGGCCGCGACGAGGGACCGGCAGGATCGGCAGTTCGCCAAGTGGTGCTCGAGCGTGGATGGCGGGCCATCGTCGAGAGCGCCGGCCCGACCGAAGTAGGCGGCAAGTGAATCCTCGCTCGGGCAGGGCCCGACCCGTGGCTCGTCGCCCACACACCGACTATGCCGCGTTTCAGCCGCCGATTCGCGGGGCGGACGGCGCCGCCGAGCGCGGTGCGATACTCGCCCAAGATGGGTGACGCGCACGAGCTCAAAGACGCCCTCGCCCGCGCGCGGGCCCGCGCTCCGCGGATCGACGTCGACGACGAGGAGTTCTCAGCGTGGGTGCGCGAGCGCCTGCCGGCCGACGACGCCGTCGACCTCGTGGCCGTCGATCTCGATGGCTTGCTGGTTGCCCACGGCTGCCTCGTGGGTGCAGCGGGTGCCCTTGCCGTGTTCGAACAGGAGCTCATGCCCGCGATCGCCCACGCGATCGCGCGCGCCGACGTGCCGGATCCTGACGGCCTAGTGGCGACCGTTCGCGAGCTCATGCTCCTCGACGTGCCCGGCCGTCCATCTAAGTTGGCGGCGTATCGCGGGACTGGCCCGCTGCGGGCGTTCGTCCGCGTGTGTGCCGTGAGAGAAGCGCTGATGGCCAGGCGGCGTGGGCGGCGGACCATCGAGGTGCCCGACGACCAGGCCATAGCCGACATCGTCGGTCTCGACCCCGAGCTCGAGCTCATCAAAAGCGATGCGAGCCAAGCGTTTCGCCAAGCGTTCTCCGCCGCGCTCGCGCAGTTGCCCGACCGCGATCGGAACGTACTTCGCTACCACGTTGTCGACGGGCTGCGCGGCGACGAAGTGGCTACGATCTACGGCGTTCATCCTTCGAGCGTCTCTCGCTGGCTGGCGGCGGCCCGCAATCGGCTGCTCCAGTTGACGCGGGAGCGGTTGTCGCTGGAGCTTGCGTTGAACAGTGGCGAGTTCGAGAGCTTGATGCGCTTGATCGCGAGCCGAGTGGACATCAGTCTCGGTCCGTTGGGCTGACCTCGAGCGCGATTTCTGAGGGTGC
The DNA here is from genome assembly GCA_902826865.1 of uncultured Myxococcales bacterium. Classification (GTDB taxonomy): domain Bacteria; phylum Myxococcota_A; class Polyangia; order Nannocystales; family Nannocystaceae; genus Xiheibacterium. The sequence continues at coordinate 26,085 of CADEGN010000028.1, forward strand.
CGCGTTCGGTCATGTTCGAGCTCGGCGAGCTCGGGCATTCCCCCGCGCGACAGTCGAAGACTCCACCTCGCGCTTTCGCCCGCGGCCTCCCGCGGGCCAAGATCACGTACCCGAGGAAGTTGTCCCCCCTCGACCAGCGTGAGCTTCAGGTCTGCCGCACGTGGACCGCGAGCCATCGCGCGCCTTCGCTGGTCGCGAGCACGCGGTGGCGGGTGTGGGCGGGAAGCAACAGCCACTGGCCGGACGTCAACGATACGTGGGTCCCGCCCACCTCGAGTTCAGCGGTGCCGTGCAGGAGCACCACCCACTCGTCGCGGGGCTGATCCTGCTCGGTGTCGTCGGGCCGCGTTGAGCTGACGATGTGCTCGATGGTCGTGCCGCCGAGCCGCGCGAGCTCGACGAAGCGCTCGCCGTGGTCGGGGGCGGCGGCGTCTGGGAGGGTGCCGCGTACGGGCGTCATGCGAACAACGGTAGACCATCGCAGGGCCCGGCGTGCGCGATCTCGGGCACGAATTCGGCACCTCGCTCGTGTCGATGCCTTGAGCCGACCACGGGCTGCGGACATGATCGCCGTCCGATGGCTCCCGACGACGACGACTTCATCCGGGGCCGCGATGCCTTCGACCGGTTGGTCCGCGGCGACGCGATGATCGGGCTCATCGCCGACGTCCCCGGCACCGAGCGGGCGATGCTCGACGCGTTGTGGTCGGCGGCGGCCCGCGGATCGGCGGCGGCCTATCGCACGCTAGGCGAGTGCTACCTCGCGGCACTGCGTCCGCTCGGCGCGTTCGAGGGCGTCGATCCGTCGGACGCCGAGAATCGACCGTGGTCGTCCGAGGCGCAGGTGATCGACGACGAGGACAACCCGTCGCTACAGGCGGCGATGCGCGCGTTCGCCGAGGCGGCGCGGTGTAGCGACCGCGAGTCGCTGCTGCAGTTCGCCCGGCTGACCCGGAACTCGAGCGAGGCGAACCAGCGACATGCGCTCGGACGCCTCGAGGCGGTCGCCGATCCCAGCGGGGCCGAGCTGTACCAGCGCGGGCTGGTGTACAACTGGCTGTCGGATCTCGAGACCAGCCACCGCTGCCACGTCGAGGCCGCGGCGGCCGGCAACGCCGACGCGATGTTCGAGCTGTACGTCCTGTATGCCCAGGGGCTCGGCGTCAGGGCGGACGCGGCGACTTCGCAGCAGTGGCTCGATCGCGCCGCGGCGGCCGAGCACCCGCGCGCCCTATACAACCTCGGTGCCGCCCACGCCGCGGGCACCAACGGCCCGGTCGACATGGCCAAGGCCGCCTCGTTCTACGAGCGCGCCGCGGCGCGCGGCAACGGCCGGGCCGCGGCGATGCTGGGGGTGATGATCCTGCAGCACGAGATCGATGGCACCGCCGAGCAGGCGGCGCGCTGGCTCGACGACGCCGATGCCTACGGCTATCCGACCTCGGACATGCTCGACGCCGTCGGGCTCGACGACCCGCGGCAGGGGTGACGGAACGCCTCGTGCGGGAGCGGCCAGCTCCCTCAGCGCGGCGCGGACTCGCCGTTGTTCGCACAAGAACGGCTCGTCCATGACGTCGCCGACGACGCGAGTTACCCCGCGAGGCAGTTTTGGTACTGCATGTTCTCGTAATCGCAGCTGTCCACCCCGATGAGCGCACCGTCACTGCAGGCGAAGTCACCGTGCAGCGTCTGGCAATCAACGAGATCGACAAACTGATAGCCACAACTCGGGTGGGCGAGCGCATCGGCGCAGCTGGCTGCGCACCCGCTCCCGCAGCCCATGTTGTCGAACATGCTGCAGTACCCCGCACACACATCATCGGTCTCGTCGTAGATGCAGTCGGCGAGATTCTCGATCGAGTAGATACAGTTCGCGGCGTCGGGATTCTGCATCTCGTCGCAGACCTGGCCGTTCTGGGATCGGCACAGGTGCAACGAGTCGAGGTAGATCGCACAGTAGCCGGGCAGTTCGTCTTCTTCGGCGATACAGGCCGTCACGCACCCGTCGAACGATGCGGTTTCACAGTCGGCCTCGATGGCGTCCTTGCAGTGACGCTTGCATCCCAGGTTGGATGTGCATTCCACGTACGCTCCCTGTTGCCCGGCGCAGGTCGCTTCAGGAGTCGGGTAGCCGTTCACGCATACGTAGCCGCCATCTGCCCGGCACTCGACGTAGTCGGCGTACTCGGTGTAACAGAAGCCGTCGAGCTGGACCGTTGCCTGCGCGCAGCCGAGCTTGCAGGTGAGGACGTTGCCCCAGGCGGGGGGGCACTCGGTCGCGAACTGGGCGTCGCAATCCGCTTCGCACGCGGCCTCGACCTCATCGAGGCTGCCACCGGTGCCGTAACCATCGTCGGTTCCGGCGGTGGTCGGCCCGGTGTCGGCGGTGTCGGGGCCCGAGTCCGCGGCGGAATCACCGGTGGGGTCGCGGCCTGTCGCCCCATTGTCCGCCGAGCCGCCGCCGGTGGTGGCGGGCCCGGTAACCCAGCCGTCGCCACCGTCGGTCGGAGCGGTGTCGGTCGAACCCGTGGCGTCGCCGCCTTCCGCGTCCGTGCCAGCGGGGGCGTCGGAAGGGCAGCCGGCCGCCAGCAAGAGCAGCACACCGAGGGCCACCACCGATCGACCAGAGAGATCAACTCTGTTTGTTGTTTCGGTGTTCAAGCTTACTTATTTATGCACATCTTATGTCGAGCGTCCAGCGAGGAACAGCACAGCGTGGTGAATCCCGCGGGACTCAAACTGGGCCGAGCGGGCGCGATCTCGCTCCCGGCGCGGCGGACCTCCGATTCGAACACAACCCACGGTCGCACATGCGCACCTTCGACTGGGCCGCGTGACCGCGACGCGTGTGCCGCTACGACCGACCGCGCAGCGAGATCCCGGTCGCGGAAATCCAGGCCACCGGGCCGTCGCTCACACGTCGCCGCGCCGATGGCACGTCGACCACGACTCGCGGCTCGACGATCGCCTCGACTTTAGTGGCGACGATGGGCTCTTCGGCGGTCGATCAACCGGCCGGCGGAGGTTCGTACAGTACGCACGTCGACGTCGCTGCTGCAGTCACGCTGATGCCCAGATCCGGGACCATGAGATCTGCGGTCCCGTCGGCGAGATCGATCGTGTACACCGCGGAGGTTGAGATGGAGTCGAACGGGAACGACCACATCAGCCCACCCCACTGCGCGACGCCACAACCCGTGCAGAGCTCGTCGACGGCGATGCCGACGATTGGGGTTTCCCAGAGCAAAGCGCCCGTGGCTGTGTCGAGCTCCGCGACCCAAGCGCCCACATCGCTGTCGTAGACCTGCGCGAGCAGGCGCGCCTCGCCGGTCCCACTGAGGTCGGCTAGCAACTTCGGTGGGCTAACATGGCCGACGAATTCGACCTCCATTGTGTCGAGGTCGGTGACCCGCCTCAGCGTGACCGTGTTCTCGGCGCCGGGCTCCTGCAGGAACAGGAGATAGAGCGTCTCGGCGTCGCCATCGACTGCGTCGGTGACGAACGTCAGCGAGTCCAGCACGTAACCTTCGCTGTCGGCGTCGACAAAGGCGGTCTCGGTGCAATCGAGCGAGTCCGGGTCGACCACGTAGATGTGCCGCCACCCGTCGTCATCGACCGTCAGCAGCCACAACATGCCGCTGCGATCGACGGTGAGCCCGACCGGCTGCGCGTCGGCGCACGCCGGCCATCCGAGCGAGGTCACCTCGAGGGTTTCGGGATCGAAGCTATGCAGCCCGGGTGCGGCCGGATAGCTTTGCGACACCAGGTAGATCACGTCCAGCCCAGGGTCGTCGCAGCCGAGCTCACCTGTGGTGCCGTCGGTGCCGTCGGCCCCGCCGACCCCGACGTCGAAGAGCGACGGCGCGCCCGTGCTGCCAGCGTCGCCAGCGCTGCTCTCGGTCGTGGACGTGGTCGTGGACGTGGCCGCGCCGCTCGTACCGGCGGCCTCACCCGATTCGCTGGCGCCGATCGTGCCTGACGGGCTCGAGGTCTCGCCGCCCGAGAACACACCGACGTCGGAGACGGGGTCGCTACAGCCGAGCACAGAGGCCACGAGGATCAGCCCGGGCACGCGCTGACCCCAGGCGGGTGGGCTGGTCATAAATTGTTCAATGCGCGCCGACACCGATCGCTTCATCGACGACTCCCGCGCTGTTCACGCGGCCCCGAGCACGCATCAGGGTGTGTGCGCGGCGAAGCGAACAGGACACTCACGTAGTCTCTCTCACCGTCGATGCAACGCGCGACGGCCATCTCGAATGCGGGGGCGTCGACACCAGTACGCACGGCCACGGCCCGGCGCGCCAACGCGACCGCGCCGGTCGCTCGATGCTTCGCTAGCGCGATCCGAGCCAAGCAAAGGCGCGAGTGGGCGGATGTCACGGTGTGCTGCCCCGAGCGCCTTCTCGTTGATGGCGAGAGCGCTCGTGCAGGGGCTGCCCCCGTTCGTCGTCGGCGCGGCCAACCAACGCACCCAGTCCGCCGGCCCCGGCCGCGATGAATGGGTGGGAGCCAGAATGCGAGCGTCGTCGATGCCGGACATCACGCCGGATCTTCGCAACTGAGCGTCGCGGGTGGCAGCTCGCACCCGTGCGTTCGCACGTTGAGCAGCTCATGAACATCGATACACGACCTCCCGGGCAGATCGTTGATCCCGCGAACGATCGCGCCGCAGGGAAACGCACCGGTCTCGGGATGCCAAAGCGGCACGTCCGTCAGTTCGCCATCGACGGTGCGATAGAGAATATTCGCACCGATATCCGCGCCATCGTCTCCGCGCGCGTGCATCGGGCTGTCCTCGGGAACAAACACCACGCACTTACCGAGCTCGAGTCCAAACCCATCGGCCGGCTCGGACAACGACCTCTGGATCCGGCCGGCATCGTCCTCGATCGGGTCGTCGATGATCGGGTAGTTAGGGGTGTTGCCGTAGGCATTCGAGGCAGCGACACTCCAGTCGATCGGGCTTGTCCCACGGATCCCGTACAGCTTGTTGCGCAGGCTGAGCACGTTGCGGATCGTTGCCCCGCATCCCAGCTCCACATCGCAGGCGAACGCGCTATCTTGCGCCATGAAAACGCCGTTGTGTTCGGCGCCGATGACCGTCGCGCCGTCGACGCTCGCCTGCACCGTGCTGCGCAGGTCGATGCCACTGTTCGAGGAGTTCACCACCACCACGTCGCGCAGTACCACATTGCCGTTGTTTATCCAAAAACCCGACGTGACGTCCAATGCAATCGAGCCGAGGATCTCCACCTCGGTTTCCGTGTAGATGCCGTACGCAAGGTCGGTGAAGATCGAGTTCTCAACCCGATAGCCGTTACCGAGCGCGAAACGCAGACCGTTATCCCCGGTATGCGTCGGGTACGATGGGAGCTCGATCCCGCGCGGATCATCGCGGCCGCGCGAGTTGAGGTACGCGCGACGCACAGTCGTGCCGCTTGACTCGCGCACGTAGATGCCGGAGATATGAAAATCGTAGACTTCGAGATCCTCGAGCAGGGCGCCCGGGGAGCCCCAGACGTACACACCGTGGCCGCGCGCGGGCCCGTTCGGCGATGCCACGAGCAGGCGATGGGCGCTGATCCCTAGCGCCTGACGCAGCTCGACCACCGATCCCTCTCCACCCGAGAGCTCTGCCCCAATCGCGGTGAGGCCCGACAACTTCCAATGGGCGCACTCCGAGAGGTAGATCGCGGGCCTCGATCCATCCGATTGCAGAATCGCTTGCCGCTCCTCGGACGGGTCGCGACCGCCACGAATCGAGATCGGCGCCGCCATCGTGCCCACGACTGCGCTGCCATCAACTCCGCAACGAGCATCCAACAAGCCAGTCGTTCCAAGCGTGTACGGGCCCGGCAGCAACACGAGGCTGTCACCCGGCCCCAGCGATGCAACTGCGTGCGCGAGGGTTCCCCATGGGGCGCTGGGATCGTCGCCGGTGTTCGCATCGTCGCCATCTGGCGCGACATACATGCACCCGGTATTGCGTCCTGGATTGCCGTCGTCGCAATCCGCACCCATGCAATCTGCACCGACGCCATAGCCGTCGCCGTCGACATCGATGCAGTCGCGACAGGGCTCGGTGCCGGTGGTTGCGCCCGAGGCCGTCGTCGCCGAAACAGACGTGCTCCCGCCGCCCGCGTCGAGACCCGTGCTATCGCCAGACTCCGCGGTCGATCCGCTCGACAGCGTGACGCAGGTTCCATCCAACCCGGCAGACGCGAGCATGTCGTAGCGCCGCCCGGAATCGCACGAGGTGTCGAGGTAGGAGCAGAACCCGGTCGGCTCGCATCGCCCGCCGTTCCCCGCATCGCAGTCAGGATCTTCGATGCATGCATAGGCACCGGCGCGTCCAAAGCACCCCGCGGCCGTGGTCGCAAGCAGCGCTACGAAGAGGCGGCCGGCCATCTTCCCCAGCATCGCAGAGCCCGGTGATCTCCGCCAAGCGCGGAATCGGCATCGTCCAAGGGCTCGACCGGACCGTTCCACCGAAGCGGACGGCGCAGGTTCGCCAGGTGTGCCACGGCACAGCGGAGGCAACTCATCCCGCCGGCGGAGGGACGCAGCCCGTGGTGTTCTGGACGGCGTATCCCGTCATGTCCGAGTAGGTATAGGGCCCGCTAAGTCCGGCGTAACTCTCCTCGACGGCCATCGCACCTGGGTCGATGCGATAGGCGACTCCCGGCGTCTGATTGACGGCCCAGACCTTGTTCTGCGGATCGACGCTGATCCCCTTGATCTCGCCGCCCGACAACGGGATGAGCGAGCTGAGGCTTAGCGTCGCCGGATCGATCGCGTACACGCCGATCGGGCCGTTGATACCCCCCTGCGTGCCGGTGCCGACCCAGATGCGGCCATCTTCGCTTTGCATGAGTCCCGACTGGCTCCGAAATCCCGAGACCACGTCCCAGGTGCCCGTCGCGACGTTGTAGCGCGCCGCGCCAACGCTGCCGAACGACGAGACCCATGGGTTGCCGTCGCGATCCACCGTGATGCCGTAACTCGTGATGGAATCGGGGATGTCGATCAGATCGTAGTCGAGGCTGACTGCGTCGACGCGGACCATCTTCGGAACCCCTGCGATCGACGCTGGCGAGCCATTGGGGATCACGAAGAAGTTCCCAGCGGCATCCACCGCTCCGCCATAACCCGCGAGGTCGAGGCCGGCGAAATCCTCGACCACGATCGTCTCTTCGATGGCGCCGGTGGCACCGTCGAGCAAGAGCACATGGATCGGCCCCGGTGTCGGCGGCCCGTCGAAGTTGCCCCCCGAAGTCCAGACTTTCTCGCCGCCGAGGCATGTCCATGCGACTGGCCGATTGCTTTGGTAGTCGAGGGGCGTAAACCACGCCAGGCATTCATCCTCGCCCCATGGGAGCACATCGCCGGCGCCCGAGGACGTCGTGACGATGCCATCGCCGTTCGCATCCGTGCAGTCCGTGGCGTTCGCCCAGATCTTCACGACACCACCGTTGCGATTGGCAACCGCCACGGCTCGCCCAGTAATGGTCACCGATGTGCGCGACGGATCACCCGACAGCGGATGAGTTCGGTAGCGGCCTTCCTCGACCATCGTGACCGTGTTGATCTTCGACACGGTGTTTTCCGGGCTGTTCGCCACCCAAATGTATGCGACCGGACTCGCGTTCGTGCAGTCGCAATCGCTGACGACGCCACCCTCCTCGCCGGCCGATGCACCGCCACCGACGTCGAGTTTGATCCCGCCACCGGTCGCGCCATGGTCCTCTGCGGCGGGGCTCGAGCCCTGGCCACTGGCGCTCTCGAGCGCTCCGTCTGCACCCTCGATCCCGCCGAACGGGTCGTCGGATCTGGAATCCCCCCCGCATCCCGAGCAGAGGATGGAAAGCGCGAGGGTTAGCGTCGTCCTCCGCATACGCGAGCTGCGGCCGATTGCGGGCATTGGAGAGACTCCCAAGGCCTACTTGGCCGCCACGTCGCGATGTTGTGCCGCGCGGGCCGGCGATGTTTCCCCGCGTAGTTCGAAGCGTGAGGACGGGCGGCGGACAACCGCCTGCCCGCCGCTCAAAGGCCGCCCTTGTCCGGCGGTCACTCCCCTACTCAGCGTCCGCCAAGCGCTCGAAGTTCTCAACCGTCGGGTCGTCGACCGCCGCCTGAACCGCGTCGAGGGTGGTCGCGCGCCCGATCTCGCCGCCATCGGTCCGCATTCCCAGGCCCGGTCGCTTCTTCGTGATGTCGACCAGTTCGTCGTCAAAGACGACCTTGAACCCGCAGCTGAAGAGGAGACACGACTTCGCGGCGTGCTTGATCATGTGCGCGGACACGATTTGACCTTTGGTGTCGATCTCGAGCTCGACGCTCCCCTTGCGGGAGTTTTCGTTTTGGGCATTGTCCCAATCGAGGAACACACGACGACCACCGTCGTCCGTGGGCTCGGCGACCGCCCGCTGCTGATACCGAAGCGAGCCCTCCGGGAATTCTTTCTCGGCTAGTTTCACCGCCGGCGAGTCGAGGCTGAAAATCTTCTCGTACTGCGCCGGCGTGAGGTCGAAATTGACCTGGAACAGGTCCGCGTGCGGGACATCTTCGCCCTCGTCTTCGGAGTGGGGCGGGAAAACCACCCGGAACGTGAGCGTGCCCTTACGCGTCAGGTCGAGCTTCGTGAAGTCGATCGTTGCAGCGTCTTCGGTTTTTCCCGATGCCCGCTCGGCTTCGTACAGCCCCATCACCCCAAGCTCTCCGGCTGCCTGCGTGTCGTCGAGCGCATCGCACTTGGCGCCGCAATTGCTCTCTCCCGGACTCGGCTCGTCGGCTGTGTCGCAGCCCGGGATCGACAGGAAAAGGGCTGCACAACACGTTTGGAGGAGTTGGGCCTGGTGCTTCATGTAGGTAACGTTAGCCCCATGTAGGGAGACCTCGCAACAGGATTCTCGCGGATCAGAGCGTCGACTGCACGGAGTCCCGACGTGCGAAGCCTGGATCCTTGCGCTCGCGAATTGCCATTGTACGTGCGGGCGAAGTGCGCGTTGGGCGTTTCCTGCGGTGATCTCAACTTTCCCGTGAACCATCCACGAGCGAAGCGCACTGGACTGCCGAGCACCTCCCGGTCACTTGTTGTCGGAATGGATCGGGCGACCGCACCGTCGCCACGCCGACCAAGTGGACTCGCCCCGCTCATCGGCGCCGGCGGCCTCGGCCAGCGCCGTCGCGAGGGCGTCGAGAAGGAGGATTGAGGTAGGACCGTGACAGCTTGGCTGATCGCGGCCGCGGCAAGATGCGCGCGCGTGGAGTCGGTGCAGCACGGCCACACGAAACCGCCTGGGCTCTTGGGCGCTCTCTGGCTGCTACTCTGAGTCCGCCATGGCCGACCATGGGGATTCGAGCGACGACGACCGGCGTTCCCTTGTGGTTCGCGAGTCGACTGAACTGCAACGCACGCAGTCGCGGGGCACAGTGATCGCGTCAGTGGCGATCAGCGTTGGGATTATCGTGGGCATGCTCTACTTCGTGGTGGGTCTGTGCTCGTGAGCATCCTCGACGCCGACCCGCTTTGGACCCACCGGGGCGGAGTCGCAGTGGTCGTTGGCGCGCTCATTGTCGCAGAGTTGATCTACGTCGCCGCGGTCAAAGGCAAGGCGCCCGCGGTGCGAACGACGCTCACCGATTGCACGATCTTCGCGGTCAATCTGGGTGAGCGGGCACTGACGTTGGGAGTGCGACTCGCACTGTTTGGGGGCCTCTCGTCCCTAGCTCCCTTTCACTGGGACGCATCATTGGCGAGCGCGCTCGTGGGGTACGTACTGGTTGATTTCGTTTACTACTGGAAACATCGATTCTTCCACCGCACGCGGATCGGCTGGGCTTTGCACTCGACGCACCACAGTAGCCGGTCACTGAACTTCCTGGCGGCGTTCCGCTTGAACTGGATCGAGGCGGCAGTCGGTTATCTCTTCTTCGCGCCACTCGCCTTGCTCGGCTTCGATCCGTTGCTGTTGCTGCTGTTGGTCGAGGTCAACGACGGCTGGCAGTTCGTCTGCCACACCGAACTGGTCAACCCGTTTCGGTTCCTGGATGCTTGGGTGAACACACCCAACATTCACCGCGTCCACCACGCGCGCGATCCAAGTCTCCACGGGAGAAACTTCGGTTCGACATTCATGCTGTGGGATCGGATGTTTGGGACCTATCATCCGGGGTTGTCGTCAGTGGTCTACGGCGTAGCGGATCTTCCTCCGCACGCGAATGTGCTCGAACTCCAGTTTGGTCCGCTGTTGCGCCTGTTCGCCAGACCGAGAGCAGCAGGAGCAGCCCCATCAGAAAACAATATAGCTGGGCTGAAGTCAGCGGTCCGACCCGGATCTGCGGTTCGCCGCGGAACGTCTCAGTGAAGAATCGAATCGCGGCATAGCCGATCAAGTAATAACGAAACAGGTGGCCCGCGGGCCGATGGTGGTGACGGATCGCATACAAGCCTCCCGCGAGTAGTCCACAGGCGATTGCCTCGTATAGTTGAGTCGGGTGGCGGAGTACGCCGTGCTGGTGGATGGCCCAGGGCATGTCTGTTGGTGTCCCATAGCAGCACCCGGCCCACAGGCACCCCAGTCGACCGATGGCCTGTCCCACGGGCAGCGCGACCGCCAACGCGTCGCCGGTGGAGAACCGGACCCCGACGATCTTCTTGCCGAGTTCGCCAAAAATGTAGCCACCGGTAAGCGCCCCGAGCACCGTCTTGCCGTCGAATCCGAGCGTATAGCTCGCTTGGCGCAGCGCCTCGTCCGCCGACATGCCTTCATAGAAGAACGTCCCCGCGCGGGCCCCGACCACTGCCCCCCAAACGCACCACAACCCGACCCACCGGTACCCCGGATGAGCGAGATAGCCGAGGCGTTTGCCCTCCGCACGGCGAATGGCAAACGACAGCGCAGCAGCGAACGCAATGAGCGCGCCGTAGCCCAATTCATCCCACGACATGTTCACGAAATCCACGGGAGCTGGACGCGCCTACGTAGCGGCGCCAGGACAGTGGACTCAAGCTCGTCGCGATACAGCACGTTATAGGCATCGAACGGGATCAACCGCGTGCCATCGGGGGTGGCCACGTGCACGCAAGACTTCCTGATCGAACGGAGGTCCATCGTGTGGCGATCGAGAAACTGCATGATGATCACCCGGAACACTCGATCGTACCCGAGCTCAGGGGAGTCGACGCGCGGTAGACAGCACAGAAGATCTCCCAGTGCGCGGGCTGCCCCCTTTGGACCGTGTCCCGTCGAGAAAGCGGAAAATATCCGTTCTCCAATATTCCCGAGTAGCTCCGCATCGCCTTCGTAGATGATGGTGTTACGTCCCCCTTCAATCAGAAGCTCCGCGGGTACGTAGCGAGTTAGCGGGCTGAGCGTGCGATAGTCGTCGCCGGATCCACGGATCGCGTAGGCCATCGCCACGCAGTCGGGATGACAAGGTACCGGGATCACATCCTGGTGTTCGAACACATCGAAGTCCTGGATCACGCGCCGCCGCACTTCCGACAGGGTCAGTCGGTCTGTCTCAGGAGTGAAGCCGGTGTTGCGCCCGGCATCGTGAACAGGCTGCAGGGTCACACCGCGTACGCAGCGTTGCGCGGCCGCGAACGACAGGATCTCCCCGATCGACATGTCGTTCACACCGCGCCGCAAGGTGGCCACGAGCGTGGTTGCGAGGTTTAGTTCGTTCAGTTTGTCCAGCGCCCGGCGCTTGACCCGAGACAGTTCGGCCCCTCGCAGCGTTTTCGTCGCACTGTCGTCGAGCCCGTCGAATTGCAGGTAAATCTCGAACGACGGAGCATACCCCGCCAGCCGTTCCGCGAACCCTTCCTCCTTGGCGATCCGGATGCCGTTGGTGTTGACCATCAGGTGGCGGATCGGACGTGTCCGACACTCGTCGAGAATCTCAAAGAACGCCGGGTGAAGGGTCGGTTCACCGCCCGAAATCTGAACAACGTCGGGCTCGTGCTCGTTCATTACGATCAAGTCGAGCATCTTGCGTACTTGGTCGAGCGAACGGTGCGTGACGCGATCGGGGCCGCTCGACGCGAAGCACGTCGGGCACGATAGGTTGCAGTGATCCGTGATTTCCAGGACGCACACACAACCATGCTGCTCGTGGTCAGGGCAGATCCCACAGTCGTAAGGACAGCCATAGCGGACGCCGGTGTTGTGGCGGAAGACCTGCTCGGGCTTCTTCAGAAACACCTCGCGACATCGACGAAAATAGTCCGCGTCGTCAGACAGCAAGACACGCTGTACACCGTGGTGCAGACAGCGCTTCCACAGGTAGACGCGCTCCCCCTCAATGATCTCCTTGGCGTCGCAGACCATTAGACAGCGGGAGCACAGCGCCCGTGTCGTGCTGTAGAAAAGATACGGGCGCTCAGGTCGCTCCACGAGTCACCCAACCAACCCGCAGGCCCAAGGCAGCGAGAGCCAGATGAGGGCCAAGACGGTCATGAGTTGTATCTTCCGAGCCTCCCGGAGACGAAATCTCCCAGACAAGGCTGGGTTGGACTCGAGCCGATAGCGAGCCGCGGCCTGCAGCGCGGATGCAGTCACCAACAAACCAGCGGCGACAACCGATCCGACCCCGAAGATCCAGCGGCCGCTCTCCGCCGTCAGCGTCCCGCACGACGCCGCTGCGCTCGCGGTCGCCAGCGCAGCAACGAAACTTAGTCGGTAGGCCACTCGAGTGAGACGACTGTCGCGTCTCGGCGTAGGCGCAGCGGCGTCGGGTTCACGATATGGACTCGCGTCTTCGATACGGGAACTCTAGCGCACGCGCACGCCGCCAGCAGCTAGCAGCCCGTGGTGGAACGCGGGTGCGTGCAGAACGATGTCATGGCCATGCAGGCCAAGACGCGAGGCCGAGGCGTATCGGGAATACGGCGAGCGCTGAGCAACGCCGGCATGCATGGCCAGGGCGCCGTTATGCACGCACCCGCGTTCCACTACGGGCTGCTAGGCGAGCGCTGGGACAACGGGGCAGCCCAAGCAACGCGACCAAGCTCGGTGTAACGCTCCCCACGCCGCGTACTCGGTAGTGATCCCACGCGGGCGTCAGTCTCCCGCGGCCAACCCGGGGATCGGGCCGAGGTACTTCTCGGGGCTGCCAAAGGTCTCCCACGGCAAACCCAGCAGGTGCGCCACCGAGACCCAGACATCGTTGAACGGGCGCGGTGAGTCGAGAAAGTTGAGGTATCGGCCGGTTGACAGCCGGCCAGCGGCGCTTCCGAAGATCACCGTCGGCGTGTTGCGGGACGAGTGGCCGGCCCCGTAGCCTAACTCCGATGTGTACACCACGACGGTGTGATCGAGCAGCGTGCCGACGCCGTCGGGAATCCTCTTGAGCCCCTGCACGAAGTTCGCAATGTGCCCCGCGTACCACTTGCCTATGTGTGTGAGCTCAGAAACGTTGCCTTCATGGCTCAGATAGTGATGGATCAGGTCGCTCTCCATCTCAGGGATCCACTGCCGATGCCGCAGGTTGGACGTGCTCGGCGAGCTCATGAAGGTCACCACCCGCGACAGGTCGCACGCCAGGGCCAGTCGCACCATGTCGAGGTTGGCGACATAGCGCTTGGGGACGTCGCTTTGGTCCGGAAGATCGTCCGGAGCCGGTGGGATGCATGCCTCCAACGCGCTGCTCCCGAGATCGTCGAGGTTCTTTTCTAGCGTTCGAATGGCTTCGAGGTGCGCGTCGAGCTGTGGACGCTGGGCCGCGGGAGCGACGTCGGAGATCCGCTTGAGGTCGGCCTCCAACACGTCGAGCACGCTGCCTCGGCGTTGGACGAGACGTTTCACGGCGGCATCGTCGCCCGGGGGCACGTAGTTGGAAAACAACGTCTCATAGATCGCAGTGGAGCGGTGCTCCCCCGGCAACGGCTGATCGGCACCCGCCCACGACATGTACCGATGGGAGATGTCGTTCGGGATGGTGGTCATGTCGCCGGCGATCTGCAGCGTCGGGATCGTGTCCCCGACGATCGATGGCTCGAGGCCGATGACTTGATCGATCGACGGCGCCTGCGCGGCGGTGTAGTTGTCGACGGTCGGCGCACCATTGGTCCCCGTCATGAGCGCGACGAAGCACTGGCAGTGGTTCTCGCCCGGACCCCTCGGGATATCGATGCCCGAGAGGATCACAAGATCATCTTTGAGCGGCTCGAACGGGGTTAAACCCGAAGCCATGGTGAAATCGGTCGTCGTCCCCTGTGGAACCCACGTTTCGGGTGGCCGGCCATCGGGGGTTTGAATCACGACCAGGCGCATTGGCCCCGGTACGCCGCCATCTGCGGCCGCTTCTCGGCGCAAGAACGGCCGCAGCAGCATCATGCCGCCGAACGTTGAGAGCCCAGCCAGCAAGCTTCGTCGACCGGTCTTGATGAGCATGGTTCACTCGCCTCGGGTTCGGAACGCCGCCGAAAGCGCGATCGCAGGGATAAGTTCGTCGAGCTCCGGGGCCTCGGGAAACTGATCGACCAGTTCGTCCACCGCGCACGTTGTGTCGGCAGCCTTGGTGCCGAGGCCCAGCGCAAGCATGTGCTGCGTCACGCAGCGCGAAACCTGGTCGCTTTGGGCCAGTGCTTGGGCAAGCTCGGGCACCGACGAGTAGCTGCCGTCGAAGTCCGTCGCCGTGACTTCACCCACCGTGTCGATCGGCTGGCCGTCCATTGTCGTCTGATAACGACCGACGGCGTCGTAGCTCTCGAAGATGAAGCCGAACGGCTCCATCAGCTGGTGGCACCCACGGCACGCCGGGTCGGAAAGGCGATATTCGGCAAACTCGCGCGGCGTCATGCCGGCGCCGACGGCCTCGGCGTCGATCTCGATGGGTGGCGGAAGCTCGTTGCACAACAGTTGCTGCCGAATCATCGCCCCGCGCGCGACGATGCTCGTCTGATCGTAGTGGGCAAGCGCTGCCAATAGCGCGGGGTGAGTGAGAATTCCGCTGCGTTCGCCGTCGGGTAAGTCGATGGGCACCAGTGACGATGAGCCGACGGGCTCCAGACCGAACAGCGGTGCGATCGCGTCGTTGACGTACGTCGAGTTGGTGGTCAACAGCCTACCCACGTCGTCACCATCGCCAGCCAATGCGTCCTCGATCGTGCGCTGCGCAGACTCGAGCAACGCCGTGCGCGCCCCTGGGAATCCTGCGAATAGCTCGGGATCCTTGTCGAGTTGATCGACCCCCGAGAGGTGAAGCCACCGCACGATCGCATGGGTGAGCGTGCGGCGTCCCGCCGCGCTCGTCTGCAACCGTTGGACTTGGGCACGCAGGACGTCAGGCTCTCGGATCGCTCCGGTCAGCGCGAGTTCCCACAGCTCTGGGTCAGGGATGGTCTCGGTCAGCCAAAACGCGACACGCTCCGCCACCTCCGTCGCGCTAAGCTCGGTCGAACCATCGTTCGCGATCGATTCACCCAGCTCGCGACGATAGAGGAACTGCGGCGACTGCAGCACCGCCTCGACCACGAGCCCGACACCGGCACCGATCCCGTCCACAGCGCCGGCCGTGAACAGCGAGGCGTACGCCTCGGCCTGGTCTGGGTCTAGAGGCTGCCGAAATGCTCGCCCGGCGAAGTCTTGAATCCAGGCACGGACACACGGATCGACGCTGACGGCACCTAGGCACGTAAACCCAACGCGGCTCGGATCGGCTTCCACCTGGGCGCCTGCGGCCTCGGCCGTGCCTTGGTACTGCACAGCAAGGGCGTAGTTCACCGACTGCGTGGCGGCATCTTCGATGAAGGCGCCTGGACTCGCCCCCGGGCTTTGCACGGTGATCCGGAACTCCGGGTCCCCGAGCAACGCTCGAACCGAGTTGGTGTACTCACGATCGCTGATCTTCGCGACGTTGCGGGCTACGGCTGGGCCACAACCATCGTCCGCAGGTTCGCCGGTGGGATCGCTCGCGTCCCCAGAAGCACTGCCGGGTGCAGCCGTGTCTGACTCGTCTTCCCCGGGTCCCTGTGCCAGCCCAACGTAGCAGCCGCCCGCGCCCAGAAGAGCGGCCAAAGCCGCACAGCGCAAGACACTGTTGCGTCGGAGGGTTGCGCGCTGTCCCATTTGTCCGGGCATCAGATACCCACCTCTTCTTGGCGACATACAGTGATCTCCTCCTCGCAGGAGGTGGCAGCGGGCGCGGCCCGCTTGCGTCCGCATGTCAGAAAGCCGAGTGCGAGGCCGCGAGAAAATGGGCGGACTTTTTTTCGACTTCCGGGTCGTCGCTCGAGGCCCCCGAGTAATTTGGGTGGGGTAGCTCCCGCGATCAGTCGGCGGACCTTCCGCCAGCCGCGCAGGGCTTCGCCGCGAGGATCGGGACTCGTCACGAATCAAGGTCCCGCGCACACGCGATCGGTCACCGAGTTTTTCTTGTGACCGCCATGACGCCGAGCCCTGCCTTGGTCGTGGCGCACACCACGCCAGGTCGGGTCGTCTCGCGATCGACGAATCGGCATAGGGGCCCGAGGTAATCCCTCGGGACCCCTGCCACACCACCGGACAAGCGGGTCCGCATCCGGCGGTTCGGAGAGTTGAGGTCACGCGACGAGCTGAGGGATCCCCAGCGAGTCGAAGTAGCGGATGGGAAAGGCGAGGTTGATCGCCATGGCGGAGTTCTTCCACCATCGGCGAGCGTTGGCGGCGACTCGGCGGGCGGCAAGATCGGAGAGTCCCCGATGCCGTAGCTCGCGGTAGATCACGCGCCCGCGCCTCCAGTGCTTGAGATGTAGCGCGCGCAGCCGGTGCCGGATCCACTCGTCGAGGGCGCGGAAGACCCCGGGCGTGTCGGCGAGGCGGAAGTAGTTCTTCCACCCGACGAGGTACGACCGACGGCGCTCTTGGTCTCGTTCACCCGCAGCCGCAGCTTCGCGTAGAGCCTGCGCAACAGGCCCATCACCCGTTCGCCAGCACGCTTGGACTGCAGCACGTACGTTGCAGTCGTCGGCGTAGCGCACGAACGCATGACCTCGCTTCTCCAGCTCGCGATCGACCTCGTCCAAGAGCACGTTCGCGAGCAGCGGCGACAGCGGTCCGCCTTGCGGCGTTCCCTCGTGACGCTCCATCGCGATCCCATTCGCCATCATCCCAGCCTCGAGATAGCGGCGAACCAGCCCCAGCAGCAGCTTGTCCTCGATCCGTTTCGCGAGTCTTCCCATCAACACGTCGTGGTTCACGCGATCGAAGAACCTCTCCAGATCCACGTCCACCACGATGCGACGACCTTCGTTCACGTACCGCTGCGCTTGCACGACTGCATCGTGGGCGCTGCGTCCGCGACGAAAACCGTAGCTATGCTGCGAGAAGGTCGCGTCAAACCGCGGCCCGAGCACCTGCAAGATGGCTTGTTGGACGAACCGATCGACGACGGTCGGGATGCCGAGCTCTCGTACCCCACCGCCGCTTTTTGGGATCGCATGCCTTCGTACCGGCGACGGCTGGTAGGTCCCCGCGAGTAGTTGCTCGCGGATCTCCGGCCAGTGCGTGCGCAGGTACTCCGGCAGCTCGTCCACCGTCATCCCGTCGATGCCGGCGCTGCCCTTGTTCTTCCTCACTCGCTTCAGCGCGGCTTGAAGGTTCGCGCGCTCGCACACGCGTTCCATCAAGCCGCTCGCTCCTGAGCGTCCGTTGTCGTGCATCGCCGTCGGCGCTTCCACGCTCCGCTCTACTTTCGAGGCTTCACCTCTATCCTCCAGCGCGAGCTCGAGTTGCCTCGACTTCTGCGGCCCTTCGCCTCCGAGATGCACGATCGCTTCGCTCTCCTCTCCGTTCGGCCCTTCACCTCGGATCGACCTCGGCTACTACGGCCTCTGCTGACTTCTCGCTCCACTTTCGCGTCGCCCTTTCAGGCGTGAGGCGAGATCTCCCCAGGTTAGAACGCAACCCTTCGTCGCACGACCGCTCGATTTACGCCGCCTGAGCCTCGACCATCGCAGCTTCGCGATCAATTGCTCGCTCGCTCCGCTCGGCGTCGCCTCGTATCGAGTTCTTGTTCATCGGCCCGCGACTTCGCTCCCCGCTTCCTCCCCACGCTCGGTCACCCTCACGCAGTTGCGGTTCGCTTCGATCAGGATGGTCTCCTCTCGGCGGGACTCTCACCCGCAAGGTTGCGCCCATGCTGGGCGCACAA
>CADEGN010000029.1 GCA_902826865.1 uncultured Myxococcales bacterium
GTCCGCGCAGCAACGTTGAGGTAGCGCCACCTTACCCAGCGCAGGGCCGCGCGGGCATCGCGGACCTCGGGTGGGGCATCGGTCATGCGATCGACCAAATCCGGGAGCGGAATCGTCGATATCAGGCGCCGGTACGGGACGCTCTCGCGGCGCCCCGAAACGACGACTCGCTGCGCGCGGGGATCGATCTCGACGAGCTCGGCGCCAAGCTCAACTTCCACCTCCGGGCGCACCGACAGGGCTCGACGGAGCGCCTGCGGCAGGGCGTCGATGCCTCCATGGCGCGGATAAAGAAAGCGGGCGTTATACCCCAGCCCCTCTTGGCGCATGCCGATCGCGCCGGCGATGATCTGTTCCGGCTCGGGCACCGGGATGTAGCGAGTGACCCACGCCGATCCCATGGCGTCGGGTGGTACTCCCCACAGCTTGGTGTTGTACGGGACGAAGAAGTGCCGCGCGATGCCGGGGCCGAAGCGCGCCTCGGCGAAGGACTGAAGGGTCGGTTCGGCGACTGTGGGGCTCTCCCGTCGATGGGCGTCGAACAGCCCGACAAGACATTCGTGAACCACCGAAAGGGGCAACCCGTGCAGGTTGGCCTGGAACGGATACGGCAGCATCACCCCGTGGGTGTACACGCCGGTTCGCCGCTCGATCTCCACGAGATCTCCCTCCGGAAACAGGCGCGCCACCAATGTGCGTGCCCGCTCGTCGCGCAGGTGCAACCAGTGACCGGTGATATCGAAGGTGAATCCGTCCCGGCGGTCGCTGCTCGCCTTGCCGCCCACGCGGTTGTCGCGCTCCAGGAGCCGCGACGCCCCGGCGTGGTGCAAGGCGGCCGATAATCCCGTCAGCCCAGCGCCGAGGATCACGAGCGGCACATCACGGCCACTATCCACCCCCCGACATTACCCGAATGCGACGCGCTTCGGATGCCCATCCCCACGTCGCCAATCCCAAAGTCGCCCAAGTCGCCCAAGTCGTAGAGATCCCGCCGAGCGCGACCACGGCCGGCGACGCCGATCGCGGCGCAGCTTGGGAACGCGAAATCCACCCGACCCCCGGTGGACAGCACGCGCTGGGGCGTTGCACACTGCCCGGCGAGATGGAGTTGCAGCACCTCGGCCGCTACCGCCTCGTCGCTCCGCTGGCGGTCGAGAGCCGGGTCTCGCGGTTTTTCCTCGCCAACCACGACGATGAGCCCGATGGGCCGGGCTACGTCGTGAAGTTGCTCGTCGCCACTCGCGGCGCCGAAGGTGACGCCCGGCGCGCGCGTTTCGAGCACGAAGTCCGCTTGCTGCGCGCGCTCAACCACCCGGCCGTGCCAACCGTTCACGCCGCCGGCGAGCAGGACGGTCAACCCTACATTGTGATGGACCGGATCGACGGCGTCGATCTGGCCACACTGTGCGGGCATCGTTCCGAGACCCCGCGAGCGCTCGCCAAGGAGCTCGCGGTCTACGTGCTCGCGCAGATCGTGGACGTCGTCCGCCAGCTGCACGAGCTCGAGATCGTCGACGACTCCGGGCGTGCTGTATCGCTACAGGCCGTTCACCGCGATATTTGTCCGGCCAACGTCCTGTGCTCCCGCACGGGGGATGTCGTGCTCACCGACTTCGGTTCGGCGCGGAGCCGCTGGCTCGCCCGCGAGCACGATGATCCGCGCGGGGGTACGTTGGCGTACCAAGCCCCCGAGCGCTGGCTCGCGGACGGTCAGGCCGACGCGCGCAGCGACCTTTTCGCGCTCGCGCTCGTGCTGTGGGAGATCCTCCGCGGGCAGCGATGCACAAGCGCTGACGACGAGGCCGGCGCACGGGATGCCATCGCCCGATTCGATGTCTCGCACCCTGCTCGACGCGTACCGGGCCTGTCACCCAAGCTCGGAGAGGTGGTCCGCAAGAACCTCGACCGCGATCCCGCGCGTCGCTACGAGGACGCGTACCAAATGCTTCAGCGGCTGGCCCAAGCGCCGGAGGCCCAAGGGGCCGAGCGTGCGCGCGTGGCCCTCGGCGAGCTCGTCACCCAGGCGGCGGGCCCGGCACGATCGTGACGACCCTGGGCGAGCTCCTCGCCCCTGCGCGTACCCACCGACGCACGGTCGCGATCCTCGCGCTGGCGCTGCTCAGCACCTACGGCTATTTCGTCCCGGCGCCCGCGTGGAACCAGAACTCGCGTTTCGCCCTGACGCGAGCCCTCGTCGAGCGAGGATCATCGACGATCGATCCTGATCACGAAACCACCGGCGATAAAAGCCTCCGCGAGGGCCACTTCTACTGCGACAAAGCGCCGGGAGCTTCCTTCGCCGCGGTTGTTCCTTACGCCCTGTGGTACCTCGGCAACCGTCTCGTCGGCGGCGAGCTTCCGGCGGTCGCTGTGATCCCTTTGGATTCGCGCGACGCAGGCAAGCACATCGAGCCCGGCGACCGCCTTCCCGGCGACCGGTTGCTATACAACCGAGCCCATCGCGTTGCGTTGTGGTTCTGCGGATTCGCAAGCGTGGGCGTCGCGTCCGTGACGTCGGCGATCGCGGTCTGGCTGCTGGCGCTGCGGGTGCTCGCCGGCTCTGCGGCAGCGGCGTGCGCGTGCGCGGCGATCTACGCCGTCGCCACCCCGGTATTCCCGTACAGCACAGCGCTTTACGGCCACCAACTCTGCGGGGCGTTGCTCGTGTGTGCCCTCGCGATCGTTGGACTCAGCGAGCCCCGCCGCCTCGACCGCAACGCGACCCTCCTGGCGGGATTTCTCACCGCCGGGGCGGTCGTCACGGAATACACCGCCGCGGTACCGGCGATGGCGATGCTGGCACTGGTCGCTTGGCGACATGGTGCGCACGCGCTCAGATGGTTCATCGCCGGCGCCACACCACCCGCGCTCGCCCTCGCGACCTACCACACGGCTGCCTTCGGCCACCCGCTACGCACGGGTTACGACTTCGTGTACCTGCCGGAGTTCGCCGAGGGGATGCAGCTGCGTTACGGGATCAGCCGACCCGATCCCCGGGTGTTGCTCGAGATCGCGTTTGGGAGCTACCGCGGGCTCTTCTATCTCGCACCCGTGCTGCTGTTGGCGGTTTGGGGCCTGGGCCTTCGACTTCTTAGCCGCGGCGAAACGATGCGCGACGTGATCGCGTTCGCCTGCCTCACTGTTGTGTACTTCCCGCTCCTCAATGCGGGTTACTACATGTGGGACGGTGGCGCGGCGATTGGGCCACGCCACGTCGTGCCGATGCTCGGTGCGTTGGCCCTTGGGCTACCTCCGGCGCTGCGCTTCGTTCCCCGGGCGTTTGCCGTGCTCGCAGCGGTTTCGGCCGGGCAGATGTTGCTCGCCACCGCGGCGATGCCGGAGGCGCCGCAATGGGGCAACCCGCTTTGGGAGTTCGCGCTCGGCCACGTGCTCGGCCGCGACGCGAGCACCGATGCCCTGGCCAGCAATCTAGGCCTGGTGCTGGGACTGCCGAGCGCCCTGAGCCTCGCACCGCTCGCGGCCGTGTGGGCGTTGGCATGGCCTGCGCTGCGCGGCGCGCTCGCGGTGGAGACCCAGCGCGTGGCCGACGTCAGAATCGACCGCTGAGCACGAGGCCGAGGCTGTGGCCATCGAGAGCCGCCGACACGTCAGGCATCCGCGTCTGCTTTTCGCGACGGGCCACGATGATCCAGCGCGCGATCCCACCGGCGAGGATCAACAAGCCGATGCCGCCGACGGCCGCGCCGGCGATACGCATGGTCTTCACCTGCTGCTGGCGCGCGTCGAACTGCCCATACGTCTCACCGGGCGGCGCATTGTTGTCGCGCGCGGCGGAGGCGCCGAGCACCCCGACGCCAACCAACGTGCCTGCAGCACCGACCGCGACCAAGCTCGCACCCAGGGGATCGCGTGGCCACTGCCTGGCGCGCGTCCTCCGTCGTTCGACCTCGTCGGGTTGCTGCGAGCCGCGGCCGTCGCCGGTCTCCGCCGGCTCGTCGTTCTCGGGTCGTGCCGGGTCCGGCTCCTCAGCATCTCCCGGCGGCAGGGGATCCTCACCGGCCAACTTCTCTGCGCACTGCAAGATCCCGTCTCTGGCGTACTCCGCCGCGAGCTGCTCCGGCTTGGTCGCGAGGAACCTCTGGTAGAGCTTGACCGATGCAGCGCAGTTACCTCGGCGACGCTCCGCCTGCGCCCAGGAGTAGAGGAATACCGGGTCGGCCTCTATCTCGTAGCCCTTGCGGAACTCCTCGACCGCGTCGTCGAACTCGCTGCGTTTGTAGTGCTCAGTGCCGTTGGCCAAATGCGCCTTCGCCTCGGCGTTGGCGGGCAACGCCAACGCCTGGGTCGGCACCAGCGCGGAGAGGAACGACGAAACGACAACGGATAGCACGCGCGACGCACGGCGGGCGTCGGTGCGCTCGCTCAGCTCGGAGGTGGCATTGGATCGTCGGGATCCCACGTAGGTTTCTTCGCCGCTTGAGGGGGTGCTGCGGGCTTCTTCGCCTCGGCAGGGTCGCGCTTGGGCTGCTTCTTGCGTGAACCGCTCGAACGAGATTTGCTTCGCACGACAACGTTATCCGCCACCCGCGCCTCGGTCGAGGGGGCAACCGGGTCGGTGGCGCGATCGGGTGCCACAGTCCCCACGGGCACGGTGCTAGGGACGTCGGAGGGTGGCATGGCGGAGACCATTGCCGGCGGAACAGGCTCGGTGGGCGCTTGCGGCCGAGCGACTTCGTCTGGTTCAACCGGCTCGATCGCCTCCTGCGCAGGTTGTGCGCGCGCAACCGCCGGAGGATCCGCCGCGGCGCCACGGAAGTAGTCGAGTACGAACATCGAACCTACCCCGCTTGCCGCAGCAACCACGATCCCAGCAACCCACGGCAGGGCGCGGCGTCGCGGGGGATCCGCTGCGAGATCGTTCAAGCTGTGATTGGCGCGAGTGACCGACGGCTGGGATAGATCCGACTCGGTCTTGGGGCTTGGCGTGGCGCGCGCGTGCAGCTCGCTCGGCACGTCGACCAGGTCATGACTCGTCTCCACGACGGTTCGATCACCCGCCTGCCCCTGGGGCTGGGTCAGCGGAGCCGAGCTCTCCAGCTGATCGAGCTGCAACTGCACCGCCGCCTGATCGATCTCTTCGGCGAACAGCTCCCGCATAAACTTGGCCATGCGCGCCGGAGACACCGGCAAGCGGGCCTCGCGAGCGAAGTCCTCGAGGTCGATCTGGAGATCCATCGCGTTCTGATAACGGGTGGCCGGATCCGCCTGCAGGGCACGCATGACGATGCGCTCGAGCTCACGCGGATAGTCGGGCCGCACCGAGCTGGGTGTCGGGACATCGCCCGCGGCCACGCGGTTGAGGATCGCGATCTCGTTGTCACCGGCGAAGAGCCGACTGCCCGTGGTCATCTCCCACAGCAGGGTGCCGATCGAGAACACGTCGCTGCGCCGGTCGACGTTCTGGCCGCGACACTGCTCCGGCGACATGTACGGGATCTTGCCCTTGAGCGTCCCCGCGACGGTGGACGACTGGGCCGATGCCGCCTTGGCGATCCCGAAATCGACGATCTTTACCGCGCCGTCGTAGGTGACCAGCACATTCGACGGCGAGACATCGCGATGCACGATCCCGAGGTGGCTCCCGTCGTTGGCCCGCTTGTCGTGGGCGTGATCGAGACCAGCCGCGATGCCGATGACGATGTGCAAAATGTGTTCGATTGGGATAGCAGCCGATGCCTTACGCGACGCACGTACGAGCTTGCGGAGATCCTGGCCCTGGACCCACTCCATCGTGAAGAAGCAGGTGCCGTTGTCTTCACCAATATCGTAGACCTGCACGATATTCGGATGGTGCAGCGTGGCGGCCAGTCGCGCTTCGCTGAGGAACATCCGAATGAACTCGTCGTTCTCACGGTGCTGCGGAAGTATCCGCTTGAGAACGACCAGCTTCTCGAACCCATGCACCCCGGCAGCGCGGGCGAGGAACAGCTCGGCCATGCCGCCGGTCGCCAGCCGTCGCAACAGCTGGTACTTGCCTAGCCTCGTGTTGTCCGAGCCGAGGCGAGCGTCTGCCATGCTGGGATGCACGTCATCGCAGTTTACGGTCCACAGTCGGGAGGGATCAAGCGCGGCTGGCGAGCGTAGCGCGATCCTGATTACTGATTCGGCTCAGAACCGCCCCACCAGGGACAGGCCAGCCACGCGTCCGGTCACCGTGGGCACGAATGCGACGCGAGTTCGCGCTTCCGCCACCGCGGCCCTGCGCTTCGGGACGCCGAAACCGAGCAACACCCCGCCGCCCACCAGGCCTCCAACCGCCACGACCGCCGAGGTGATGACGAGCGGGCGTCCCCCGATGCTCTTATTGCTCGCCACGCCGATCGCGAGGAGCGCCGAACTCGCGCCGATGGCCAGCAAAACCGCGCCCCCAATGATCATGCCGCGGCCGCTGACGTAGCGCTGGCGCAGCGAAGGATCGGCGGCAAACACCTCGGCGACGCGCATCTGCTGGCGCTTCTTCTCGGCGTTGACCACCGGAGGCGGCGGCGAGGGCTGCGATTCCGCCAGCTTGATCTTCGCATCCAAATTGGCGATGCGCTCCTTGACCTTCTCGACCTCAGCGATCGCCTCGGGCGTGGGCGAGTAGAGCGATTTGTACTCGTCGAGAAACGACTGCAAAAGTTGGCGCGCCTGGCGAAGATGCACAGGGTCTTTGTAGGTGTCGTACGCCTTCTCTTGCGCGGTCGCGATGTTGTAGGCGATGTCGTTTCGAATCTCGCGGTTTGAGTCGACCGCGGGCAGCATGCCGTAGGCCGACGTCCACTCGACGATCGCTCCCCGAAAGTCGGCGGTATCGAACTTGGCCTTTCCGCGGTCGTAGATCCGTCGGATCTCTTCCATGTCGGGCTGCGCGGTGACCGGGGCCGCGGCCGCGGGCGTTTGCCCGGCGGCGGGGGCCGGCGTCGTGGTCGGACTCGGCTGCTGGGGTGCCGCATGCACGGGGCCCGCCGCAACGCAGAGGCAAGCACTGATGACTGCCGCTCCGACTCTTCCCATCCAGGGAGACCGCACGGTGTCCAGGATAACCGATGGCCCCGGCGTTTGGTTGCCAACCGCGTCACAGCCGACGCCGAGCCTCGGGTACGATGCGCCCGGCCATGCACGCGATCGCCCAAGTTGTGCTCGTCGCCACAGCGCTTGTCATGCCCACGCCCGCGGGTCTAAGGGCAGAGGGGCGCAGCCACGGGGCAACCACGGTTGAGTCGGAGGTTGACATCCGAACGGCTGCCTACTTGGCCTTCGGCGCTGGGCTTGGTACCGGGTCTGGGAACGACGACCGCCCCACGTCGCCGCCCGATGCCGGCGCGTCGTGGCCGACGATCGTCGCCGCGTGTCTCGGCGTGATCGTCGGGGGCGTGCTCGCGCGGCGACGGATCCGCCGCAACGAGGATTGAGTCGCGTATCTTTGCGGTCGCCGACGCTCCCCACGCGTGGATATGACCGGCGATCGATGGGGCGACGCCGCGCGCGAGGCCTGCGGCGCGCGCGCCTGATCGCGACGTCGATCCACGCGACGGATCTCCTGTGTCATCTGCCCCACGAAAGACGCCCGGGCTTCCTGTCGGCGACCGGCGCGTGAGCCCACGCGTGTCCATACGCCACTCCTGTCCGCGTTTCTCTTGACGGTTTCCGCCAAACCGCTCCAAAGTGTCAGGCATGCCGCGCACCGCACTTGTCCTGGCTTTCGCGACCCTCGCCCTCGCCTGTGCGAAGAATGTCGAAGAGCCCGCGCTCACGTCCTCGCCGGCCACTGCGGGAGCGTCCGCGGGCTCGGAGGACACGGCCGGGAACGGTGAGTCGTCGTCGTCTGGCGGCATGACGACGAGCCCGATGACCACCATGATGATGACCAGCGCCGCGGACACGAGCGGTCCGGCCGATGGCACCACGGGCGCGGTCGGCAGCACCGGGAACGACACCACCGCCCAACCGGGTTGCGGGGATGGCGTAATCAGCGCCGGCGAGCAGTGTGACGGCGCCGACCTCCAGGGTTTCGATTGCTCCTCGCTCGGCCTCAACGGCGGCACGCTGTCGTGTGATCCGGTGACCTGCACCTTCGACACGTCGATGTGCGCGTCGAGCACGGGCGGCACGGGCGGCTGATGCCCCGAGACCCGTCGACGCGATCGCAGCGCTCGACGGTCTTCGCCCTGTTCGCCGCCCTCGTCGCGCTCTATCTGTGGACGGCGCCGGGACGGATCCTCTTTCCCGACGACGAGATCGTCTTTCAAACCACCGAGGCGATCTATGGGCGCGCGAGCCTCGAGATCCCCGGCATCGGCAAACGCACCGGGGAACTCGAGCACCGTCCTGATGGCACCTTTGGCTGGGCCGAGGGGCGCGGCGGACGGCGCTACGGCTTCTTCGGGCACGGGCTCTCCCTCGTCGCGCTCCCGCTCTACGCGGTAGGTCGATCGATCGCGCCGTCGGCCCCCGAGGCCTGGCGTCATGCGCTACGTTCCGATCACTACTACCTGCACCCGCGCTCACCGCAGGCTGATTGGCCACGGCTGTTAGCGTCGCTAACGAACGCACTGGTGACCCCGTTCGCGGCGTGGCTGCTGCTGCGCTGGCTTGTGGCGCTTGGGTTCGCCTGGCGCATCGCGACGCTCTGCGCGATCGTCTACGCAACCGGTACCCTCGCCTGGCCGTACAGCCGCACCATGCTGTCGGAGCCGCTGTCCGCCGCAGTATTGCTTGGCTGCGCGTGGGCGATCACCGAGGTCCATTCCGCGAGGGACCTGCGCCGCGCTCGGAACAGCGCCCTGGTCGCTGGCGTGCTCGCGGGGTTCGCCGCGCACGTCCATGTCCTCAACCTCGTCGCGCTGCCATGTCTGCTCGGCTACGGTCTTGTCGGCCTGCGCGGCGTTGACCGTCGGCGCGGGCGCGGGCTTCTGTTGTGGGCGGTGCTGCCCTGCCTCCTGCTCTTGGCCGCGTTGTTGTACGGGCAATGGTGGCGGTTCGGAGACCCGTTTGAGACCGGCCGCTACGACCACTACAGCCACTGGATCGCGCCGGGAAGCGGCGCGCTCGCGTTGCTGCTCGGACCGGGGCGAAGTTTCTTCCTCTATTCCCCTGCCCTCGTCGTGGCCGCATTCGGCTGGCGGCTCGCGTTTCGGCGGATTCCCACGGCCGCGTGGCTGGCGATCGCCCTCATCGCCTCTCGCTGGATGTTCGTGGCGATGCGCAGCGATTGGTGGGGCGGGTGGTCGATCGGACCGCGCTACCTCGTCCCCGTGATTCCGTTCGCGCTGCTTCCGTTGGCGACACTCCTCGCCGATGCGCGCACGCATCGCCGCGTCATCGCGCTCGCCGTCGCGCTCACAGCCTGCGCGACGATCGAACTCCACCTCGCCCTGCACAGCATCTTCGAATGGATGCTCCGCCTGACCAGCACAGGAACCCCCGGCTGGTCGTACCTGCAACGCTCGCACTGGGTACCGGCAGCGAGCCCGCTGCTCGGGTTCTTCTCCCTGCCGATCGACACGCTTTCGGCTGGCGCGTTTCGTCTCGCTGCCGTGGGCCACGCCGGTCTGGCCGCCATATTCGCGGGGATCGCCGCGGCCTTCGTCGGCGCCGCCGGGTTCGTCGCCGCCGGCCTCGCCCGCAGCCGCCCTCCCCCGAACCAGCCATAGATGTTCGCGACCGGCTTTGGCATGCTCGCGCCCGCGATGACCGAAGAGCGCAAGGGCGACAAGATCACGACGCGAGCCGAGGACTACCCCCAGTGGTACCAGGACGTCGTCCGCGAGGCCGACCTCGCCGAGCCAGCCAAGGTGGTCAAGGGCTGCATGGTGATCAAGCCCTACGGGTACGCGATCTGGGAAAAGATCCAACGCGAGCTCGACACGCGGTTCAAGGCGACTGGCCACCAAAACGCCTACTTCCCGCTGCTGGTACCCCAGAGCTTCATCACACGCGAGGCCCAACACGTCGAAGGTTTCGCGCCGGAGCTCGCGGTTGTCACCCACGCCGGCGGCGAGAAACTCGAGGAGCCCTACGTCATCCGCCCAACCAGCGAGACGATCATCGGGCATTTCTTCTCCAAGTGGGTGTCGAGTTGGCGGGATCTACCGCTCCTGGTCAATCAGTGGGCCAACGTGATGCGCTGGGAACTTCGCACGCGTTTGTTCCTGCGAACCACCGAGTTCCTTTGGCAGGAGGGACACACCGCCCACGCCACCCACGATGAGGCGCTGGCCGAGGTTCGGCGGATGCTCGACATTTACGGCGCCTTCGCCGAGAGCGTGATGGCGATGCCCGTCATCCGTGGGATCAAGACGGCAAGCGAGCGGTTCGCGGGCGCGGTGGAGACCTTCTGCATTGAGGCGTTCATGCAGGACGGCAAGGCGCTCCAGGCCGGGACCAGCCACGACCTCGGCCAGAACTTCGGCAAGGCGTTTGACGTCAAGTTCCAAAGCGAGTCGGGCGCCCTCGAGTACGTGTGGCAGACCAGCTGGGGAGTCTCGACGCGTCTCGTGGGCGGCCTGGTGATGACCCACTCTGACGACGCCGGCCTGGTCTTGCCGCCTCGCCTTGCACCGATCCACGCGGTAATCATCCCGATCTACAAGAATCCGGACGAGCGCACCCGCGTGCTCGAAGCGTGCGAGCGCTTGGCCAAGGCGCTCGGCGACATCGATCTCGCGCAGGATGGCGCCCGCCAACGCGACTGGCTGACGGTGCAGATCGACGATCGCGACCTGCGCCCGGGCGCGAAGTTCTACCACTGGGAGCGGCGCGGGGTGCCGATCCGGATCGAGCTTGGCCCCAAGGATCTGGAAAAGGGCCAGGTGTGCCTCAAGATGCGCGTCGATACCCCCGCCGCCACCGGCAAACAGTTCGTGCCCGAGGCCGAGCTTGTCGCCACCGCCCGCGCGCGACTGCTCGCATACCAAGACGCGCTGCTGCTCGCGGCGGCTGAGCGGATGAACACGCGGACGGTTCAACTCGACAACTGGGACGAGTTTCTCGCCACGTTTGCCGGCGAGAACAGCACATTCGCGTGGTGCCACTGGGACGGGTCTGCGGCCACCGAAGCCGCGATCAAAGCCGAGACGAAAGCGACGATCCGCTGCGTGCCGCTGCCAGGTCAGGGTCCCGCGCCCGCGCCGGGCCGGTGCATCAAGAGCGGCGCGCCCTCGCCCCAGCGCGTCCTCATCGCCAAGGCGTACTGAGTTGCGGATGAACGCTACTCGGTCCGGCGACGGATAAGCTCGGGCCGCGTCGCAAGTGCTTTCTCAAGCTCCGCCCGCTCCTCACGCTTGACGTAGCTCATCGACTTCGCGCCGCCTTGGAGCACCAGCTTGATGACGGACTGCGCGCCGTCCTCGGCAAAAACGTAGCTGACGCAGGCCTCGATCTGCTCCATCAGCCGACCGAGTCGTGGGTTGCTGAATTTCACCGGCTGGACGTTGCGCTTCCACCGGAGCACCTTCTTGGGTTTGAACCCGGCGGTGCCCTCGGCGCGCAGCAGTGAATCGTTTGCGTTGTCGATCCGCGAGCGCAGGGCGTTGTCAGC
Organism: uncultured Myxococcales bacterium; assembly: GCA_902826865.1. Lineage (GTDB taxonomy): Bacteria > Myxococcota_A > Polyangia > Nannocystales > Nannocystaceae > Xiheibacterium. The sequence goes on from CADEGN010000029.1 coordinate 11,543, forward strand.
CTGGCGAAGCTCATTGTGCTCGACATCCGTGACATCGCGGGTATGCGCCGCCATCACCGGGAGCTCGGTCACGGCGCCAGCCTTGAACTCGTACTTGCGGCACACGACCTCGACGGAGCGGCGTCCGAACAATGAACCACTGGTCATCAGCACGAGCAAGGCGACGTCCACGCGCTCAGAAACGAGTCGAGCGAGATCGCGAACAACGCGCTCGTCCTCGACGCGGATCGCCCCAGCACCGTCGTCGTTGGCCATGAGCAGAAACTGCACTGCGCCATCGGCCGGGTCGGGATTGGGAGGATCTTTGCCCTCGAAGGTGCGCTCCCAGCCCAGTTCGCCGAGGGCCTTCTCCATGGCGGCTTCGAGTTTGGGCAGCTTTACCGGCCCACGGGTCTCGATGATGGCCGTCGCGAGTTGCAGTGCCATGCGTCGTCGGGCGCAGTATGGCACAGCCGCAGATCAGGCGAAAACTAGTCGTTTGCCGGAGTGAGCCGCGTGCGGAGGAGGCGCGCCGGGGCTTCGCGTCCCGAAAAACGCCGCCGTCCGGGACCTGCAGACGCTCCGTCCGGCGAATGCTAGAACCGGCCTTGCACACCCATTGTCGCTCCGCCCGCAGCGAAACCGGGAGAGACCCCGATGCGTTCGGCACGACGTGCGCGCGCCCGCCGTGTTGCCCCAACGAGCGCGAGCACGATACCGACCGACTGCGCAACGCCGGTCAGCGCCAAGCCCCACCGTTCGGTCGCCGAGCGGGTGTAGTGCATCGCAATGAACGGACCGGCGACAGGAACGAGCAACGAGCGACCGTAGTTGAGACGGCGGGTGTCGATCGTGCGCTTGCCAAGCTCGTCGAGGGTGCTAGGGCGACGCGTCTTGTCGATGACCACCGCGCCGGCGAGCGAGGTGAAGAAATAGAAGGCGCCGGCCATGCTCGCGCCAGCGACGATCATGCCCGTCGTGTCTTTGTCATCGGTGGGCGGCGGTGGCGGTGCGGGAGCGATGCGCGGTGGCGGGACGGGAGTCGGCGCCGAGGCGATCGCCCGCTGCGCTGGGGTCGAGCCCTGCACGCCGGCGGAGATGACCGGCGCCACACCGGGCGCTGATACCTCCGCGCTCGTCGGGGCGGGCGCTGCGACGGTGGGCGTTGCGACAGCGGGCACCGGGGCGGCGGGGGCCACCGACACGACCGGCTCCTGCACCCCGGCGAACGCGGTTTCGGGGAGGTTTAGGGCGCAAGCCACGCAAACGGAGATGATTCGCGAACCGATCATGCTGCAACTCCTGGTCGGTAGTCGCCGACGCAGCCGAAACGATCGCCGGCCCGACCATTCCGCTGACAGCTCCCCAAAACGCGCGTCGCCGGCGCGCGCGCTTCCGGGGACGAACGCGAACGCGCCCCTCGCACGACAACCGACTATCATTGCCTCAGCGAGGAGATGGCGATGGCCGCCGAGCTGCCGATCTACATCACACCCGAAGGGCACGCCAAGGTGCGCGCGGAATTCGATCATCTATGGAAGGTCGAGCGCCCGCGCGTCACCAACGAGGTCGAGGCGGCCGCTGCCCTGGGCGACCGCTCGGAGAATGCTGAGTACATCTACGGGAAGAAACGCCTGCGCGAGATCGATCGCAGGCTTGAGTTTCTCGCCAAGCGCCTCGAGCGAATGCACGTGGTCCATACGGCGGCGCAGGGGTCCGACGCCGACAAGGTCGCCTTCGGAGCATGGGTCGTCGTCGAGGACGAGGACGGCGAGGAGCACACCTATCGAATCGTCGGAGTTGATGAGTCCGACGCGGACGCCGGCCAGATCAGCATGGACTCGCCCGTCGGCCGCGCGTTGCTCGGAAAATCAGTGGGCGATGACGTGGAGGTTCGGCGCCCCAAGGGCCCGACCGTACTCACGGTCCTTGGAATCCACTACGGCAGCCGGCCGGCAACCTGAACGTTCGCACAGCTAGCCTTACTCCGTGCGCGCGCGTCTGCCGGCCTAACTTGGGCTCTGTCAGGTGCCGAGCCGACGTAGGCGCAGCAGCGGACCATCCTGTGGATCGGGCTCGCGCAGGTCGATGACACATTCGAGCATCCAAGGGGTCTCACCCTCACCATCGACAAGCGTGTGTCGGACGCGCCACGTGCGTGGACCTACCTCGGGGGTGGCGCTCAGCTGGGTCAGACGGCTGCGCCTGGCCTCGATCCCGCTCACGAGGGTCGTGTGCTCCGAAAAGTACGGAGCGACGGCCGCCGCCAGGCGATCGGTCGACCACAAGTCGTCTGCCTCCTCGAAGATAGAAGCGACCGCTTCGTCGTGATCGCCTCGGGCGATCGCCGCGACCAGCGCGTGACACTCGGCCCGGACGCGAGCCGCAAACGCCCGCGGGTCGGCCGCTGGGTCGTCGATGGGGACTTCGTGGGTAGGATCGGCAGCCGCGACGTCGCCGGCCCGCACCGCGTTCATCCGCTCCCACTCGTGCAGCAGCGTGGTGTCGACGCGCGAGAGCAACGCGCGCAAATAGGCCTCGACGTCGCGCACCGCATCGTCCTTCAACACATCCGGCACGTTCTGCAACAGAGCCTTGTACACCTGCGTCAGGTAGCGCAAGAGCACGCCTTCAACGCGTCCAAGGCCGTACTCCTTCACATAGCCGTTGAATCCCGCCGCCTGCTCGAACATCTCCCGGGCAATCGACTTCGGCTCGACGTTTTGCGCGGCGACCCACGGGTGACGAGTGCGGAACGCATCGTACGTGGCGTAGATGAACTCGGCCAACGGTTTGGGATGCTCGGCCTTCTCGAGCTCGGCCATCCGCTGGTCGTACTCGACCCCTTCGGACTTGAGTCGCGCGATGAGATCGCCCTTGATCTTGTCGACTTGACGCATCAACACGGCTTGCGGGCTCTCGAGGATGGCCTCGACGAGCGAGAGCACGTCGACTGCGTAGGTGGGGCTATCCGGTTCGAGTTTGCCAAGCGCAGAGAGCAAGTACAAAGACAGCGTATGGTGAAGCGAGAAATCCTCCTGCAAGTCGGCCGCGACGCGCAGAGCTGGCCGCCCGCGCGCTACATCAGGCACGAGTTCGACCACGCCGGCGCGGCGCAGGTCTCGCAGCAGGCCGGCAGCGCGCCGGCGATGCCGGCTTCGCGATCCCGGCCGTTCATAACTATGGGCGATAAGCCCGACAACTCGCTTGTAGCCGCCGTCGCGCGTGGACGGATCAACGTCGCGGCGCAACACCGACAACAGAATCCCGTGATCGATGCGAAACCTCGAGTCGAGCGCTTCGGGTTGTCCGCGCTGGAGCCGCTCGAACATCGACAGATCCCACGGGACGTACCCCTTCGTCGGAGCCTGCTTGCGTACAAACTTCTTCTTGCCCTCCTTGCCGGCCTTGGCCTCCATCCGCTTGTTCTCGATCACGTGTTCGGGGGCTTGGGCCACAACCCAGCCTCGCGTGTCAAACCCCTTGCGGCCCGCGCGGCCCGAGATCTGCTTGAAATCGCGGACGCTGAGGATGCGCGTCTTCTCGCCGTCGAACTTGCACAACTTGGTGAACAGGACCGAGCGAATCGGGACGTTGACGCCGACGCCGAGAGTATCGGTACCGGCGATGATCTTGAGCATCCCACGTTGGGCCAAGCGTTCGACCAGCCGGCGGTACTTCGGCAAGATACCGGCGTGATGCAGTCCAACGCCGTGTCGTACGAGCTTCTTGATCTCAGGACCGTAGTGGCTGTCGAAGCGCGTGCCGGTGGTCGCGGCGGCGAGCCGCTCTTTCTCGTCCTTGGTGCATAGGTTGACGGACAGGAGATTCTGGGCCAACTCGGCCGCCTCCCGCTGCGTGAAGTTCACGACGTAGACCGGCGCGCGCCCAGCGGTGTCGAGGTCGAAGATCGTCTCGTGGACCGGCGTTTCGCGCCACTCGAACTCGAGCGGCACCGGCCGGTCGTCGGACCGCACCACCGCCACTTCTGTGCCCGTGAACGCCCGCATACCTTCGACAAACGGAGTTACGTCGCCGAGGGTCGCCGACATAAGGAGGAACTTCGCGTGTGGGATCGTAATTAGAGGAATCTGCCACGCCATCCCGCGGTCGGAGTCGGAGAAGAAGTGGAACTCATCCATTACGACGTAGTCCACCTCCGCCATCACGCCGTCGCGGAGTGCCAAGTTCGCGAGGACCTCGGCGGTGCAACAGATCACGCTTGCACGTGGGTTGATGCTGGCATCTCCGGTCATCATCCCGACGTTGTCCGCACCAAGTTGGTCGCACAGCTCGAAGAACTTCTCGCTGACGAGCGCCTTGATCGGGCTCGTATAAAACGATCGGAGCCGCTCGCAAACGGCGCGAAAGTGCATCGCCAAGGCCACGAGCGACTTGCCAGATCCAGTGGGAGTCGCGAGGATCACGTGGCGTCCGGCCATGATCTCGAGCAGCGCTTCCTCCTGGGCTGGGTAGGGCGTCAGCCCCGAGCGCTCGACCCAGGCGAGGAAGCGAGCCAGCATGTCATCGCCATCGCGCGTGCGCGCCGGGGGCAGGTGCTCAAGGAGGCGCGGTCGCGCGTCGACAGTCACGGCGGGGGCATCGAACAGCAATCGCGCGACGCGTGCAAGCGCGAGACACTCGAGAGCCAGCCACGGGCCACACGCACATCAACGCCGACCGCGGCGCCGGGGTAGCTACGCTTGACCACTGCGCGACCACGGCGGCGCGTCGCTTACTTTGGACGGGTCGCGGGGGCCGGCACCTCGCGCGCGAGCGAGCGTCCGCTACGCGACCACCACCAACCCTCGAGGCTGAACACCACGGCGGCCGCGCAGATGCACGCGAAGGCGGCTGCGTGCACACGTGTCATCACCTCGCCGAACAAACCGACTGCAAGCAGCAGCTGGCTGGTCGGCGCGAGGTACTGGACGAAGCCGAGCACGCCCAGTGGGAGCCGCCGCGCCGCGTTGGCGAACCACACCAGCGGGGCTGCCGTGACCGCGCCCGCGCAGACGAGCAACGCATCGATCCGGATCGGACCCCGACCAAACACTGCGTCGCCGTGCCACTCCAACCACAGCAGATACCCGAGGGCAGCGGGCGTGAGTAGCACCGATTCGATCGCTGCGCCGATCGTGGCGTCGACCGGCGCGATCTTCCGCAGGAGCCCGTAGCCGCCGAAACTCAGCGACAGCGCCATTGAGATCCACGGCAACCCGCCCGCCAGCGTCGTCAGTTGATACACGCCGAAGCCGGCAATCGCCGCTGCCAGCCACTGGACGGCCCGCAGACGTTCGCGCAGCACCACGAAACCGAGGACGATACTCACCGTCGGGTTAAGGTAGTAGCCGAGGCTGGCATCAAGCACGCGCTCGGTCACAACGGCGTAGATGAACACCAACCAGTTCGAGCCGATGAGCAGCGTCGATGGGATCAGCACGCGCAGGATCGTGGGATCTCGAATCGCCCGCAGGAATTCGCGGCCCCGCCGGCTCCACCCGAGCACGAACACGTAGGCAAGCGACGCCCAAGCGACGCGATGGGCGACAAGCTCGAGGGCCGGCACGCCGGCCAACTGCTTCCAGAACAGCGGGAAGATGCCCCACGCACCGTATGCGAGGACCGCGTAGCCGAGACCCGCAGCAATACGCGAACGCTGGGGTGGGTCGGCCTCGCCGCGCAACTCACTCACCGCAACGGACCGCCCGCAGCCTCAGCCGCTCCCGCAACGCCACCGCAGGTTGGATCCTCGGGGTGCACCGCCGGAGCGTGGGACCGGGCGGGTGCCCACGTCAAGCTGGCCGCGGAGCACGCTAACCCAAAAAAACGACGCACCGGACCCCTGGGGAGGATGGGTTCCGGCGCGTCGCGCAGGGGGGGACGGCACAGGCACGTGGGAGGAGGGTCGTGCGCCGCCCGGGATGTACTATTCGAGATCGTACTGCTTCAGCTTGCGATAAAGCGTGGTCTTGCCGATGTGCAGCAGGCGGGCAGCCTTGCGCTTGTTGCCGCGGGCGTAGTTGAGGGCGCGGCGAATCGCTTGCTTCTCGGCCTCTTCAAGGCACAGCTGACGCTCGGGGGACTCGGCACGGGCGTGGTGAACGTCGCGGACGCGGAGCTTAGCTGGCAGGTCCCGAAGCTCGATCGTCTCGGTCGATCCCGCCGCCATTGCCGCGGTGATCACCTCGTTCAGCTCGTCCATGTTGTTCGGCCAGCGATAGTTTCGCAGGCAGTCGAGAGCGTTGTCGGCGATGCCACCGACGGGCCGCCGGCTCGGGTTGCGAGCGATGACATCCATCGCCATCATCTCGAGATCTTCGATGCGCTCGGCCAATGTCGGCACGTCGATGCGGATGCCGGAGGCCCAGCGCACGATCTGGGGGTGAAGTTTCGCGCGGCCCTCATCGCTCTCGGGGCGCAGACGCGTGCCGATGACAATCCGGCCGAGGCCGGTCAGCGCGGGCAGGCGGGCCTGCTCCTCGAGCGGAAGGTCCTCGAGGCGGCTGAGGTAGGTGAACGCGCCCAGGCTGTGCAACCGTGGCTGTTCGTTGCCGCGCACCACTTCGAGCATCGGCACCTCGCCGCCGCCGAAGTGATGCAATAGGCGGGCGATCATCTCTTTGCCGGTCCCGGCGGGGCCGACCAGCAGGACGGGCAAATTCGTGCGAACTGCCCGCTGTATCATGGATTGGACCCGACGCGCCGCCGCCGAGTGACCCATGTAGGTCGGCGGCGCCTGGCGCAGACGGGCCTCGGCGATGGTTTCGGGGAACGTGGGTGCGAAGTCGGCGGCCTGCATTGGTTTCTCTCGGATGCAAACCGTCTATTGTGTGGCCGCAGGCCAGGTGCAAGCCCCCCGGCGACGGAAGCGGGCGAGACGCGGACGGTTCGGGGGTCAGGCGTGCCTCTGCGTCGCACACTCAACCCGACCGGCGGCCGACTCAAGTCCCCCATCGGCGGGTCGATGCCGCCAGCCGTGTCGTGGTCCTTTCCGGAGCGTGCCGAGCTCGATCCCGTGGCGCGCGGCATGCTCGCGCAGTGGCAGGTCCACCTGGGTGATCCATCGGACGCGATGCGGCTGCTCGCCCATGATCGCTCGTTGCTCGCGGCGCGCATGCGGGCCCAGGGGCATGCGTTCGGGGAGGGTACGGGTCACCAGCGCGCGGCGATGTTGTTAGCGAGCTTCGATGACGAACTCGCGACGGTCACGGGCACGACACCGCTACCGTGGCGCGATCGGCCGCCGCGAGGACACGCACGCGTGCCCGACGTCGCGCTGCCCGCCCTCGATCCCTCCCAGCAATTGCTGCTGTGCGAGCCCCTGCGCACCGCGGATCCCGCGGTGCGCGGTGTCGTGATGGAGCTGCTCATTGCAGCGTTCGCGGATGCCGACGAGGGTGGCAACGCCTGGTCCACCGATCTGCGGATCCGGTTGTGCACCGCCGCGATCCCGATGCACTTGCGCGCTCGCTGGCGTGCAGGCCTTGGCCTCGCACCACCCGACGCGGTCGCCCCGGGCGATCACCGCGCCGGAATGCGGCTGGTTGAGCAGGCGTTTGGCGACGGGGCCCACGCCCGAACGGTGACGCTCGCGTCGATCGCTCCGTTGCAGCATCGCGAGGCCGTCCACGTGCTCACGGCGGCCTTGGCGGTGCGGGTGGCCCTGCGCCACGCGGGCGAACTGCCCGCGTTCCAGCCGCGCGAGGCAACCACCGCCGCCCCGGACGCCGCACCCGAACCCACGTCCGCGGCGGCTTGACCGGCTGGGGTCGCGCACTTGTCAGCTCCGGCGACGTCGTGCGAAGAACGCTGCGATGACCGAGCTCGACCCGCTTGCCTTGCGTACCCACGTCGAGGCCGCATGGGCCGATCGCGCGCTGCTTGGGGAGCCGATCTACGCCCACGCGGTCGAGGGCGCGATCGCCGAGCTTGACGCCGGCCGGTTGCGTGTCGCCACACCACCACGAGTCGAGGGCGAACCCTGGCAAGTCCACAGCTGGCTCAAGCAGGCGATCCTCCTGTACTTCGGGCTTCGCGGCATGGGTGTCCAGGAAGCTGGCCCGCTGCAATGGCACGACAAGATCCCGCTCAAGGGCGACTGGGTTGCCGCCGGGGTGCGCGTGGTGCCACCCGCGACGGTTCGCTACGGAGCCCATGTCGAACGCGGCGCCATCCTCATGCCGAGCTACGTCAACATCGGCGCCTGGGTGGGGGCTGGAAGCATGGTCGACACCTGGGCCACCGTCGGCAGCTGTGCCCAGATTGGGCGCAACGTCCACCTCGCCGGCGGCGTTGGGATCGGCGGCGTCCTGGAGCCTCCGGGCGCGATGCCAGTGGTGGTCGAGGATGGCTGCTTTCTCGGTTCTCGCGCGATCGTGGTCGAGGGGGTCCACGTCGGGCGCGAAGCGGTTCTCGGCGCGAACGTGGTCCTGACGGCGTCGACCGCCATCGTCGACGTCACCGGGCCGGGGCCTGTGGTGCTCAAGGGCCACGTGCCACCGCGCGCGGTGCTCATCCCGGGCACGCGGCCGCGCAGTTTTCCCGGCGGCGAGTTCCAAGTCGCGTGTGCTTTGCTGATCGGATACCGGCGGGAGACGACCGACCTGCGAACGAGCCTCAACGACGCGCTTCGGACCTTCGATGTGCCCGCGTGAGAGATGCGACCTGGGCGCCCGGCCTCACACCGGAGCGCGAGGGCGGCGCATTTCGTCGCGGTCGCGCAGCTCGAGCCGGCCCAGGGGGAAACCGCGTGTGGCGAGGGTTGGGGGCCCCTGCTAGGCTCATTGAAAGAGACTGGCCGCCCGTGGAGCCCCAACGATGACGAGCAACACCGGCCGCGGCCGCTGGTCTAGTCGCTTCTCCCGCCTGCGTCGCGGCCGAAGCGAAGCTCCAACCGGCATCGACGAAGGTACCGAGCCAGGTCCAGCGCAGCGCGGCGCAGAGCGTCGCGGGGGACCCGGTTGGGATCATACGGCGCGCGTCGGCGGTGAGTTGGTCGCCGAAACGCCACGACCGATTCCGATCCGCGTGCAGATCCTCAGCGTGTTGTCCGACCCGCGGGTGGACCACATCACCATCGAGGGCTGCGTGAGGGCGATCGGTCGCCCACGGCAGGACGTCGAGACGGCCCTCGACGCCATGGTTCAGGCCGGCGAACTGGTTGAAGTCGGCGGGGCTTCGCGGACCTTCCGCTTGTCGGTCGTCGAGAAGGAACGCCTCGAGCAGATGTTCCGCGAAGCGGCGACGGAGCTCGGCGAGCATCAAATGCTCGCCGAACTCAACGTCGGTGACGACGCCCTTGTCCACCCAGACGACGATGGCGATGAACCGCGCCTGCCGGTCACGGCCGGCCTGCTAAGCCTGTTTCTGCCAGGAACCGGCCAGCTGCTCAACGGCGACGTCGGCCGAGCATCGCTGGTGTTTGCGGTGTGGAGCCTCGCGTGGATCACTCAGCTGCCGCCGGTCTGGACATTCGTGAGCCTCTACGCCGGCGCCGAAGCATTTTTCACGGCCAAGATCCGCGGCATGGAGCGCAGGCTGGCCAAGGAAGCGCTCACCGGCGCAGGGCCCCCACGCGCCCTGCCCCCAAAGTCGGCGTAGCGGCGTCCTCTATCGCGGAGGCAGTTGGAGCGCGAGATAGGGCAGGCGCTCGGCAACCGTGGCTGCGGTCCCGTACAACATCCGGTACACCAACCACCGTCCGAGCACCGACTGGGTGTACTTGCGGGTTTCATCGAACGGAATGCCTTCGATGAACACGTCGAGGTCCCAACCACCCCGCTCGCCTAGCCAGCGCTCAACCGCGCCTGCGCCCGCATTGTAGCTCGGGATCGCCAGCGCCACGCCGCGGTCACCGCCGCCGAAGCGCGAAACGAGTCGTCCAAGATGGTTCATGCCGAGCTCGAGGTTGGTGCTCGGATCGTACAGTCGCTCGTCGTCGGCCAACGCGATCCCAAGCTGTTCGGCCTCAGCCCGGGCCGTCGACGGCATCAGCTGCACGAGCCCACGCGCACCGGCATAGGAGGTCGCCTGCGGATCAAAGCGGCTCTCCGTCTGCATGATCGCGTAGGTGAGCCACTGCGGTATTCCGAGGCGCCCCTCGCCGGGCTCGATCAGCTCGCGGAATGGTTGCGGGTGTGCCCACTTCCATCGCTGCAGCGACGGCCCTCGCGGCGGCTCTGTGCGCCACGCCATGCCGAGATTCGCGACCAGCTTCTGCCCGGCGGGATAGAGCCCTGCACGATCGAGCACCGCCACCGCAGGCCAGCCGCCGACGCCATCGGCGTCGAGTTCCTCCTTGGCCCACTCGCCTAAGCCAAGTCGCGCCAGCACCACCGCCGCCGTCGATGCCGGTTCTCTCTCGCTGGCCGCCGCCTGGACCGCGGCCGGCGTCATCACTTCGAGTGCCTCGGCCAAGGCATCGTCCCCGAGTTCGCGCAAGCGCGACGCAGCCTGCAACGCCGGGTAGTCGAGCGGTGCGTGGGCGACCGCCGAAAGCCACGCCGCGCGCGCGAGGTCGCGTTTGCCCACCCGCATCAGCGCTCGGCCGCGGAAGTACTCGAGCTTGCTCCGATCGACGGCGCTTGCGCCCTTGTCGACGAGGCCGTCTTCGGCGAGCCCACGCGCCTCTTCGTCATCGCCGGCCGCGAACGCGGCGACGAGCAAACGACGACGGGCTTCCTCGGCCATGTCGCCAGCGATCGCCAGGGCTTTTCGCCAGGCCACGCGGGCCTTGGGCCCATCGCCGTGCTCATCCCACGACTCGCCGGCAAGGACCCACGCATCGTCGGCGTAGCTGTGTTGCGCATGATCGGTCGCTAACTTCTCAAAGGCCAACGCCGCCTCGCGGTGCTTGCCTTCGGCGTAGCGCCCTCGACCCGCCTGGTAGCCCGACTTGACCAGCAGATCCTGGCCATCTTTGCCGGCCTTACCACAGGCGGCAACGGCCTGTTCGAACAACGGGCGGCTCTTCGCACGCTCGCGCTGTTTGAACACCGCGGTCGCCTTGGCGAAATGGGCGGAGCAGCGCTCCATCGGAGCGAGCGCCTCGCTGAGCAATGCGTCGGTCGCCTTGATCGCCTGTTTGTACCGACCTCGATCGATCATCGCATCGACGCGAGCCTGGGCGAGCTTACGATCGAAACCACGCTGCTCCGCTGCCGACCGCACGAGCTTGGCCTTCGCGCGCAAACCCGGCAACTCGGCGATCGCCTCGTCGCCGAAATCCGACAGGGGGACCCTGACAGCGAGATCCTCATATAGCTCGATTGCTCGCCGGAGGTCGTCGACGCTGGCAGTCTTGGTCAGCAGCCGCGCGAGCTTGGCCATCACCTCCGGCCGCCGCGGGCCCCCTGCAAAGTCAGAAAGGTATTGCTCGTAGCGGACTCGCGCCCCGGCGACGTCGTCGGTCCGCAGCAGCGCATCGGCCTGGACCACGAGTACGTCGTCGGCAAGCGGCGACCCGATCATCTTGCGCGAATCCATGTCGTCGACAACCGCCCACGCGCCGGCGGGATCGCTGGCATCGAGCAGCGCCTGGGCCTGGAGGAGCCGCAGCCGCGGTTCCACCGCGGCGAGTTCGGTGGCCACACGCGCGAGGCCAAACCGGCGCGCGGCGTCGCGGTGGTCCCCGGCCGCGCGGGCCTCGAGCCCACGCAACCATTGGGCCGCTGCGGCATCGCCAGGCGGGACGTCGGTGCCGGCCAGCAGCTCATCGAGCTTGGCGATCGCGCTCGCATGATCGCCGCGCTCGCGCGCGAGAATCGCGTCGCGACCCGGTCCGGCGCCAAACCACAGCGCGCGGTCGGTCGAGGCGCCGGTGTTGGCCCCCGCGGCTATGCCAGCATCGGGCGCCGCCTCGCTCGCCACCTGGAGCGCCGGCGGATCGCGGTGACAAGCGCCCAGGGCAAGGGCTCCGAGGGCCGCGAGCCATCGCCTCGTTCGCGTCACCCTACACCAACCGGGTTGGTTCGCTCTCCGGGTCGAAGACCTCGACCCGGTTGCGACCATTGCGCTTGGCCACGTACAAGGCGGCGTCCGCGGCCTCGACGAGTTCCTCGGCCACGGGGCGCACCAACATGCCGAGATCTGCGACCCCCAAAGAGACGGTGACGGTGAGCTGCCGCCCATCGAGATCGAATGGCTTCCCCGCGATCGTGTCGAGGATCCGGTACGCTGCCCGCGACGCTCGCAACGCGTCCACGTCACGGCAGATGAGGACGAATTCTTCGCCCCCATAGCGGGCGAAGATGTCCTCGCTGCGGGTGGTGCCCTCGACGCGATCGGCAAGGACCCGCAAGACCTCGTCCCCCGCCGGGTGCCCGTACGTGTCGTTGATCAGCTTGAAGTTATCGACATCAAACAACACGAGAGATAGCGGCTTGCCGTGGCGCAGGGCAAAAGCGACGTCGCTCTCGAGCCGGTTATTGAAATACCCCCGGTTGAACACCCCGGTCAGGCGATCGCGCAGCGCCGACTCGTAGAGGTTGCGCTGGAAGTCCTCATCCAGCTCGTCATGAAAGGTGAACTTGAGCACACTCGACGCACCGATCTGGATCTTGTCGCCCTCGCTCAACGGTTGCCGCTCGACGCGGACGCCGTTGGCAAAGGTGCCGTTGGTGGAACCGGCATCGGAGAGGTAGTAGACGCCGTTGTCCTCCTCGACGAGGGCATGGGTGCGGGATATTCCCTCGTCGTTGATCCGTACGTCGGTCTGGAGCCCGCGGCCGATCGTGGTCTTGGCCGCCTCGCGCAGCGGAAACATCTCACCCATCCGGTCGCCGGACAGGACGACGACGAAAGCCCGCTTCCGACCGTCTTTGGCGCGATCGATGCGATTCGGTTCGAGCCGGATGGTGGTCTTCGACATTGGGCGCGGGTTCCATCGTAGGCTGCGGCCACGAGCGCTGGCAACCATCTGGTCGGGGCGTGCCCGAACCACACCCGGGCCCCATACCCGGACCGAACTAGACCCATCGCCAAGCCATCTCAGGTTCCAGGTGCGGCCGTGTTTTGGGGTATCGTTGGGCTCGGCACGCGTATCGTCTCCCACCCCAAACACCCGCTGTGACCCGGCCATCGTCCTTGCGACACCCCGCGACATCCCCCGTTTGCACGCGCCGAAACGCGGCCACCCGCCCACGCGCGATCGCCCTCGCCCTGCTGACCGGCGCCGCCGTCGGCGTGGCGCCCGTCGGGGCTCGCGCCCGCGCTGCGCCCGATCCCCTGCCGTCGGTGGACGAGCCGGGAGCGGTGCGCGATGACGAGAACCTCAACCGCGCGATGGCGGCGTTCGAGCGCGGCTCGCGGAACTACGACGGGGCCAAGTACGAGGATGCACTCAGCGACTTCCTCGAGGCCGCGAGTCTCTACGCCTCGCCGGACTTCCAGTACAATATCGGCCTTTGCTACGAAAAACTCGATAAGCTCGACGAGGCGATCAAGGCTTTTCGTACCTACCTCAAGACCAAGGCCGACGCGAACGATCGCGCCAACGTTGAAGATCGCATCGCGCGGCTCGAGCAGACCGTCAAGATGCGCAAGCAGGGCAGTGATCTCGAGCCGACGACGCCTCGATCGGAGCCGACAAAACCCGCCAACGATCGCGCGTTCATGGTCGGCGGCGGCGTCTTGTTGGGCGTCGGGGCCCTCATCGCCATCGGCGGCGGGATCGGGTTCGGGTTGGGGGCTAGGCGCAAGAGTAAGGAGCTGGATCGGATCCAAGGCGAAGACAACCCCGATCGTCGCACCTTCGAACAGGCGCAAGACATCGAACAGCGGGGCAAGTCGCTCGAGCTTGGGCAGATCGTGATGGCCGCTGTCGGCGGCGCCATCGCGATCGGCGGTGTTGCGCTGCTCGCCGTGGGTGCGGCGCGCAAGGGAAGCACGCGCCGTGCCGGCAGCGCGCGCGTGGCACCCGGTATCGGGGACAAGACGCTCGGGATCGTGGTTTCGGGAAGGTTCTAGGATCCATGCGCTGCACCGTCCTTCTTTCCGCGCCGCTCATCCTCGGGGGCTGCTTCACAGCCGAGCTCGATCCCGCGCAGGGCGGCGCATTTGCCTGCAGCGATGACCCAGGGGGGGACTGCCCCGAGGGCATGAGCTGCATCAATCGGCGCTGCGAGATCAACGAGCCCCCGAGCCTCGAGATCCGCAGCCCCGAAGCCCTGAACCAAACGCTGTTCGACCCGGGCAAAGGCGCGACGGTGCGGCAGAACGTGACGATCGGCGGCGTGGATCTCGAGCTCGAACCGCCCGGCAGCGAACACGTGTTTGGCCACGGTCACATCGATGTGTTCGTCGACGGCAAGCTCGCCACGAGTGTTACCTCGGGTGGATTGAGCGGGGGGATCGATCTGACCGTCGACGTGCCCAACATCGCCGGGGCGCACCGCGTGGCCCTGGTGGCCGTTCGGAACGACAACATCCGCTACGACAACGAGGACGCCGCGGCATCACGCTTGTTCTGGCTCGACGACGGGCTGCCCCACGTCGGCATCCAAAAACCGTGGGACGGCGCCAGCTTCGGCCTCGGCGACGAAGAGATCGCGCTCCAGATCGCAGTTATCAACTTCAAGCTCGAGCAACCGTCGTTCGGAAAAAACGAGGATCGGTTCGGGCACGTCCACCTCCACTACGACATCTCGCCGTCGTGCTTCACCGACGCCATGTGCGACGCCAACTACATCGGCGTCGCCGTCGACAGCTCGCCGTTGATGGGTACGATCCCGGAAACCGGCGAGAAACAGGCGAACATCATCGCGGTGCTCCGCCATCGCGACCACACGCTATTCGAGTTTCAGCACCTCGACGGGTCCGTTGGGCCCGCCGTCGACGCGGTTCGAATCCTGCGGGACGACTAGCACGACCGATTACGGGTACTCGTGGATGAGCACCACGTTGGCGCCGCGTCGCCATGTGCCAGGATCCGCAGGGTCGACGGCGGGCGCCGCATCGGCTAGGTCCACCATCGATGTCACCGGCGAACCCGTGCAAGGGTCGACGCTGTCATCGAGCTCGAGCCATAGCACTCGACCGTCGGCAGGCATGTCGTCCGATGCCTCGGGTGGGCCGGCACCGATCGTCATTCCCCGCCCGGCGCGATCGAGCGCGAGCGCGTAGGGGTGAGCCTCGGCACCGCCGTTGGTCGTCCACCACATGTCGAGGTCATCGAGCACAGCGCAGATCTCCGGGCCCGTCGCCCCGTCGCGGACCACGTGGATTCCCCGCGCCGGTGATCGCCCCGAAGGCATGAACCAACGCGGGGAACCCTCGTGGGTCGTCGCGACGATCTCGCGGATCTCGAACAAGTTCCCGGGAAACGCGCCGAAATCGCCCTTCTGCGCGCACTCGCCATCGAACCGCCAAAGCCGACCGTCGTCGGGCGAAAACACCGGGGTGCCCTCGGCGACCAGGAAGCCTCCCGCGCCGTCCGGCGCGACGTAGCGGGTGCGTTTGTCGACAAACGGGATGTCCGCGACGCAGCCATCGACAGCGGCCGCCGCCTCGGCCGGTGTCCCACTCCCCACGCCGGATACGTCGAGCACCGCAACGCCCTCGTCCCCGTCGCAGCTGAGAGCCACGGTGTCGCCGTCGTCCAACCACACGACGCCCCAAGCCCCCGTGCAGCTGCCCTGCCCTACGCTCGCCAGCGAACGCACACCAAAGTTCGTCGGATCCGCGGGATCGATCACGAGAAGCACCCCGGGTGTGGTCCACGCCGACTCCGCGGCGAACAGATCATTGGCGAAGGCACCGACGAGCAGCCGCCCGCTCGCGTGACGCGCGACGAAGATCGGTTCCTGCTCCATCAGCGGCGTGTACACGGCGCCACCGGTAAACGCATTGCCATCGAAGATCGCGCTGGTCGGCGCGCGGGTGCCGGGTTCCAACGCGGCGAAGAACTCGTGCGGCAAAGTAAGCAGCGAACCGGCGTCGCGCATCGGGTAGTGGCCCACCAAGGTGTGCAATCCACGGCCGTCGAGCACGACACCGAACGGTTCGTCGAGGTTGTCGCCCGAGTTGTCGCCCATCGGGTTGGGCTTGAAGTCCATCGCGATCGATCCGCGAAAGGTCGGACCCGGGCCGCGGGCAACGAACACGTCGATCCGATCGTCCAACGCCTGGGCCGCAATGACGACGGTGCACGACTCACCGGCCGGACACTGGAGCATGCCCGTGGACGGCGGCGTCCCATCGTCGCCGGCCGTCGCACCGGTTGAAACATCGCCGGCCTCGGTGGCGGAATCGGTGGCGGCATCGGAATCATCGGCCGCGGGGCAACCCACGCCCACGATCGCGGCGAGCAAAGAGAACGGTTCAGTTCGTCGCATGACGGCCAACGATGCGGCGAGGCTAACAGCTGCCCGCAAGACCGCGCAACACGCGAGTCTTGCGATTCACCGGCCGCCGCCGCCGGGGCAACATCCCAAGGGCAAGCAGCCAGATCAGCTGCGATTGCCGAGCCGCGACACGGCAGCCGCCACCGCCACCGTCGTCCTCGCCCGGCATCACCGACAGTTGCTTCGACGTGAACGCGGTGTAGCTCTTGCCGCTGGGGTCGACAACGGTCGCTCGTAGATGCACGTTGTGCATCGCGGCTTCCGCGGGGAACTCGACTGCTATGTCGATCTCGCCGTTTTCCACCGGCACGTCGCGCACCAACGGCTCCCACTCGGGTTCGACGGTCCCCAACACTTGGCCCCACTCGATTGTGAGAGTCGAGCCGGTCGGCGCGTCCACACAACCCTTGGGCACGTAGGGTTCGCCGGCGGCGACGATCTGCTCGTTTGGCAGAAGCATGATCACCGGTCCCGCGTCGGCAGCCAGGGCGGCACCCTCGACGATCTTCACCGCCCCCCAGCGTGGCGACCACAGATTTCCGATCGGCTCCCACGTGTAGCCCCACACCATCCACGATCCGGGCGGAACGTCGCGCAAGTCCCAGCTAATCCCCATCGCGGCCTGCGCGTTGTTGATCGGAACGCGGGCATCATCCGCGGTGATCCGCACCCATTCGTCGGCGCCGAACACGGGGCCGCCCGCAAGGATTTCCAGCGGATCGATATCGGCCGGATGAACCATCGGATCCTTCATCGCCGCGCGGTCGATGTCTGCCTGGGTGATCCAGCCCGGCGGGGCGTGCTCGTAGCGCTGGCTGCGAAACGCGAAAAACTGCAGGGTCCGGCTATCGTCCACCTCATCGGGGGTGCGCATGGCGCCGTCCACGAGCTCTTCCTGCGACACGCCGTAGTCGAGCTGCAACGACGGGGTCTTGCTGCGGTCGACGACCTGTACGCACGCGGAGCTGCTCCACAGGACGGCCGCCCGCGGTTTGCTGCTGTTGGCCGCGTGCGCATGCCCCACCCCAAGCAGTAGTGGTACGACCAAACAGAGCGCCGCTGCAAGACGACACACGACCCACGCAGCATGGCACACCGCAAGCAGGGCAGGCAACGGCGCGGGTGGTTTGCGCTAAGCTCCGCGCAGCAATGCCGACCCGTCCCTTCGGGGTCCCCAACCATCGATTGAGACGCCGCATCCGCGTGCTCGCCACCGCGGGGCTGTTCGCCTGTCATCCCGACGACGGCGGCGGGAGCGAGATCCCGCAATGTGTCGAAGTGAGCCCGCAATCCTGCGCACCCCTCTTCGCCCCGACCTTCGACAACATCTTCGACAACACGCTCCGCCCGGACTGTTCGACGGGCAACACGTCTTGCCACGCTAGCGCCGCCGCCGCCGGTGCGGCACGGGCCGGCTTACACTTCGAAGACCGGCAGACAGCGTACGAGCTCCTGCTCGCCGACGATCCGGACCCAGCCTACGTGCTCCCCGGCGACCCGGGCTGTAGCATGCTCGTCGTGCGCCTGCAGCTCGAGGATCCGAACCAACAGATGCCCCCGGGCGCGCCGTTGATGGCGACCGAGCAATGCAGCGTGATCCAGTGGATCGCCATGGGGGCGATCCGATGATCCGGCAATCGGTGCTCGCTGCCCTGACGCTCGCTGCCTGTGAAGCAGGCCCAGACCCGGGCGGCTTCCGCGAGGAGCTCCTCGATCCCGACAACTGCAAGGAGTGCCATCCCGAGCACCATCGCCAGTGGCTCGGCAGCATGCACGCGTACGCGGCCGAGGACCCGGTCTTTCTCGCCATGAACGCCCGCGGCCAGCGTGAGACCGGCGGAGCGCTCGGAGACTTCTGCGTGCGCTGCCATGCTCCGGTCGCGGTCGCCCTGGGCAAGACCACCGATGGCCTCAACCTCGACGAGTTGCCGCCGGCCTACAAGGGCGTCACCTGCTACTTCTGCCACAACATGGCCACCGTCGACGGAATGCACAACAACCCGATCACGCTGGCGATGGACGGGATCATGCGGGCCGAGGTCTCCGACCCCATCGCCAATGAGTTCCACCTCGCTGAGTACTCCGATCTTGTCGACGCGCAGACACTCAAGTCGTCGGCCGCGTGCGGATCGTGCCACGACATCGTGAACGGTAACGACGTTCACCTCGAGCGGACGTTCGCGGAGTGGCGCGACTCGTTCTACTCCGATCCGGACCCGGACAATCCGCAGCTCAAAGCGCTTTACGGCAATACGTGCAGCACGTGCCATATGTACGGCAAGACCTCGCCGATCGCCGACTACGACGGGGTGCCAACGCGGCGCCTTTATGACCACGGCTTTCCGGGTATCGACCTCAGTCTCACCGACTTCCCCGATGCCGAGCTCGGCCCCGCCCTGCGTGAGGAGCAGCGCGCCGCCATCGACGACCTCTTGGCGCCGAGCGTTTGCGTGGGCCTGTGCGTGCGCCCGCCCGAAAATGGGGGCGACGGCACGGACATCGTCGTGTGGCTGCACAACGAGGCCTCGGGTCACTTTTGGCCGAGCGGCGCAACTCAGGATCGTCGGGCTTGGGTCGAGCTCCAGGCCTTCTCCGGCGATCAGATCGCGCTGGCTTCGGGAGTCGTCGACGATCAATCGTCCATCGATGCGGCCGCTGCCGAGGATCCCACGCTGTGGTTGTTCCGCGACATCACCTACGATGCCGCTGGCGATCGCACGTCGCTATTTTGGGAGGTCGCGGACTACGAAAGCAACCTCCTCGTGGTCGCGAAAGAGGCCGGCGCCAAGTATGACAAGGCCACATGGGACGAGCGGATCTGGCACGTCGATGGCCCCATCGATCGGGTCAGCGTACGCATGAAGATCCGGCCGATCCCGTTCGAGTTATTCGACGAGCTGGAGGCCGACGGCCTCGATCCGGCGCTACGCACGATGGTGCCCACCTTCGTACCTGCGGGGACCGTGATCGAGTGGACCCCCGAAACCGCCGAGATGACCGACCTCGAGGGGCCTTGCGTCAAGAGTGCGACCTGCTTCGATGTCATCTCGATGAGCGACGCCGGGTGACCGCGCAAACGCGGACGCACGGCCATCTGCAACGCGCGGCGCGATGTCTGACCCAGGCCAGCGATTGTTCGTGTACGGAACCCTGCGAACGGGTTCGACCCATCCCATGCACGCGGTGCTCGCGGCATGCGGCCGCTGCGAGGGCACCGCGCGCGTTCACGGGGAGCTTTGGGACCTCGGGGCATATCCGGGTCTCGTGCTCCGCGGCGATAGCGTGGTGCTCGGCGAGCTCTGGTGGATCGTCGACATCCGCGCCTGGGCAGCGCTCGATCGCTATGAGGGCGTCGGCAGCGACGATAACGGCGCATTCGTCCGCGTCGTGACGCCGCTGCTCGATCGCGAGATTTCGGCGTGGGTCTATGTTTGGCCGCATAGCACAGAGCGTGCGCAGCGGATCGACGGCGCAGATGTCTGGGTCCCGCGCGGACAGCCATGAACCGTGAAGGTGCGGCCCGCGAGCAACACCCGACATCTCGGTTGTCGCAGCGACGAGCGCTCGTCAGCCCGGAGGCACTGTCGGCGGGTCCCAGAGCCCCGTGAACGAGAGGCCACCGGGGTAGCCATAGCTGGTCGCCCAGTCGACACCGCCAACGAGCACACCGATCGGCGCGCTCGCGCTCACGTACTGGGCACCGTCGACACACGCCCCCTCGCCGCCCCCAAACGCGTCGAGATCGACCGAGCCCACCTCGTACATCGTCCCGGGAATCGCCGTGAAGTGGTCGTCGGGGACCACCCCGAGGCACGCGAGATCCACGGTCGTACCCTTCTCGCGGATGAACACCGCGAAGTCGCGCGGATACGACGTGTCGGTTAAGAAGGGCAACGCACCGATCCACTGATCCACGGGCGGCATCTGAATCATGGATGGGTCGCCGGTCTGCGGTTCGTCGCAGGGACTGTCGGGATTGAGGGGCGCGGGCACGACGTTGCGGCAGCTGCTCATGTATTGCACGAGCATGAACGGGTGATCCCCCTCGGCCAAGAACGACTCCGCCGTCGAAAACTCAAAGTAGCTGCCAGCGGTCGACAATACGATCTCTGCCCCCGCCACCGGCGGATTCAATGCGATCGTCGTGTCGTCCACGCCTGCGACTACGCGCCAGAACACAGGTTCGGGACTATTATTGCTGGTCGTAATGCGCGCAGGATGACGCGCGCCGACGTACTTCGTCCCCCAAGCCGAGGCCGGCATCACCTGCTCCTGCAAATGATCGCAGGCGACGACGCCCTCGGGGATGTTTGAACACCGGCTGCCGCTAAACACCGCCACTGGTGCGTCCGAACCGACGAAGAAGCCGGTCGGGTCCTCGGTTGCGAACACCTGCACGTCATAGGCATCGATGGTGGCCGTCCCACCGGTTGTCGTGATCGTCGTGCCATCCTCGGTTCCGACGACCGCCACGTAGCCATTGCCCGTACTCAGAGAAATCGGCTGGTAGCCGATCGCGAAGTATGAGGTCCCAAGCGAGTTCACGGGCAAGAGCAGGCTCGCCTCCGAAACGTGGGACGGACCGCCACCCACAGGGTTGATCTGCATGGCGGTGATCGGGACGTCCGAGCGGACGTGGAAGGCGGCCATGGCGTTGGCACCGGGGACCACGACATGGTCTTGTTCATCCAACACACCGCCCGTCCCGTTGACCGATACAAGGGTACTTTCGCCGGCCGCCAGCATGACCGTCGTGATCTCTCGGAGCGCCCCACCGGGGCCTCGCATGTCTTCGATCACGACCGTCGCCGCGACCTGCCCCGGGTTTCCAACGCCGATGCCGTAGGGCCAACCGCTGTTCTGGAGAATCGGCAAGTCAGCGCCGTAGAACTCACAGCCCACGCCGGTCGCCGGGTAATCGACGATGTTGGCGCAGGTGAGTTCAATCGGCGGCTCGCCGCCGAGATCGATATTCGGTGCGACGTCGAAAATCGGCCCTTTGGTGCCGTCGCCGGCGCTGCTGTCCGTGGTCTTGGCGGAGCCCGAGCTCGCCGTCGAGCCCGAGTCTGCCGACCCACCGGCGCTGCCAGTTATCCCCTCCGACGCGACTTCCTGCGAACCGTCGCCCCCACAGCCAACCGCCGCAGCGATCATGATCAAGCCTAGGACGCGCATGCCGTGCCCATCGCGCCGCCCCGTACGCCCGCGCGTGAGAGCCGTCGACATCGTGGGGACAACGAAAGGCAGCGATCGTCCTAGCATTGCTGCATGGCAGCCGAACTGTCGCGTGCTTTGATGGAGCGCCGCGCGACAGCCGGCCGATGACTCGTGTCGCGGAGAATACTACATCCGGCTGTGAAACGCCATCAGCGCCCGGAACAACTCGCCGTACTCGGCCTCGAGGTCGCCGATGAGCGCCCGTGCGATGTTGCGGTGCCCGTCCTTAACCAGCCGGAGCATGAGGTCCGCATAGGAGACCATCATGCTCCCACCAACAGCATCGGCCGCGGTGCGGATTAGCTGGCACACACGCCGCACGTCTTCTTGCTTGTCATCCGTAAGCGCTGCGTCGAGCTCGACGAGCCAGTTGGGAAACGCGCCGATGAACTCCTCGATCGTCTGCTGCGCCAACTCAGGATGTGCTGCCAGCGCCGCGAGGACACGTTCGTCGAGGTGAGTGCCGCTGAAATCAACCGCCGCGGGCTTCGCTGCTTGCCCTGGATACTCGACGGGCGCCGCGCCCCTCGCCGCCGACGTGCGGGACCCAATCGCGCGCGTCGGTCCACCCTCCACGAATCCTCCGTTCATGAGAATTGCGAGGGCCCGCATCGCGCGAAACCTACCCAGCATCGATCGATCGACGATGTCAGCGACCGTCGACTCTCGATCGCAGATCTCCCAAATCGCGCAGGCATCGCGCCAACCCGCCAGTTCCTCCTCGCTGTCGTTGCCAAGCGCCGCCCAGTCGTCGCCGCTTTGCGCCTTGCGCGGGAGCACGAGCGGTTCGGTGGGTCGTCGGAGCGGAATGACCAGCGTAGTCTCCGGGCCGACGCGACGTTCAAGCGACGGTAGGTCGTCTACTTGGCGCGCGTGCTCCAGCAAGACGTGCGAGAGCTTCACCGCTCGCGCGGGTGGCAGCCTCGAACCGATCCAGTCGACTTCGCCGCGGATGAAGGTCATCTGCGTGCCCACTGCTGCGGCGCGGCCGAGGCTTTCGAGCGCTGTGATCCAGACGAATTCGTGGGCGAGCTCGACCCACAACGGCGTGCCGGCCGAGCGGCCGAAGCGGTTAGCGAGCCGGTGGTGTACCGCCGCCCCCCACTGTTCGAGTTGACCGAGCTCACCCACGCTCTGCGCCGCGGCGATGCGGCCCGACGAGATGTCGAACGCCGCACCCCATGACCCGTCGGAGCTCTCGAGCGCGAGGAGGCCGGAAGGTTGCTGGGATGCAACTCCGGCGAGCGTCTCAACGACTGGCATTCCGATCGCGGACGTGGAACGCATCGGGCTGAGCTTAGAGAATTCGGAGCTCACGAGCGCGACGGTCAGCCCAGCGACCACGAGCTCGTGTTTCGATTCGGTGATCGTGAACGAGGTTTCTGATCCACCAATCGCGAACAGCTCACCGGTGCTGAGGCGCCGACGAGCCCCCTGAGGGCGAGTGCTAGTTGGAACGTGGCGGCCCAAATTGTCCCCGATCGCGAAGAGGCGTTTGGAACAGTAAGGGGCGGCGCCAACGATTGCCACAAGATCTTGATGGTTCGTTGTCAGAAAAAAACTGCGTGCAATCACGCTCATTCCGTTCCATACCGTCTGCCGTGCACGTCGGTGAGACCGCAGAACATCTTGGCGGTGACGCGTTGTACACACGTCTGCGCATTGCCGCAGGTGATGTTGTCCTCGACGACTTTCGCGTACTCGAGCGCCTCGACGTGCGCTCGTATGCGACGTTCTTTCTCGGAATCGACCGCCGCCGCGAGCGCCCATGCGTCATCTGTATTGGGCACAACCGCACCTCCGATCTAAATCGCGCCGAGGCGCTACGTCGACGATTGTCGGTGGAAGCACGAGTGCTGGCGTCGCTATGCCACCCGACGCTGCTCGAAATCTACGGCACCGGCGTCGATCTCGATCTCAACCCCATCGTGGTGATGGAATACCGCGCGGCTCCGACCCTCGATCTCGTGCTGCTGGAGAGGGCGGTCCCGCTCGGCAACTCCGACGTACTGCTGCTTGCGCGGCAACTCAGTGTGGCTCTTGAGGCGCTGCACGAGCGCGGCATCACGCACGGCCACCTGAGACCCGAACATGTTCAGTGGGAGAAAGGTGACGCTGGTCACCGCAGGGTTCGGCTCGCCTACGTGCCCATCTCGAAGCTGTGCCGGGACCCCTCCGGAAAACCCACCGTTCGTGATCTCCCCTACCTCGCCCCCGAAGCCCGGAGCGGACAATTCCGGCGCGGGTCGGACGTGTTCGCACTCGGAGCTGTGCTCTGGTGGGCTGCGACAGGGCGCCCCTGTCGACCACATGCCGAACAGCCGCTCGCCTCCACGTGCATCGAGCGCAATCCTGGTTTGGATCCGCGCTTCGCCGCCATCGTCGAGCAAATGTTGGCGGCGAACCCGTCCAGTCGGCCGACAGCATCGAAGTTGGTGCGAATCTGGGACGAGTGTGAGGTGGTCACACCGCGCGCCGACGTCGCCGAACCAGCGCGTGCACAGCCCGTCCGCGTGGCACTGGTCGACGACAACCCAGTCACTGCGCGCCTCGTACATCACTTGCTTGACGGCCTCGGATGCGCGGTTACTGAGTTTGCGACGGCCGAGCCGCTTTCACAGCGTTCAACGCCGGCCTTCGACGTCACCGTCATCAGCGCCACACTCGACGCAAATCTCAACCACGTCGTCGCCCGCCTCACCCAGGCGAGCCCGACGGTTCCCGTCGTGGTGGTTGCTTCGAGCATGTCGGCGATCGAGCGAGCGATCGAAGGGGCGCACGCCACGCTGGTGTTGCCGGCGCAGATCCCTGCATTTACCCGAGTCATCCAGGGCGTCACGGCCGCCCATGCGCGGCCGGTCGAAGAAGCTGCCCACGCCGTGGCAGCGAATGCTGCGTATCCGCTCCTAGCCTTGGCCCGACGCGATCCGGTCGCCGCGCTCGCCGACATCGAACAGTTCATCGGCGGATTTCCCGAGTGGTGCATCGCCCTCGGTACCGCGGTCACCGGCGGCGACGGGGCCTACGTCGACGCCTTGTGCCGCTCCCTCAGCTCGCGGTGCCACCATGTGGGAGCTCAGGAACTCGTTCAGCTGGTCGCTCGTGTGCGCAACTGCATCCTCGACGAGGATTGCAATGCGGCTGAGTCCGTTCTGTCCGAATTGGAGCTAGCCTATTACCCGGTGTTTGATCAGCTCATGTCGCTTCGGCGTCAACTCGCCGCCTTGGAGGAACAGCAATGACCGTCAACGGTTCTGCGGAAGTGCTCGACTGTCGTGGGCAACGTTGCCCGGCCCCGATTCTCGCCCTCTCCAAGCGCGCGAGAACGATGGCGGATTCGGGTGGACTCTTGGAGATCCGCGCCGACGATCCGGCGTTTTCCCTCGATCTCAGGAGTTGGTGCCGCAGCACCAAGGCGGAAGTCATTCGCATCGACGACGAGGGCAACGAACAACGTGCCTTGATCCGCGTGCCCGGCAAGGCACAGCCAGCGCGTCGCCCCGACGAGAACATCGCCCTCGCCGACGTGACGCCGGTGGTACCCGCCTCCGAGACCACCGAGCTCGACTGCCGCGGAACGCGATGCCCCGAGCCGATTCTCGCCATCTCGCGGGCAGCTCGGGCCGCTCGACCAGGCACGGAAATTACGATCTCAGCGGACGACGACGCCTTTCCCCTCGATCTGCGCAGTTGGTGTCGGAGCGCAGGCGCGACCTTGATCGAACTCGGTCCAGCCACCGATGGCGGCCACAGAGCGAGGATCCGAACGCGCAGCAGCGACTCGGAGACGAGCGACGCGGCTCCACGGGCGCCCAGCTCAGACGCCGGGTCCGCCGAGCGAGCACAAGGTGTCAGCTTCGAGTGGGCCGCAGGCAGCCCAGTGGTCGACCTCCGGGCGCTGCCCACCGAAATCTGGGAGACGGTGCTCGACGGCGGGGCGAAAAAACTCGGCGTCGGCGGCATGCTGCGACTCGTCGCAGACGACCCGAACACGGCCGCCCACTTGGTTTCGTGGTGTGCCGCGCGCGGCCACGAATTCGTGCGGCTCGACACTGGCAACACCACCCGCGCCGAGATACGTGTCGCTAGCGGACCGTCCGCCTCGGTCGTTACCACGACCGCGTTGGCAAAGCGTGAGGACAAGGCGACGGGTTCACCCGATTGCACCCTGCTCGTCTTGCACAATGATCACGAAGCTCTACTCGCCGCGTTGCTCGTCGCGGTCGGAGCAGCGAGCCAAGGCAAACAAGTCGTGGTCTTCTTCACGTTCTGGGGATTGAATCTCCTGCGCGGGGACCACCCCAACAAGCAGATGCCAAAAGAGCCGGTCAGCTGGATGCAGCGGATGATGAAGATGATGATGCCCAAGGGCCCCGCGCGCCAGAGCCTTGGCCAGATGAACTTCGGCGGCGCGGGCAAGCTGATGCTGGGAAGCATCATGAAGAAGCGCAAGATCATGTCGCTACCGGAACTCATGAACACAGCCGAGGAGCAGGGCGTGCGATTCATCGCCTGCACCATGAGCATGGAAGTCATGGGGATCACGAAGCGTGATCTGGCTCCCCGCACCAATCTCGAATACGGGGGCGTGGCCGCGTTCGTGAACAACGCCCACGGCGCAGGCATGAGCCTGGTCTTCTAAACGCGCCTGCCATGGGCCGTCGGGCGGGGTTGCGAGACCCGCCATGGCGGCCCGTGGCGGCCGCCGAACCAATCCGCCGTGCGCGAATCGCGGAGTGACGGCCGTCGACCGCCACTCCCACTCAACGGGCATGACCATCGACGCTCGATTTGCCCTCGCCCTCGTCGCCCTCAGCGCAGCCTGCGTCATCGACGACGGCGACGCGGGCGCCGACACCTCGGATGACACAACTTCGTCGGACGCGGAATCGGGCGGCAACGACACCGCCGACGGCGCGGACTCCACCGACGGAGATCCCACGGGCGATGCTCCCACCGACGGCTGCGCGGCGCCCAACGGCCCCGGCACCGACGTGCCCGGCACGATCGACGCCGATGTGACCTGGACCGCCGAGGGTAGCCCCTATCGCATCGCGGCGACGACCTACCTCACCGCGACGATCACGCTCGAGCCCTGCACCGTGGTCCAGCTGGCCTCCGACGGGCGTATCGCGATCGGCAACGATCCGGCGCCGGGCGCCGTCGTGGCAAATGGCGAGGTGATCACCGACGACGCCGGCGAGCCGCTGCGCCGCGCGGTGCGATTCGAGCGGCAAGATCCCAACGCAGCCTGGGGGTCCCTCATCGTCGACGCCACCGGCACGCTCGACGCCACGACCACCGACTTCGTCGGCGGCGGCAGCACCAACGCCGGCGCAACGATCGAAGCCTGGGGGGTCTCGCCGGAGGGCACGACGACACCGAACGTGCGCGTGAACGACGTGTCCATCGTCGACAGCTCCACCCATGGCGTATATCTGCGCCGCCGCGCGGCGTTCATGCCGGGCTCAGATGGCCTGCGCATCACGGGAACCGCCGAAGGTGGCTTTCCGGTCCAGCTCGAGGCGGGAGCGGTGCACAGCCTGCCCATCAACCTCGAGTTCACCGACAACGCCGACGACGTCGTGCTGGTGGAGACGTTCACGAGCGTGGACGACGACACGTTCGTCGCCCGCGGCGTGCCGCTGCGCATCGACGACGCCCTGTATCTGGGCACTGCCGACGCTGTTGACGTCTCGACGTTAACGATCGAAGCCGGCACTGAGCTGGAGTTCGTCAACACGGGTGCTGGCTCGGGCATCTTCGTCGGCCTCGACGATGAGCACCCTGGCATGATCGTGGCCGCGGGCGAACCAGACGCGCCGATCATCCTCCGTTCGGGTGCAGACGCGCCGGCGCCCGGCGACTGGATGGGGCTGTACTTCCGCTACAGCCCGGCCCAGGGCAACGTGTTGTCCAACGTCACCATCGCCCATGCCGGGGCACAAAGTGGCGCGCAGGGCTGGGGTTGCGGGCCAGCCGACAACAACGCGAGCATCTTGCTGCTCACCGATCCGATGGGCCCGTTCTTGTCGAATGTGACGTTCACCGAATGCGGCGGCGATACCCAGATCGTCATCGGTTGGCTCGACGAGACGCCGGCCGCGACCGCGGCAGCGTGGGCCGCCGGCAACGAGTTCGCCGCGGCGCCGGCCTGCACCGTGGGTCTGCCCCGCGACACGAACAACGGCTGCCCGGGCAATTCCGAGCCCGACTGCCTCTGAGATCCGCGCCATGACACGCGCCGGCTCGGCGGGCATTATGTCGATCGATGCTCCGCGCCCTTGCGCTCGCCCTCGTTCCGCTCGCCTGCGCAGGTAGCGATGTGTTCCAGTGCGCGCGGGATACGGAGTGTCACGGGACGGAGGCGCTCGGACGATGCGAGCCCAATGGCTGGTGCAGCTTCGCTGACGACACTTGCCCCTCCCTGCGTCGGTACGGAAGTCACGCGGGGCACGGACTCGCCGGCACCTGCGTCCCCGCGGAGGGGACGACCGCCGGCGAGACCAGCGAAGGTCACGACTCAGGCACCAGTGATCCGACCGGACTAAGCGGTGAGAGTGGGCCAAGTGCGGACGCCAGTAGCAGTGGGAGCACAACGGAGTCGCCGCCCATCTGTGGCGACGGCGTGGCGCAGGGCGATGAGCCATGCGATGGCGACGATGTCGTCGTGACTTGCATCGAGCTCGGCCATGACAACGGGACCCCAACCTGCCGCCCCGACTGCACTGCGGATGACTCCACCTGCAGCGACTGCGGCAATGGCCTGGTCGAAGCCCCTGAGACCTGCGACGGCTCGGTGAACGGGGGCTCATGCGTGGAGCTGGGGTGGTTTGGCGGAACGCTCGCGTGCGCGGCCGACTGCCTGGGTTTCGACGAGTCCGGTTGCACGAACTGCGGCAACGCGGTCACCGACATCGGCGAACTCTGCGACGGACCGATCACGGATATCTTCTCCACCTGCGATGGGATCGGATACGACGCCGGCACCCTCGCATGCGCCTCGGACTGCACCTTCGATATCTCGATGTGCGGCGCCATGATTTGCGGCGCCGATGCTGTATTCCCCGCGAGTGAGTGCCCCACCCAGTGCGACTCCTGCGACAGCACCACGTGCTACTTCGACTGCGACGACACGTCCGCGTGCAGCGGACTCAATATCGCGTGCCCGGCCGGTTGGGGATGCGAGCTACGTTGCAATGGATCGTCCGCGTGTGAAGCCGCAACCCTCACGTGCCCCGAGTACTTTCCCTGCTCCGTGACATGCAGCGGCACGTCGGCGTGCGCGGACGCGTCGGTTTCCTGCAGCCTCACCGCTACGTGCGCGATGGACTGCGACCCGATCTCCACCGACGTGTGCCTGGGCGCGGTGCTCGACTGCGGCAGCGACGGCTGCCACGCAACTCAGTGCAGCGGCACCGACCCCGACGTACAGTGCGGCCCGGCCTGTTCCTGCACAGACTGCCTCTGATTCGCGACTCCGCCGCGCGCAGAAGGGGCCGACGAAAGTGAGGCCTTTCGCCGGGCGCCGCGCCATCTCGGCGCTCTCGCCTGCAGCCGATTCCGTGTCGTAGACCTGCGACCCCATAGCGGTCGAAATCGTACAGATCCCAGGCCCGCTGCGGTCATTGCCGGCCGTCGCAGGCGATTGGGCGTGGAGAACGCAAAGCGCCCAAGCGATTGTGTGCGTTGCTTCGTATCGTGACACTCGATACTCTGATGAAATGCGGTTTTGCCCTCCGGCGGTGGCCGCGGCGACCTTCGCGGTTGGGCTTGTCGGCGAGGTCGGATGTTCGCCAGTCGCCGCGTACGGCTGCAGTGTGGATGGCAACTGCGTCGATGACGACGTACAAGGCGTGTGTGAGCCGACGGGATACTGCAGTTTTCCCGATGAAACCTGCGACAGCACGCGACGCTACGGCAAGCTCGCGCCGCCGGAAATCGCGGGCGCATGCGTGGACCTCCCGGGATCGAGCGGAGCAGCCGACGGCGCCGATACCTTCGTGGGGAGCGCGGACGGGGCCGTCAGCGCCGACACAACGCAGGGCGTTGCCAGCACCGGCGCGGACGCGGCCACCGCCAACGACGGCACCGCCGACGGCGGCTGCACGCCGATGTCGTGCATCGATGCGGACGGGGACGGCTGGGGTGACGGCGATGGATGCTTGGGGCCGGATTGCGACGACGCAAACCCGGCCCATCACGACCGATGCTTCTACGTCGCGCCCGACGGCGACGACACCAGCGACGGGAGCATCACGACGCCCTGGGTCACCTTTGGCCGGGCGGTGAGCGCACTTGCGCCCGGTGATTCTCTGGTCGTGCGGGACGGCATCTACAGCACCGACGTGCATGGACCGCTCCGCATCAACTGCGGCGAGGGCGTCGCGACCGGAACGGCCGAGGCACCCATCTTCGTCCGTGCCGAGCACGAGCGGATGGCGCAGATCCTCACGCACGGAACGAGCTATGGGATCCGCGTTGAAGGGTGTCAGCATTGGACGGTGCTTGGCTTCACCGTTCTAGGTGGCGACGCGTCGACAACCGGGGGCGGCGTGGCCTCGACCATTGTTTCGGTGGCGTCGAGCCAGTTCGTCACGCTCCGACGTATCCTCGCGGCGTATAACAACCGCTACTTCAACTCGATCTTGTACGACGTGTACGAATCGTCGGACGTGCTTTTTGAGGAGTGCGAAGGGCGACAGTTTCACCGCACCGCGTTTAACACCTGGTACTCCGACCGCGTCACCTACCGGCGCTGCTTCGCCGAGGTAGGCACGCACGCAGACCTGCCCGGCTGTGTCTCGCCGGCGCAAGCCGACGTGCCGTTTTGCAGTAGCAATCCCGACGGCGGGGACAGCGGATTCTCGGCGTTCCGAAACAACAACGATGTGCGGTACGAAAACTGCGTCGCCGCCGGACCGCTCACCTACGGATTCACCATCGGCAGCTACGGCCAGAACGCCAGCCACGTTGGCAACATCGCCTTCGGCGGGCCGGTTTATGGGATCGCCACGTTTGCAGGCAGCGGTTCGCCGACGGTCGGCGTTAGCATTCGCGACATGCTCGTGGTCGGTGCCCGAAGCGCCGGGATGTACCTCGAGAGCCCGCTGGAGACCACGATCTCAGGGGTCTCGATCCTCGATGGTGAGGGCCATGGAATCCGCGTCATCGAATCAGCGGACGCGCTGTGCGTGAACCAAGTGACCGGGTGCTCGGTGGATATTGAGCGCGGATTGCTGTTGGACCTGGGGGATGACGCGTTTGCGCTAAGCAGCGCGGTGCACTGGTCAATCCGCGACAGCATCGCCCACGGCACCACCGTCGATTTTCCGCCTGGGGAGCCCATCGAGGACGAAGAGGGCGCGATCACACGTTGCGCGAGCGTCGCTGCCGCGCAGGGCATTGGCCCGGGCGAGTGCGCCGTCTACATCCCGGATGGTAGCCCGGCCGCGTCCGCCGCCAGCACTGGTGAGGACATCGGCGCAAACATTGTCTGGCGGATCGAAGGCGAGGCCACGAGCTTCCCGCTGTGGGATCTGGAGCGCGGCTTCTGCTGCGGACCCTCGGTGATGGGTGTGAACGACGACCCGACGGCAACGTGCTCGGTCGCCAGCGCGACGCTGCATGCCTTCGATGCCGACTGTCCGCCGCCCCCGGACTATCCGCTTCCGCAGGCATGCCCCGATCCAGTTCCGCTATGCGGGGCCAGTGGTTGAGAACCGCCTAACACTCGCACGTGCTCCGCGGCCATCGGATCGGCTCAAAAAGCGCTCGCGGTCGCGCGCCCAGCCGCAATCGCGTGGCTGCGCGCCGATTCGTCAGGCACTTGCGTTGCTGCAGGTACGAGATCGAGTACATGGTCACCCTGACCATCGGATCGTCGCCGGCGTTGATGCGCTGATCATCCAATCACCGAGAGTCAGCGCTGATCATCCGATCGCCGAGAGCTCGAGCTGATCATCCGATCGCTGTGTCGCGCGACAGCTGATCTTCTAGCCTGGACCGAAGACACACACACCGTGCGCAGCGTGTATGCGCATGACGGAGTCATCGAAGGATCCCGTTGCATTCTGCCTTGCGTTCGATTGATCGCTCCGCTATCCCTGAATGACGGTTCGGAGCGGAGCACGCCGATCCGTCGCCGATCGGATGGACGCTTCGAATGCGTCGTTCCGCCGGGACATGCCATTCGTTCTGAGGCACCCGATGCCCCTCGGAGACCGTTCCGACTCATTACGGAGACGCAGCCATGCCCTCAACGATCACTGCCGTGCACACCAGCGCCCTTGTGTTTGGGTTTTGTCTTCCGTGCTTAGCGGTATCTTCGCTCGTTGCTTGTGACTCGTCTTCCGACCCCGATGGCGGCGCGGGCATGCCCGAAACGAGCGCTGGCGAGAGTGGGGGTATGGGCCCCGGCGAAGACAGTGGCGAGATGACAACGGGCGCGGGCGACCAGTTCTTCACCGACGAAGA
>CADEGN010000030.1 GCA_902826865.1 uncultured Myxococcales bacterium
TCCAGCAACCCGGGTCGAGCCTAGAATGGCACCGTGTCCTTGCAGCTCGGATTCCAAGGCGCTTACTACCGGCGCCTGCGCGAACTTCCATGGCGGCATGCGATGGTGCAATGCGGCGTAGACGCGCTCGTGGCCGGTGTAGACGGACCGCGGCTGCGCGAGCTCGCGGGTCTCGATCCGCAGGAGCTTTCGAGTGATGCGATGGCCGGACTCTTCCGGGCCGCCGCGAAAGAGGTCGGCGTTGTCCTCCCGGACGCTGACGTCGAAGCACGATGGGGGTCGCGTGTTGCTCGCCAACTCGAGGAGGCATTTCCCGACCTACCCAAGCGATCCCGGGACGAGTGCTTCCAGGACGACGTCTTGATCATTGCCGAGGACCTGGCGCTTCTTGCCGCCGATGGGCACGATGCGGCCTTGGGTGATTTCGCGGAGCACGTCCTACACGGCCGAGTGGGTTTGGGTGGGTACGACGCCTGGCTGGACCAGTTAGAACGCCTAAGCGTGCGCGCCTGTCGGGGCTTGAGCGGTGAACGTGCCAGGGGGAAGGTGGCAGGGGTCACCGATCTCATCCTTTCGACTTCGTACGGGTCGCCTAGCGAGGACGACCTGGAACGAATCCGAAGCATCCGCCAGCTGTAGTCGTCGCCGCGTACCGCCCAGCGGGCGGCTCATAGACGCGAGTTGATCGCGCTGCCGACGTCCTTCGGCTCGAGGCGCTCCCCGTCGATGATGTAGCCCGGCGTGCCCGAGATCTTAGCGGCACGGGCCTCGGCCGCGTACGCGGCCGCGCGGTGTTGCGTCGCCACGTCGTTGACGCAAGCCTGCAGCGCCGCGAGATCCACACCGACCTCGCTGGCGGCGAGTTCGAGTTCGACGTCGTTGCCTGGTCGGCCGTGGGCGAACAGCCAGCTGTCCATCTCCCAGAACTTCCCGAGGTCACCGCCGCAGATGGCGACACGGAGCGCGATGCACCCGCTCATCGCCCCCTCATGGCAGCGCAGGCGCGGTTGCTGGTGCCGGACGATGCGGATCTCATCGACGTGCTGGGCCAAGAGCTGCCGCATCCGCCCGGTCCCCACCGCGCAATGCGGGCAGCCGTAGTCGGTGTACTCGTGCACCACCACCTTCGGGTTTTCGGCCCCGATCCACGGAAAACCGTCGGCATCGACGCCATGCGGGAAGGGGACCCCGCTGATCCACAGGACGGCGACCCAGTACGGGGAGACAAACAGGCGCAGGCCGATCCAAACCAAGGCCGGGCCGAACACCGCGGCGAGGATGTCGGGCCGACTCGGGTCGCGCAGGGCACTACGCCCGCGCCACGCCACCACGAGCAGCACCAACGCGAGCAGGTGCACCGCCTCGCACAGCATGCAGATCGCCGAGATAACCGCGACCTCTTCGACGAACAGCGCGATCGATGCGGCGGCCGCAATCGCTGCGAGCCACAGGAGCAGCTTCGATCGTCGCCAGGCCGCCACGGCCATGGCGTAGAACCCCAGCGCACCCCAGGCGGGCAGCGGCACACCGAGCACCACCGAGAAGCGCGAGAGCGTCACGGCGTTGCAGTCGAAGCTTGCGCCCGTGCGACAGAAGCTGTCGGCCGTCGGTGCCAGGTAGGTGCGGACATGCAGCACCTGCAGCCCGACGCAGACCGCGACGCCGAGCACTGCGAGCGTGACGGCGGCGGTGCGCGCGAAACGGGCGGGATGCGGTGACGCGACGTCCATGGCCGACAAGAGCGTGCGGAAAAATCGGCGCCTGAGCAAGTCGAAGGTCAGCCCGACGCCTGCGCGAATGTAACGAGCAGCGGACAGTGGTCGCTCGACGTGGCGATGTCGGGATCCGGATGGGTCGCGGTCGAGCGCAGCGGTCGGCACTGTCGCCGCGCGCAGGCGCCGATTGCTCCGGCATGCATGCGATGTCCAGGGAAGCCGCCCACGTACGCTAAGTCGAGCAGCGTGGGTTCAAGCCAGGCATCTCGACGCGATCCGTCCCAGTAGGCCGAGCACCCCGCCGGATCGGCGACGCGGCGCAAACCCAGCATCGCCATCGTCGCGTCGAGGTCGGCCAGCTCCGCGGCCGTGGTCGTGTCCGGCGCTCCGGTGGTGTTGAAGTCGCCGATCACAACGATGTCTTCGTCACCCGCGCCCGGTCCGGTTGAGCGGGCGCGGGCGATGACGACGGCCAGGGCTGCCCATTGCAGTCGGCGGAGCGTGGCGCCAGCGGGCGTCGCTTTCAGGTGGACGACCACAACGTGGAAGTCGAGGCCATGCCGCGTGCGAAGATAGGTGGAGACGGCTGGACGAACACGCCGGCCCAGGGTCACGGCGTCGTGCTCGAGCAGCGGGGCGAGCGCTTCGGTGGTGGGCGGGAACGCGACGCCGACGTGTTGACCGTGCGATCCAGCTAGATCGGAGGCGAGGATCGTGTGTTCGGGGAGCAGGGCCGCGAGCGCGTCGCGGTCGGCGATTTCCTGGAGCGCGATAACGTCGGGGTTGAGCGACGTCATCATCGATTCCATCGCTGCCTGGTCCTGCTCGGGATTGGGGAAGTTGTGGAGGTTCCAGTCGAGCAGCACGAGTGCGGCATCGCTTGGGTCGGGTCCCTCGGAGGAGCCCTGGAGCGCGCGCGCGATCGGTCCATGACCGAAGTGGTGGGCGAGCACGAGGCTGGCAACGAGGCCGATCTTGAACCAGCGGCGCAACGCTCGGGGATCATCGACGCGCGGCCGAGGCGCGTTGCGACGGGTCCACTCAACTCGCGGAACTTCGCGGAACTTCGTGGAGCTCGCGAACTCGCGGAACTCCGGGAACTCGCGGAACTGCGCCGAGATCAGGCGCGCGAGTCGATATGCAGCTTCTTGCGCTCGCGGCGTTTGCGACGACGCTCGGCCTCGCGGAGCTTTCGCTTGCCCTTCACGCTCGGCTATTCGTAGTGACAACGGCGCTTAATTTCCCGCATCACGCCTTCTCTCTCCATCAGTCGACGCAGCTTGCGGATCGCCCGCTCAACCCCGCGGTCGTCGACTTTCACCTCAAGCGGACGGCCCTGGACCGGCTCGTACTGGGTCTTGTCGGAGGTGGTGACCGGCGGTACCGCGGGCGTGGGCGTGGGCGATTCGGGCGTCGACATCGAAGGCAGGCACATATAGGAGAGGGCGCAGGGCTGGTCAACCCTGGCGCCCGCGGTCGGCCGGGGGGCATCGAAAGCCTGGCGAACCCGTGCGGGAGCACCCTTCGCCGAGCGTGCACCGTCGTGCGAGGGCTCACGGGTCCGGTCCGCCGCGCTCCGCGGCAACCGCCGCGATCCGCCCGCCGTCGACCACCAAGCACTGCCCGCTCACGTGGCGGGCGCGGGCCAGGTAGAGCACCGCCTCGGCGATGTCGCGCGGCTCGCCGATCCGGCCGAGCGGGATCTGCTCGACGATCGCTGCCCGGGCCGCGCTCCCTTCTTCGTAGCCGGGAGCGGTCGGCCACGCCACGGTTCCGGGCGCGACCGCGTTCACGCGAATGGGTGCGAGCTCCACCGCGAGGGCTCGGGTCGCCATCTCGAGTCCGGCCTTCGCGACGCAGTGGTCGAGGTAGTTCCGCAGCGGGTGAAGTCCGGCGACGTCCACGATGTTGATGACGTTGCCACCGCTGCGCCGGAGCCCCGCGGCCAAGCCACGCACCAGAGACAGCGGCGCCACCAGATTGACCTGGAGCACGCGTGCGAGATCAGCGTCCTCGCGCTCGAGAAACGGTCCGCGTTCGAACGACGCGGCGTTGTTGACCAGCAGATCGACGCGACCTGCCCCCGGTCCCGCGGGATCGAGCACGGTGCGGCAGAGCGCCGTGCGGGCTTCACCCTCGCTGAGGTCGGCGGCGATGCGGTCGACCACGGCGGCCGGGCCATGATCGGCGCGGAGCTGGGCCACGAGCCCATCCGCCTCGACCCGCGAACGGTGGTGGTGGATCCACACCCGGTAGCCGGCGCGCACAAGCTCGTCCGCGATCGCGCGCCCCACCCGGATGGCGGCGCCGGTCACGAGGGCGACGGGGGCATGGGTCGGAGTTGGCGGTGTCACGGCGCAGACCGGCGAATCGACTCCTTACACTAGCAGCGTGACGACGGAGCTGACAGCGGGCGGGTGATTGACACCCTTGCTGCGCTGGGCAACGGTGTCGGTGGGCCGATGATGACCCGGCAACTCACGCTCAAGGACATGATGGACGGCAGCGGGTGCACCGCGCGCACGGTTCGTCACTACGAGCGCGAGGGCCTGCTCAGCGCGACGCGCAGCAGCGGGGGGCACCGGATGTTCGGGGCGGGGCAGCTCGAACGCTTGCGCTTCATCATTGTGCTGCGTGAGGCGGGGTGGGCCCTCGACGAGATCAACGAGTTGTTCGATGTGCGCCACCGGGGCGCCGCCGATCAGGTGGCGCTCGGCCGGCTCGACCACCTTCTGGTCGCCCACGTCGAGCGGCTCGAGCGCAAGATCGCCACCCTGACCGCGCTGCGAGAGGACCTCGCCCGCAGTCACGCGCTCGTGCCCGTGTGCCAGCAATGCACCGATGGTGGTGCGGTGCAAACGAGTTGCGAGGCGTGCGACCGGCTCCCGCCCCTGGCCGAGCTGCCCCGCAGCTTCCGACTGGTCTGGCGTGCGCGCGAGATCGCAGCCGGGCGGTTGTTTGACGAGGCCGGCGGCGACGGCGACGACGAGGCCGCCCAATGACGCGCGGACGAGCCGGCCGAGCGCGGCCCCACGCCGCACCTCGCCAGGCCCGTCGAGTTGCCCGCGACCACCCGCCGCGGCGTCGCGGTGCCCCCGCGTCGCATGGGCCGGTCGATCTCGATGGTCTGCGCGCGGCCGTCACCGAGCTCCTCCGTGCGGCCGGCGTTGACCTGAAGCACAAGGATTTCGCCACCACTGCCGAGCGCGTGACCAAGCTGTGGACCGAGCAGTTTCTCGTCGGCGAGACGATGGATCCGGCACAGATCCTCGGTGATCCTGTGTTGGGCGAAGCGCCGACCGAGATGGTCGTGCTCCGCGAATTGCCGTTCTGCGGCATGTGTCCCCACCATTTGCTGCCCTACATCGGTCGCGCCACCGTGGCCTACCTGCCGCGGGCGAAGCTCGTGGGCTTCGGACGGATCGGTGAGCTCGTCCGCTGTTTCACCGGGCGGCTGACGTTGCAAGAACGCGCCTGCAATGATGTCGTCGATGCGATGATGGAGCACCTCGATGCGCGCGGTGCCGCGTGCATCATGGTCGGGGAGCACATGTGCCTGCGGATCCCCGACCATCGTCACGAGGCTGCGGTGGTCA
Organism: uncultured Myxococcales bacterium; assembly: GCA_902826865.1. Lineage (GTDB taxonomy): Bacteria > Myxococcota_A > Polyangia > Nannocystales > Nannocystaceae > Xiheibacterium. Next base: position 5,312 of record CADEGN010000030.1, read on the forward strand.
CGGCTTCGTTTCGCGGCGAGTTCGACGAACGGGCCGAGCTCCGCGATCGACTGATGCCGCGTGCGCCGTGAGCGACCCCGGCGCCGGGGCCGATCCCGCAAGCCGCCCCACGGCAGCGTCTCCCGAAGAGAGTGAGCAAGGTCGGTCCCGCGGGCAAGATGCCCAGGGAAACCCGGCCCGGCCTTCGCCGGCCCATGAATTGCTACGGTCCAGCTGCGTGGTCGCGAGTCGGGCGTCCGGTTCGCGGCCGCGCGTGCTCGAAGCTGCGCGGCGGCCGACGGATGTTTCGCAGGCCCCGCTCGCACCCCTCGGATTTTGCGACTAGTCTATGGGCGGTCCGGACGCGCAATGTTTGATGACGTCGACATGGAAGCGGAGGTGCTCGCTGCGCTGCCGATCTTTCCGTTGCCCAATGTCGTGCTGCTTCCGGGAATCGTGTTACCGCTCAACGTCTTCGAGCCGCGCTACCTCGACCTCGTCGATCACGCGCTCGAGCGTGGCGGCCATGTCGGTGTCCCCCTCCTTCAGCCGGGATATGATCGGAGCTACGACGGCCGACCAAGCATCGAGCCGGTGTTTGGCGTCGGTCGCCTGCTCTCGCATCAGCGGCTGCCCGATGGCCGCCGTTTCATCCGCCTCGAGGGCGTGCGACGCGTACGTGTGCTGAATGAGTTGCCCAGCGCGGCTAGGTTCCGTGAGCTCGAGGTCGAGTTGCTCCCCGAGGAGCAGCCGGAGGATGACGGCCAGCTCGAGATCCTCAAGGCGCAGCTGGAGCGGATCTCACGCTCGCTTGCGGGCGACGATCAGCAACTCCTTCACTCGGTGCTGTCGATCCCCGACACGCGCGTGATGCTGTACGCGATCGCGGCCATCATTCCCACGTTCGGCTGCGTACCTAGCAATGTCGAGGGCCGGGCTCGTTCTCCGTTGCTTGAGATCCAACAGCGCTGCCTCGACGCCTCCACCGCCGACCAGCGCGTGCGCTGGTTGCTGGAGTGCTCGGCGACGATCTGTGCGGAGCTCCACGATAGCGGCCGCTTCCCCCGCACGATGCTCAACTGATCGGCGCCCGGGGTCGATCCGCCGAGCGGGTCATTGCCAGGGCAGAACGATCCGACCAGGCGCGTCCTGATCGCCGTCGGCCGTGTGGCACGTGTTGCAATCGCCGTCGGTGACTTCCGTGGCCATCGCCAGCTCCTTGCCGTCGTACACGACCTTCACGTAGTAGGGCGCGGCAAAGCCCGGCGGCGCGTCCTCGGCCTCGAGGTAGAAGTTTCCGGCCTCGTTGGTCGAAAGCTTCAGGGTCTGACGACTCGCGTCGGTGACCTCGACCACGGCGCCGGCAAAGCCGTAGCAACTGTCGGGCTCGTGGCCGGTCGGATACACCGTGCCAGCGAGCAAGAAGAACGGGCCATTGTCGTCTTCGCAGTCGCCACTGTTGTCGCCGTTGTTGTGGCAGTCGATGCAGGCCTCCCCCGGCTTCATGCGATCGCTCTCGCCGCAGCCCTGCCACATCCGGTTGCTTGTGCACATCGACTCGGCGTCGAACGGGCTCGGCGCCGGATCGGTGGTGCAGTCGCCCGCGGGCATGCCGGCGGCGACCCAATCCGCCACGACGGCGATGTCGCTTTCGGCCACGGGCAGCGCCGGCGCCGGTGGCATCGGCGTGGTTGCGTCCTGCATCCGCGATACGGCACGCTGGCCGATCGTCGCGTTCGGGACGGTAGGAGAATCCGCGAGCAAGTCCGCGCGGCTCAGCAAGCTGATCATGTTGCCGAGCGGAGTGACGCCGTGGCAGCTGCGGCAGCTCGCCGCGAGGATCGCGTCGACATCACACGGAAGGCCGTCGCCGGCTGGACCGCCACCTTCGCCAGGACCGCCGCCACCGGACCCATCCGCTCCGCCATCGCTGCCCGCGGCTCCCGAGGACTCCCCGGGTGTGCCATCGGTATCGGGTGACGATCCCGTCTCCGTCGTGCCGGCACCCGGTGGAGTGCATGCGATGGTCAACACGCCCGTGACAAGGAGTGTCTCAGTGATGGAGATGTAGCCTCGTCTGATCACGGCGCACCGATGCGCCGTGGCGAACTTCGTTACAGCGAACGTTCTGCGCCGCCGCGGGTGCCCAGAGTTCCGCCGGCGGCGTGGCGTCGACTACGACGTGATCACGGCACGGTTCGCAGCAGGCTGCTGCGCTTCGGTCCGGTGGCACTGCGCACGCTGGCGGCGAGCGCAGCCTTTGCAGCGAGCTCCATGAACGCGGTCGCGATCGGCCCTTCGGCGTCGGCCTCGACGATGGGCCGGCCGACCTCACCGCCGTACGCGATCCGCGGGTCGAGCGGGATCCGCTGCAGCAGTTCCACGCCGAACTCGCGCGCGAGCCGCTCGCCGCCGCCCGCGCCGAAAATATCCTCGCTGTGGCCGCACGCGGGGCATCGGTAGTGGCTCATGTTCTCGGCGATCCCGAGCACCGGGACCTCGAGTTTCTCAAACATGTTGATCGCCTTGCGCACGTCGATCAGCGCCACTTCCTGTGGGGTCGTCACGATGATCGATCCCGTGATCGGGATCAACTGGCACAGCGAGAGCTGCGCGTCGCCGGTGCCCGGAGGAAGGTCGACGATGAGATAGTCGAGCTCGCCCCAACGCACGTCCTCGAGGAACTGCGTGAGGAGCTTGTGGATCATCGGACCGCGCCAGATCACCGCCTTGCCCGGCTCAACGAAGTACTCGACGCTCATCACCGGGATGCCGCGATACCGTGCCGGTGAGATCCCGCCACCCTCTGCGGTGGTCGCTTCGTGCTCGGTGACGCCGAGCATCTTTGGCACGCTCGGCCCGTAGATGTCTGCGTCCAGAATCCCAACTGCGGCGCCCAATCGGTGCAGCGCCATCGCCACATTGACGCTCACGGTGCTCTTGCCGACCCCGCCCTTGCCGGCGGCAATCGCGATGACGTTCTTGACGGTGGGCAGGCGGTTGAGGTCCGCGCGCGCCGGCTTATGGGGGACCCGAAGCTGCCAGCGGACGTCGATCGCGGCGAGATCGAGGTCGGCGAGCGCCAACTTGATGGCAGCCTCGACCGCGGCGGCGTGGGGATAACCCGGCGAGATCGCGTGGAGCACGAGCTCCACGCGGCGGTCCTGCTCGTGGAGTTCTGCCAGCTGTCCGCTCGCGACCAGCGTGTTCCCGGTGGCCGGATCCTTCACGGAGGCGAGCGCTGCGCGGATCTGTTCGGTGAGACTGCTCATGGTCAATCCGAGGGCTCGATGCCCGGGGCGGGACATGTAGCATCGCGCCGAACGCCGAGCTACCCTTACGTCAGCTTTCGGAGATCAACCCTCGCTATGGCCGTGCTCGACGTCGTCAAGTATCCCGATCCGCGCCTGCGCGAAGAAACCCGTCCGGTCGAGGCCTTCGACGACGCGCTCGCCACGCTGGTCCGCGATCTCACCGACACGATGTTCGCGTTGGAAGGCGCAGGCATCGCCGCGATCCAGGTGGGCCGTTTCGAGAGGGTGTTTCTCATCGAGGCTCGAGTGGCGGGCCGTGGCGACGACGCGCCGGTTGTGTTCGTGAATCCAGAGATCGTCGAGAGCGGTCGCGGGGTCTCGATCGGCGAAGAGGGCTGCCTGAGTTTTCCCGGCGTGTTCGTCGAGGTGAAGCGGCCCAAGTGGGTGAAAGTCCGGGCCCAGGATCAGCACGGACAGTATTTTGAGATCGAGGGAGACGGGCTTCTCGGGCGTGCGCTGCAGCACGAGTATGATCACCTCACCGGGCGGCTCCTCGTCGACATGGTGGGCATGGTCAAAAAGGAGATGATCAAGCGCAAGATGAAGCGCTGGCACTCCGAGCACGACGCGGACGACGACATGGGCGACGACGTCGCGCCGGTCGGTGTCTGAGCACGTTGCGCAGAACGGCCGACGGGGGGTCGTGCGTCGGCTGCACCTGATCGCGCTGTTCGCTTGGGTCGCGCTGTGGATCAGGTCGGCGCGAGCGGACGATGGCCTCGCGTTCGCGATCGCCGAGGAGAACACCCCGAGGCGGATGTGCCCCGGCGAGCGCACCTGGGTCGAGCTCGAGGTGGTCGACGATGGTCTGGCGATTTGGTCGGACGGTCAGCGCGATCGCATCGCCTACCACTGGCGCGATGCGACCGGAGAGGTCCGGATCAAGGAAGGGCGACGCACAACGGTCGCGGGGCCGGTTCTTCCCGGTCAGCGCGTACGCCTACGCGCCCGGCTCGAGGCTCCGGAGACCCCCGGTGCGTGGACGCTGCAGTGGGCCATGGTGCGCGAACACGTATCGTGGTTTCCCGAGCCCGCGGGCGCTCGGATCGCCGTGGACGTGACCGGCGATGCGCCGACGTGGGGCTGGGCGATCGATCTCAAAGATGATGCACCCCTTATCGGTGCTGCCGGCGATACCGTGGAGATACCGCTGACGCTGACCCATGTCGGCTGCGTCGCGTGGCGTGGCGAGCTTGGCGATGCGCTCAGCTACCACCTCTTCGACGGTGACGGGCGCCAGTTCGTGCGCGACGGTGTCCGGACGCCGTTGTCAGACACCGATCCCGGCGAACACGTCGACGTTCGCGCGGCCGTGCAATTGGCCGTGCCCCCGGGCACCTACACGCTCGCATTTGAGCCCTTGCGCGAGAACCTGCGCTGGTTTGGCCCGCCTGAAACCGGCGCGGCGACCCGCCAAGTCGTGGTGGAGCGCGATCACCTGGCCTGGTCCGTGGTCTCAGCCGAGCCACTGCCGCGCGCGGGCTTTGCCGGGCAGGACCTCAAGGCGCGCTGGGTTGTCCGCAACGAAGGCGACGAGCCGTGGTTGCCGGACCGCGATCGGTTCTCCTACCGCGTGTTCGACGAATTCGGGCAACCGACGCCGTCCGAGGGTGCCCGCACATCGCTCCCGCACGTTGTCGAGCCGGGGGAGACGGTCGAGCTGCTCGCGACCGTCAGGCTGCCCGAGCGTGGCGGTCGCTATCAGATCCGGTGGCAGCCGGTGCGGGAGCAAGTACGTTGGTTCGGCCCGGCCGAGGGGGACGTCGACGGCATGCGGGATGTCGATGTCATCGACGCCGGGCTGCCACAGTTTGCCTGGACCATCGAGTCCGACGACATCGGCCGACGATTGTGGGCGGCGCGCACTTCCGTGGCACGCGTGCGCGTTCGCAACGTGGGCGGTGATGTGTGGTCGCCGGCCGCGGGCGATCGCGTGTCAGTCCGCTGGCTCGACGCGGATGGCAACGACCTTGGCATCGAGGGCATGCGTAGCGAGTTGCCCCACGACGTCGCTCCTGGCGACGCAGTTGAGCTCGCCGTTCGGATCCACGCGCCCGGGTTTGTCGGTGACGCCGAACTCGAGCTTGCAATGGTGCGCGAGCACGTCACGTGGTTCCCGCCAGCGGTATCGGGTGGGCGCAGGCCGGTGCGTCTCGCTTGGTTCGGCGCCACGCTGACGGTCGCCGTCACGATCGCGATCGTCGGGTTGGCTGCGCTCGTTCGCTTGCACAAGGGTGCGAGGGTGGTCGCATTCGTCGCCCAGGCGTGGATTCCCGTGACCGCCGCGCTGGTGTTCGTCGCGCTGGGGGAGACGTTTGCGGACCTTGCAGGCATTGAACCCTGGGTCGGTGCCCACGTGATCGCGGTGAGCTCCGCCGCCTGGTGCGTATTGCCCCTCCTGCTGGTGCCCGTGCGGTGGCGCGCCGTCGCAGCCGCGCTCGTACTGGCGGTCGCCACCGCACTTGCGCTGGTCGACCTCGGATACATCGATTTCTTCGGGTCGATCGTCCCGTTGTCGGCTGTGGTCGCGGTTCACCACCTCGGTGACGCACACGCAACCGTGTTTTCACTGTGGCGGCCGGAGTACGGGTTGATGATGATGCCGTTGATCCCGGCGATTGGGCTCGTCGCGCTCGCGCCACGACGCGCGCCCGGAGCAGCTAGCCGGGCCTGGACGGCCGTGGTCCTGGGGATGTTTGTCGCCGCAACGCCGACCTGGCTCGGGCTTCGCGATCTGGCGGCGAGCGGCTCGGCCACCCGCGTCTTCTCCGAGCGCGACAACGTGGGTCGCTTCGGGTTGTGGAACGCTCACTTCTTCGAGGCCCTGCGCGCGATTCGTCGCTGGCTGGGCTCAGACAAGTTGAGCACCGCCGATCTTCGGCGAGTTGCCGCAAGTACAACGCGCGCCGCAGCTGCCCGGGCGCGACCGAGTTCCCACGCCGGTGTCGCTCGCGGCGCGAACCTGGTGGTGATTCAAGCCGAGGCGCTGCAGGCGTGGGCGGTCGACGCCGAGATCGGCGGTGAGCCGGTGATGCCGTTTCTGCGCGATCTCTCCGGGGCGGAGCTCTTCATCGACGTCGTCGACCAGACCGCCCAGGGCCGCACGTCGGACGCCGAGTATCTCGTGCTGCAGTCAAACCATCCCCTGCGGACCGGTGCGCTCGCGTTCCTGCGCGCCGACGACCGGTTCGACACCATCGCGCATCGTCTGGCCGCCGCCGGGTACGCGACATTGTCGGCGCACCCGTACGCGCGCGGATTCTGGAATCGCGCGGTGGTTCACCGCGCCTACGGGTTCTCGACCTCCATGTTCCGCGAGGAGATCGGCGGTGGCGAACAGATCGGTTGGGGCTTGGCCGACCGCGAGTTTCTCGCGCGCATGGCCGATCGCCTCGCCGGCCTGCCGCGGCCGTTCTTTGCCTTCTTCATCACCCTCGGCTTGCACCACCCCTATGCCGACTTTCCCGCCGCGTTGGCCGAGCTCGACGTTGGGGCGCTCGAGGGGTCGCCGCTCGGCAACTACCTGCAGGGTGTACGCCACCTCGACGGCGCGCTCGCCGAGTTCTTCGCGCTCCTCGCGGCGCACAAACTCGCCGATGACACGGTGGTGCTGATCTACGGCGATCACGTGACCGGCCTGCCGGAGACGCCAGCGCTGCTTGAGCTCGCCGGCATCCCCCATTGGGATCCGACCGTGCCTCTGCGTCTACATCGGGTGCCGGCGTTGCTCGTGATCCCCGGCGTCGTCGGTCGGCGACGCACGGAAACCGTCGGCCAGCTCGATCTCGGCCCGACCGTGCTTGACGTGCTCGGCGTTGCCTCGCCGCAATCGTTTGTCGGCGCTTCGGTCTTCGCGGACGGGGAGGCCGGGGCGCGCGAGGTCGCGCTTCCCGACGGTTCGGCGATCACCGGCGACCGCATGTGGATCGCCCGTGGCCGCGACACGCTGCCGGGTGGCTGCTTCGATCGTGCCGGGCACGGCCGCTCGGCCGAGGACTGCGCCGAGCTTGCGGCGAGGATTGCGGAGGAGTTGTGGGCCTCTCGGGCTGTGCTCGATCACGACCTTTTCCTCGACCACGCCGAAGTCCAGTGAACCGGCTCACGCATGCGGGCAACGGCGACGGTGGGCGCCGCCCCCGGCGTGGTGCAAGCCCTCGCGTTTCGCCGATGGACCCCGATCCGAGCGGGTTATCGCTTGCGCATGGCCGCGTCGCCGGCGAGCCTGGGCCACGGGAATGCTCCGGCCGCCACACCTGCCGCCCGCCCTTGTGATCGCCGCGCTCGTGCTGTGGGGTTGTCGCGATGGTGGCCGAGCGCCGACGCTCGAGGGCGTGGCCGACCAAGTCGCCGCCGTCGGCCAAGAGCTGGTGATCGATCTGCGGGCGTCCGATCCCGACGGCGATGACCTCGAGTTCGATTTCGCCGCCGGGATCGAGGGTATCGAGAACGCGGCCTCGATCACCCGTCGTCCAGATGGGACGGCGGTGTTTCGCTGGACGCCGCTGTCCGCCGACGTTGGCGAGTGGCGTTTCGATTTCTTGGTGAGCGATGGCCGCCACAGCGATTCCGTCACGGTAACGATTGATGTGCGGTTGACCTTGGGCGAGGGGGCAGTGCCGGTATTCCGCGAGCCACTCGGCTCGGGAACAACGCTCGATCTCGCCTCGTCCGCGTGCTTGGACGTTCCGGTGGTGGTGGAGGATGAGGACGACACCGAGGTGGCGTTGGCGATGGCGCCCCCGGGGATCGCCGGTGCCAGCCTCGATCAGACAGGTGGGCTCGAGGGCACATGGAGCTGGTGTCCTAGCAAGGACCAGCTCCAAAGTGATCGCTACGCGCTCATTCTCACGGCCGCCGACGGCGAGCACGAGCCCACGCAGAAGAACTACCTCGTGGTCCTGCGTCAGACGGGCAAGCCGGATTGCCCGGGCGAGGCGCCGGTTATCGACCACACACCGAGCGATGTGGCATCGGTGCTCGACATCGAGGTCACGGCCGAGATCTCCGACGATGTCGGGCTCAAGCAAGCGCCACTGCTCTACTCGGGCTCGCAGGAGCCGCCCACGCCGATCGACTTCGGCGCGCTCGACGTTCAGGAGATGACCCTTGTGTCGGGTGACATGCGCGCTGGGAGCTGGCGTGCGACGCTTCCCAACCCTGTTGCCAGCGAACCTGAGGGAGCTAGCGCGACGATCTGGTACATCGTAAGTGCCGGCGACAACGATGATCCGGAGGGTGACTGCGACCACCTAACCGACGCGCCCGCGGGCGGAGCGTTCCGCATGGAGGTCACGAATCCGGGCGGAACGGGCGGCGCAGGTCCGTGTGAGCCATGCTCCGCCGACAGCCAGTGCGGCGGCGCCGACGACCTCTGCCTCGCGCTCGGTGCGGATGCCGCCGGACACTGTGCGATCGCTTGCGACACCGACGCGGATTGCGACGCTGAGACGACTTGCACCCCGGCAGAGTCGGTCGACGGAACCTTGGCCAAGCAGTGCATCCCGGATTCAGGAACGTGCGACCCGCCCGATCCGGGATGCCGCGACGACGATCGCGAGGACAACGACGCGCTGGCCCAGGCGGCTGCTCAGCCGGTGCTCGATCCCGACCACTATACCGGGCTTGTGCTGTGCGAGGACGACGACGACTGGTATCGCTTGGTCGTCGATGCGGAGAGCACCGTGGGCGCGCTGGTGGAGGCTGGCGCTGACACCAACGTGAATCTCGGCCTTTACGATGGGACCGGCGACCCGTTGGATGTGGCGGAGACGGCCTCTTCGAGCGAAGTGGTCGAAGCCTGCGTAGGTCCAGGGACCTACTACCTGCGCGTCTACGCCTTTGGCAACGCCGACGAGACCTACGAGATGCTCGTCGAAAGCACACCCGACAGCTGCATGTCGCAGTGCGTCGACGACGACCTCGAGCCCAACGACGACCTCGATCAGGCGACGATCGCCGCGGTGTTTCCCAGGAACTATGCCGTGAGCGATCGCATGATCTGCGCCGACGATGACGATTGGTACGAGATCGAACTGTACACCGGGGAGACTGTCGTGGTCGACGCCACCTTCAACCACGACGGCCCGCAAGACGACCTCGATCTCCATTTCCATGATCCCGCCGGCGTCGATCTCACGCCGTGCAGCGAAGAGAACCCGAGCACGTGCACGCCTGAACAAGGCCAGGGCACCGCGAGCAACGAGCACTACGAGCGCATGATCACCGAGCCAGGATGTTCGCCCTGCAGCTTCTACGTGCGCGTTCACGGGTACGCGGGCGCGCAAAACGAATACGACCTGGCGATCGCGCTCCAATAACGGTCGCTCGTGGCGTGGTTGCGATGCTGCCGCAACGCCGGTGGTCGCGGTATCGTCCGCCGCATGAACTGGATGCCCAAAACCCTCGGGCCATGCACGATCGATTCGCCACTGGGGCTCTCGAGCGCTGCCGGTGATGAGGTGCCCGACTATGTGGCCGACGACCGGCGCGTGCTCGTGACGGCGGAGATCACTGCGGGGGACAGGATCGATGAGCGGCAAGCGTTCGAGCGGGGTGGCCCGCGGGCGCGCATCTTCTTCGACCCGGGGCGGACGACGGCAGCCCTGCTTACCGCCGGCGGGTTGTGTCCGGGGATCAACAACGTGATCCGATCCCTCGTGTTGCAGCTGCACCACAAGTATGGGGTGGCTCGGATCCTCGGCTTTCGCTACGGGTTCGCCGGGCTCGATCCGGCGTCGGGTCTCCCGGTGGTCCCCCTTGAGCCCGACACAGTGGCGCACATTCATGGGCGCGGCGGAACGATGCTCGGAACCTCGCGCGGCCAGCGAGAGGTGGGCACGATGGTCGATACGCTGGTACGCGAAGGGGTTCACATTCTGTTCGTGATCGGCGGCGATGGCTCGATGCGGGGGGCACACGCGATCGCCGAGGAAATCGCCCGACGCGGGCTCGACCTCGCGATCATCGGTGTGCCGAAGACCATCGACAACGACATCGCGTGGGTCGACAAGACGTTTGGCTTTGATACCGCAGTATCGGTGGCACGCAGTGCGATCGACGCCGCGCACACCGAGGCGTCCTCGGCGCTCGGGGGCATCGGTCTGGTCCGCCTGATGGGGCGCGAAGCCGGGTTCATCGCAGCACATGCGACGCTCGCGAGTCGCGACGTCAACGCCTGCCTGGTGCCGGAGGTCCGCTTTACGCTCGACGGACCACGTGGGCTGCTCGCATACCTGGAATGGCGGCTTGTCCACCGCGGGCACGCGGTCGTCGTGGTCGCCGAGGGCTGTGGCCGGATGCTTGTCGAGCGCGATCAGTCCCCGCGCGACCCATCGGGAAACCTCAAGCTCAGCGACGTGAGCCTCGACATCGGGCGTCATTTCGAGCAGCGGATCAACGCCTACTTCCGCGATCGTAATGTTCCCGTCACCCTCAAGTACGTTGACCCGAGCTACATGGTTCGCGGCGTGCCGGCCAACGCGATGGATGCGATCTACTGCGACGAACTCGCGCGGATGGCCGTGCACGCGGCGATGGCCGGCAAGACCGACATGATGGTCGGGCGCTGGCACGGTACGTTCACCAACGTGCCGCTCGCTCGCGTCGTCGCCGAGAAGCGACGCATCGATCCCGATCACGAGCTGTGGCTGGCGGTGACCGAAACGACCGGACAGCCTCAATTCGTTTGACGGCGAGCAGGTGGGCGCCGGGTCAGGATTCGGCGTCGGGGGTCAACGCCCGCACCAGGCTCACGTCGAGTCGGCTGCGGATGAGCATCATGATGCTGTCGAGCTCCCGCGGGCCGATGGCCAGCCGCTGGGCCAGGATCGCGCGCGTGCCCACGACCAGCAGCTCGCGCGCAGCCGCGACCCTTCGCGCGACCGTGGCGTGGTGCACGCCTTGGATCCGCGCCAGCTCGCGCACCGTGAGCCCGTGGACCACCGACTGGCGTAGCAACGTGCGGTCGGAGGCCGGCAGGGCGGCCACCGTTTCGAGGAACGCCTGGCGAAAGGCGTCGCGGTAGGTCCGCTTGAGGTGATCGAGCTCGGGGTCGTCAGGGCTCGGCTCGAACTCGAAGATGTCGTCGTCGGCTGCGGGCTGATCCGGCGGTGGCTTGTTGCGCGTCGCGTTGAGCGCGGTGCGCAGCGCGGTGACGCGCACCCACGCCCCGAGGTTGCCGTGCCCCGAGTAGCGCGCGATGGCCGGGCCGGTGGTGCCGTCGCCCACGAACAGTCGGTGGCGCAGCACCTGCAGGAAGTCGTCGGTGCCCATGGGTTGATCCCGCAAGCGCCGGAGGGCGCCGCGGATCTCCGGTGCGTAGGCCTGCTCGAAGGCGGCGATGGCTCGGCTGTCGCCGCGGCAGCACGCGCAGGCCAGCCACAGGTCGCCCGCGGCCGCGCGCGCCAGCTGATCCATCAGAGCTGGCTCGTCGGCGACGCGGGCAGCGACGTGAGTCACGAACACGGCGGTCGCCAGCTCGAGGTTTGGCCATGCCGTGCGCGCGCGCGCCACGAGTTGGTGCAACGCCTGGCGCAGGGACGTCTGCTCCGCCGGATCCGGATGGAGGTGAGGCGGCAAACCGGCGAGGAATGCCGCGACGAGCCCGTCGTCGTTCATGGCGCAGCCCCCAGGCGGGCGTCAAGGCGAGACAGCTTGGCCGCGGCGTCGCGATGGCCCAGGCCGCGCGCACGTTCGTACTGCGTGCGCGCGTCGTTGTAGCGCAGCACCTTGAAGTAGACGTCGCCGAGGTCGATCCGCAGGGTGCTGTTGCGCGGCGCGACCGCGATCGCGCGCTCGAGGTAGCTCGCCGCGGCATCGTAGTTGCGGCGCTGGAACGACACCTCGGCGAGGCCGGCGAGGGCAGTGATGTCGCTGCGATTGGCCGCGAGGGCACGGTGAAAGGCCTCGGCGGCGGCGTCGAGATCGCCGCGGCGCAGCGCGGCGTGGCCGCGCTTGGCCTCGTCGCGGGCGTGCTGGGGGTCGGTCGCCTTGGCCGCGTCCACCTCCGCCACCTCGGTGGCGTGCGCGGCCGCGGTGGCCTTCGCAGGAGGGTCTGCGCGCGCCGGTGTGGCCTCGCGCGGCGCGGGCACGCGCGCGGCGTCGTCGATGCCGTTGGGCGCGACGCTGTCCTCGGGCCGCGTGGTCGCGACGGCGATCGCGGCCTTGCGTGCCCGCCCCCGTGCCACGGCGTCGCGTCCGGGATCGTCGAGCACGGCCTGCAGCGCGGCGGTGAGCGCCGCGGGGGGCTCAGGCGTGTGGGCGTAGGTCTGTTCGAGCCGACGCGAGCGCAGCTCGGGATCCTCCGTCGCCAGGGCCTGGGCGGGCGCCACCGCGACGAGCTCATCGTCGGCGAAGTCGCCGGCGGCCGCGCGCTCGCGCAGGGCGACCATCGCAGCGACGGACACCCCGAGCCGCGCCAGCGCCTGCGGGTGTGCGTCATCGAACACCAGCGCCTCGGCGTAATACTCGGCGGCAAAGGGTCGGCCCTCGTCGAGCTCCCAGTAGCGATCCCCGAGGCCGACCAACGTCGCAGCGAACTCCTCGCGCAGGGCCGCCGCGCGCTCGTCGGCCAGCTCTGCCGCGGCGCCGCCCGTTGCCTCGAGGGCGAGGACCTTGGCGTAGGCGGTGGGCTCTTCGGCAGCGTCGAAGGGCGGATGCGCGAAGCATGCCTTGGCCGCGGCGGCACGGGCCTCGACAACGAGTTGCTCGACCGCGGCCGTCTCGGCGTCGTCAGGGGCCAGGGCCGGCGCGATTACCAGGGCCCACAGTGCCGCGCCGCCGGCCACCAGGCCTGCCGCGCCCGCGACTGCGCGACTGAAGCGTCGCGGCCGATCGAGCTGCAGCGCCGCGACCAGGGCCTGCATCGACGGCCACCGCTCCGCGGGATCGCTGGCGAGGCCGCGCTGCACGACCTTGCGCAGCCATCCCGGTACACCATGCGCCGGCGGATCGACCATCTTGCCGGCGATCACCGCGGCGCGCACCGCTTCGGGGGTGTCGCCGACGAAGGGACGCGTGCTCCACAGCGCTTCGAACAGCGCCACGCAAAGTCCGAACTGATCGCAGCGAGCGTCGACCCGCTCGCCCCGGTGCTGCTCGGGGGCCATGTATGCCGGCGTGCCCGCGGTCGGGCCCGTCAGCGACCCGGCATCGATCGTGACGATCGGCGGCATCGACGGGGAAGGCGACGGCGGCAGGGACGACGCGTCGAGATCGAGGGCGCGGGCCAGGCCGAAGTCGGCGACCTGCACGCGCCCATCGCGGCCAACCAACACGTTGCCCGGCTTTACGTCGCGATGAACCACGTTGGCGTCGTGGGCCGCCGCGAGGCCGCGGGCCGCGGCGACGAAGACGTCGCGGATCTCCTGCCACGACCGCGGCTGTTCGGCGAGCCACTGGCGCAACGTGCCGCCGTCGACCAGCTCCATCGTCAGGAACACCGCGTGGTGGGCATCGCCGGGATCGCCGAGCACACCGACGTCGTGCACCGCGACCACGTTCGGGTGACGCACCTTGGCCAGGGCCTGCGCCTCGCGCAACAAGCGGCCGCGCAGCTGCGCTGGCGTCAGGCCGCGGTGGGCTCGCGCGTCGAGCAGCTTGATCGCGACCTTTCGGTCGAGCTGGGGATCGTAGGCGGCGAACACTCGCCCCAGCCCACCGCGACCCACGGCCTCGAGCACGAGGTAGCGGCCGACCGCGGCGCCGTGCTCGGGATCGGGTGGTGCCGAGGGAGTGGGCAGGGGCTCGCTGTCGGGCCGCGTGGCCTCGTCGCGCGTGCCGTCTTCGCGCGCGGCCTCGGCGACTAGGGCGACGCAGATCGGACAACCGTCTACGTGCGCGGCCATCTCGGCCCGCGCCGAGTCACCGAGGTGACCTTGGGCGTAGGCGACGATCGCGTCCTCGTCGGGGCAATCGGTGGTCACCCCGATCGCATGGTAGCATCGGCGTGCGCCGACGTACGCGCTCATCACCACGGAGAGCCGGCTCCGCCCCCGCCCGACCGGCCGCGTCGCGCCATCGATTCCCCATGATTGCCATCGTGAAGGCCATCGAGGGTGGTGCCACCGGGCGATCGCGCGCCGGTGCCCGCCCGCTCATTGCCGCGCTCGTGGCCGCCTTGCTGGCACTGCCCGTCACCGCTCGCGCGGCGCCGGCGGGACCCACCGTGCCCGCAGAACCGGTGGCGGCATTGCCCCTGGCCTTCGACGGCGACTTGCCGGCCTCGTGGCGCGCGGAGCTGGCCGTCCGCGTGCGCGAGGGCCTGGGCCGCGACGGCCGCGAGGTGCTCGCCATCGAGGTCGCCGCGGGCTGCGACGACGCTTGCGCGCGCGCCCAGGCCGCAGGGGCGGGGGCGCGCTGGCTCGCGCGCACCTCGGTGGCCGTGCGCGCTCGCGACTTCACCCTGCGACTTTCCCTCGTCGATCTGCGCACCGGCGCGATCGTCAGTGAGACCGAGGCGAGCTGCGAGGTGTGTGCCGTGGCCGAGGTCGGCGACGTGCTGGCCGATCGCGCGGCGGTGCTCGCGGCGAAGCTCGCCAGCTTGGCCCAGGCGTCGCCGCGGTTCCGCTTCGACAGCGCGCCCGATGGCGCCGCCCTGGTCCTCGACGGCAAGGCGATCGGCACTGCTCCCACCGAGCGCACCGTCGAGCCCGGTCGTCACCGCGTTGGCGCGAAGCTCCCGGGCTACGCGCCCCTCGAGCTGCAGTTTGACGCGGTCGCCGGAACCCGCGAGGCCCTGCGGCTCGAGCTGTCGCCCCTGCCACCCAAGCCGGGGCTGCGTCGCGGCGGCTGGGCGGCCGTTGGCATCGGCCTCGGCATGGTCGGCATCGGCGCGCCGTTGATCGCCGTCCACGGCCGCCCCTACCGCGACCGCTGCTCGGGTGACAACGTTGATGCCGAAGGCGACTGTCGGTTTCGCCTCGACACCCGCACCGGCGGCGCGGTGGCTGTGAGCGTGGGCGTGGCGGCGTTGATCACCGGCGTCGCGCTGCTGGTGGTCGGCTCGCGCCGGGCTCGCAGCGATCGTCGGACCTCGCGGCTGGTGGTCGGCGGCGTTCCGGGCTCGCAGCGATCATCGGACCTCGAAGGCGCCGATGCTCGGCGGATCGCCGTAGCACCGTCCGCGGTAGTCGCCGCCTACGCCCTCCACGGGTGTGCCCGCGCCCGCGGCGGGGCTTCCTGCGGCGATCGATCCGTCGTCGGCGAGCTGCGGATCGACGCCGACCACACCGCCGTCCTCGGCGACCGGCAGGCCTGGATCCGACTGTCCGGGATCGTCCTGGGCGAACCACAGGTTGTGGGCGAAGCTGAAGGTCTCGGGCGCGGTGTCGGATCCGACGTTGACCACTGATCTGCGCCGTGGGCGCCGCCGCGGCCGACGAGATCGCGGGACAGCTCCACGCGCCAGCCCACGCGCTAAGCGAGCGTCACGTTGCCTTGAGCTCCGGCTCAACCCGGAGCTCAGCTGCGTGCCATCGCTCGCCGCGCCAAGGTCGGTCGATCGATCGATCGGGCTCGGGCTCGGGAGGTTGACGTGCTGCCGCGCTGTGATTGACGGGGCGTGGTCGGCGAGACTACTTTGAACTGTCGAGGTGTTCGCCATGCCCACTCGGTTCTCGGTTCTCGGTTCTCGGTTCTCGGTTCTCGGTTCTCGGTTCTCGGTTGCTTGATCGTGAACGGCTGTGCTGCGGAACCACCGCTTGAATTCCGCGCCGCCGAAACTACCTCCACGTCGCCGCCTGCGGAACCGAGTGATGACGAGTTGCCCGATCGCGACCAGCTGCTCAAGAATCCCTGGATCGACGCGGCCTCCTTGCCCGAGGCCCCGCTGTTCGAAGCACTGAACGACCCGGCGGGGCGTCGCTACGTCGTCGGCGAAGGCGGGTACGTCGACGCAGAAGGCGGGGGCGAAAACCCGCTTGCGTCGGCGCGTACGATGGACGCCGGGCCACCGATCGAAGCGGAACCAGTATCACCCGAAGATGCGGCCCCACTTGCGAGCTCCTCCCCTGTCGAGGCCGGGCTGCTCGCGAGGCTCGTGGCTGCCGATCCTGCGGACTCAATCGATGTCTCATTTGTGCTTCGTTCTGGCGAGACCGGGATGCAGGCCGCGTTCGACCGCGCGATGGCGACTGGGGTCGTCAGCACCGAGGGCGACGCGGCGGATTGGCGAAGCGCGTACATGACCGCGAAAGCAGAGCGGATCGCCGCGCTGTCCCAGGATCTTGTTGAGACCATCGAGGCAGGGGGTGGCACGGTCCGGTTCCGCGCTCAGAACGTAGGTATCCTGACGGCTCGATTGCCGGCACGGACCGCGCTGGAGGTCGTCGAAGATCCCGCGATCCAATTCGCGGGACTCACCGAGGGAACCGCGACGCCGCTCGCGGACAGCGACGGCATCGTCCAACAGGATGCCGCGCAGATCCGTCAGTTCGTGACCAACGGATACACCGGCGATTTCTCGTCGGGGCGGCTGGTGGCGGCCATCGTGGAGCCGGCGGTCGAGGACCAGGTGAATCTCCGTAGCTTCCGGGTCGATCACGGGGCGTGGCGCGACGGAGACTCGACCAGCACGTTCCGGTTCTCGCCCGGCGTAGGAGTGACCGGAAAATGGCAGTGCATCCTCGACTGCCCGGAGTCAAGCGCGATCGCGTCGGTGGCCACGTACCCGGTGACGCATCCCCCGGGAACCCATGCGACGAACATCGCCGGGATCATCTTCGGCGATCTCACCAACTCGCCCCCACAAGTCCCGAGCGTGGCGGTTGCGGATCGGGAGCGAACTAGCGGTTTCGCGCGCGAAACGCTGGCTCACTTCTACCTGGTTGATACCGATCCCGAAGCGCTCACCGCCGCGTTCGACCATATCGACGGACTCTTGGGCGGCCAGCTGCCACCGCCCGCAGACGTCGTGAACGCGTCGCTGCGCCTACCCGCGGCCCCAATCTGCGAGGGAATCTCGCTGCTCTCGATGGCCGCGAACACCCTCTACCTGGATGGGGTCGCGGTGTTCGCGGGTGCCGGAAATGAGGAGGGGTCTTCGACCGACTGCAAAGTGGGGGCGCCTGCCGACGCCATCGGGGCATTCGCTGTCGCGGCCCATGGAAACACCTCCGGGAACGCGACGAGCGTGCGCACGGCCGGGTTGTACCATGTCGTCGACAACAGCGAGGGAAGCGCGTGGGGCGGCAACGCCACGCAAGGGGACAACCGCTCGATTATCGCGCTCAGCGCCCCAGGTCCTCGAACGTATCGGATCTCGCCGGCCAGCAGCACCGCGATCTCGTCAAGCGTCTCGACGGGCAAGACCAGCTACGCGACCGCGGTGGTGACGGCGGCCGCGCTCGACATCATGGACTATCATATGTCCGGTGGTTCGAGCTGGATCAGCGCGCCTGGGGCTCTGTATTCGGCGATGCTCGCGATGGGAGACCGACAAGCGACGTCAGGGAAGGTCAATCAGGTCCCCGACCATCACTGGGGCGTCGGGCGGCTGCGGGTGCGGCTGTTCGGAACCCTCGGACTGGATTCGCCGTTTTGGTGGTACCACGGCGTTACGTGCATCGGTCAGGGCGAAACGTGGGACTTCAATCTCGCAGGAGGCATCGTTCCAGCCGACATCGACGCCGTGAAGGCGGCAGCCTACTGGTACGACCATCGCCAACCGATGAATGTGGGTGCGCCGCAGATCGCGAACGTCAACCTCTCGATCAGGGACTCCGCGAGCGTGATGGCCATCGACAACGACGCCTACGACAATAAGGCCGTGGTCTTCAAGACTGTCTGGCCCGACAACGAACCTGTGATTCTGCGGCTGCAGGGGAGCGCGGGCGTAACCGGGCACGTGGACCCGACCTGTGGCGTGAATCAGATCGCGGTCTACTTTCTCATTTTCGCCGAAGACAGCGATCGCGAGTCGCCGACGTATGATCAAGTCACCGGCGTGGGGATCTACCCGGAGCACCTATGACCCCGCTGGCCCGCGCATGCGTGGCGGTTGCCCTTCTGGCGTCGGGGTGCCCGAGTGACGACGGGAACATCGCATCGCCCGCGGAGAGTTCCAGCTCGGGCGCGAACGCCAGCAGCAGTACGAACGACGCGACATCGTCGGGTTCGACGGGCGCCGTGCCGGTCTGCGGCAACGGTGTGATCGAGGCCGGCGAGCTATGCGACGGCGCCCCCGTCGCGGGCGTTGCCTGCCCAGAATCATGCACGTTCGAACCGGGAAGCGAGCTGTGGTACCTCAGCTATGGAGACCCGGTGGACCTGGACAGCTGCGGCGGCGTCGCGATCGACGGCCAGGGGCGCATCGTCGTCGCCGGCGGCGCGGCGCTCCCCGGGTGGAAGAGTTTCGATGCCGCCGCCAACGAGCTTGCGAGTGCATCGCTGCCGATGCACATGGCCGCGATCGGAATCCATGGCGTGGTTGCCACCGAAGACGAAGTGACCGTGCTCGCCGGCCACGTCTTCGACGGTACCTGGGTCGGAGGCTACTCGCACGACGGCACGCTCAACTGGGAGCTGTGGGAACAAGTCGAAGAGCCCAAGTCGAATGCACTACCCGGCTCGATCGCGCTGGACGAGGACGGCGCGGTGTTCGTGGTGTACAAGGACAGTCTTGGGGGCGAGCGGCCCGGATATGCGATGTGGATCGACGGGGGGATCGTCACCGAACGCTGGCAGTTCACGGGACCACAGATCAGCGTTGGTCTGGATGTGACATCGTACGGGGTGCTGCGAGCGATGCCGATCTCGCCGACGCGCTATCTCGTTTCTGGGAGGGTCGCGGTGTCGGGCACGAACGACGCCTTCTTGGCGTTGCACGAAGGCGAGGCGCCGGCCGTGTGGCGGCAGTTCGCAGGCTTGGGCTCCGACATCGGCGTTCCCTACTCCCAAGCGCTTCTGCTCCCGAACGATCAGTTTGCCGTCGGCTGGTCGACGCTGCGGGACGACGGGAGCTCCGAGGCGATCGTCTCGGCCTATGACCTCAGCGGCGAACTCGCATGGGAGACGAAATGGGACGACCCCCCCTATCGCGTGGAGGTTCGGCGCCTCGCCCAGCACGCGGACGGGCGTATCGTCGCAATCGGCAGCTGGCAAGACTTCGCTGGGGCGCAGGCTGCCCACAACTACGACCAGATCCTGCTCACCTACGCGCCGAGCGGCGAGCTGCTGTGGACGAAACGCTACAGCCGCCACGAAGACCCCGAGGGCGGTTCGAACTGGGATTACGGCATCGGCATTGCGGTGCACCCGGATGGGTTCGTGGTCACGTGTGCGAACTCGTACATCCCCGGTCGGGAGTACGAGATCGTCGTGCGCGCGGTCGCCCCGTGAAATCGAGGGACACGTAGTTCTCCGCTGCGCTGAGGTCGAACAACGCAGCCTCGAATGGTCTGCTGGGCCGTCTCGCGCGGCATCACTCGGCGCCGAGCGTGGCCGAGGCGGGCGCGCTGGTCTCGTCGAGCTCCTCGACGTCTTCGACCTCGCGGCCGTTGGCGGTCCGCTTCACGGTCAGGAACGCGAGCTGGCGCAGCAGGCCGCGATCGCGAATGGCCGAGCGCGATGGGGTTGCGGACGCTAACATGCGGCGCGCTCGTGGCATCGCGTTGCGCCGGCGATCCAACGGTTTCCGCGGGCACTCGGCGTCGGTTCCGGCTGCCGCCGCAGGGCCTCGGCTCGGCGCGGGGCGAGCTCGAAAGCCACTGCCCCTTGCTCGAACGGCGTTGGCCCCCGACTCGAACACCCTATGCCTGTCGATCGGCGCACGCGTGCCCCTCGCACGATGGACCGTGCCCGCCGCTCGAACGAAGCTCGATCCCTGACTGCGGAAACCACACAGCAGCACCACCCGTTGGTCCTCGCACGACAGCACCGGCTCCGTGGACCGCGCTCTTCCACGCGGGCGGGCCGTGGGGCCGATCAGCACGACGTGGCGGGCTTGCATCCCGGGTCACACGCTTCGCCCCTGTCCCGCGAAGGGCGGTCGAGCGGTGGGCGCGCGTATGGCAGGTGAGCACGGCGGCCGACTAGCACTAGCTTGAAGAGTACCGATGGTCCGTCTGCCGCTTGCGGTCGTCCGTTCGCGTCGCTCACGCTCGCGACGGCGTGCCGCGTCGACGACGAGCCGTCGCCGCCGCCGGAGCAGGACGATCGCGCAGCGGCGAAGGGCCGCATGCTCGAGCTCTGCAAGGAGGGCGACGACGATGCGTGTTCGCGCGTCGGACTTGCGCGTCGCTCAACGCTCGCGGTCGGCGCGTTCCGGGCTCGCAGCGATCATCGGACCTCGAAGGCGCCGATGCTCGGCGGATCGCCGTAGCACCGTCCGCGGTAGTCGCCGCCTACGCCCTCCACGGGTGTGCCCGCGCCCGCGGCGGGGCTTCCTGCGGCGATCGATCCGTCGTCGGCGAGCTGCGGATCGACGCCGACCACACCGCCGTCCTCGGCGACCGGCAGGCCTGGATCCGACTGTCCGGGATCGTCCTGGGCGAACCACAGGTTGTGGGCGAAGCTGAAGGTCTCGGGCGCGGTGTCGGATCCGACGTTGACCACCGTGCTGACCTGGGCGCGCGAGAACACCACCACGTTGTTGACCACGGTGTTGTCGCCGCTGGGAGCGAACATGGAGCCGTCCACCGACGTGGTCTCTTGCAGTACCCGCAGCACCCAACGCTCGGGGTCGATCATGGTGTTGTTGGCCACGAGGCAGCCTGTGCAGCCGACCAGGGCCACCGGCGACATGCTGCCGACGAACACGTTGGCGACGACGCGGATGTTCCGGGCCTCGGCGTTGATGCCCGCGGGATCGAGGGGTGGCCGGAAGTACTCGAAGCCGGTCGAGCCGCCCATGTTCACCGCGCGCTGGCCGGCGTATTCGAAGCGGTTGCCGCGGGTCTCGACGTCGCTGCTGCCGCCTTTGGTTTGCACCGCGTTGCCCTGCAGGTCGTGGAAGTGGCTCGCCGCAATTGCGCCCCTATGGCAGCCCACCTGGTCGATCGCGCTGCCCGAGTCACCCCCGCACGCCGAGAACTCGGAGCCGACCACCACGTAGTCGTTGACCCCCGAGAGTTTGAGGCAGTCGTTGTTGCCGCCGGTGCCGATGTCGTGGATGAACAGGTCGCGGAGCACCACGTGGTGTGTGGCCCCGGGGTCGTCGACCGCACCGCCGTCGTCGATGTTGATCCCGTCGTAGGTCATGTTGCGCACCTCGAGGTCGTGGATGACCACGTAGTGCGCGCCTGACAGCTGGAACGCCACGTCGCCGCCCTCGAACACCGGTGCGGCCTCGCCAGCGACGCCGCCGATCCAGATCGGGGCGTCGGCGGTGCCGGCAAGACCCGCGATGTAGGCCCCGCCGCCGTAGGTCCCGGGATGGATCCGCACCGCGGTGCCCGGGGCGATTCCGGCCAGGGCGCCCTCCAAAGTTGCGCACGGGCTGTCGGCGGATCCGCAGCCGCCACCGTCGTCGCCTCCCGGCGCGACATGGCGCTCGCTCGTCGGCCGCAGGCCCGCGTCGAAGGTCACGACCTCGCCACAGGCGCCCACCGGCGGATCGCCGGTGTCCCCGGTGGCGTCGCCCGTGGGATCGCTGCCATCGTCGCTCGTCGGAGCGCCGTCGCCGCTACCGTCGACCGAGCCGGTCGGCGCCGCGCCGCCCTCGGGCGGACCAGCGGTGTCGTCGGCAGCGTTCGTGCTGCCCGCTTCAGCGCCGCCGTCGTCACCTCCCCCACTGGCGGAGCAAGCGAGCAAGCATAGGGTCAGGGACGAGGTCGCACACAGGAGCTTGGGATCGCGCACGTTGGAGCCTCTAAATAACTCGACACGTGCTGACCGGCGTTGTCGCGTGGCGGTTGCCTGCCTATGCTCGTGGGGTGAGGCAGGGCGTGGCGGCAGCGTGGTGTGCGATCGCGGCGTTGGCTGCCGCGTGCCTCGACCGCAACCCCGACTTCGACGGGCCCCGCGAAGCGATGGGGAGCAGCGCTGCCCACGGGAGCGCCACCGCGGGCAGCACTGCCGACGGCACAGCCGCTGCGACCACCACGAGCCTCGATCCGACCAGCGACGGCGGCGCGAGCGACGAGGTCGGCGAGCCGTCCACCTGCGAGCCCGACGGCTTCGAGCCCAACGACGCGCAGCACGTGCAGATCGCGGTCGGCGAGTATCAAGTCGTGCTGGAGACCGTGGCTGCGGTCGACCGCTACTTGTTGCCGTTGTCCGCCGACGGACCGTTCCACATGCGGGTCGTCGCCGAGGTGCCTACGCTGCGCACCTGCGGATTCATCCGCTGCCAGGACGTGGCAGAGGCCGCGCAGGTGACGTGCAACGTCGGCCTCTCGGGCGCCGACGAGGAGGGGAGCGTCGGCTGCTGCGGCGGTCCCGAGATCGACCTCGACTTCACCTGCGGCGACGGCGGCGCGAAGGGTCTGATCCGCATCGGCGGCGCGACAACGGACTGCACCTACTACGGGCTGACGGTCGCTCGCTGAGACTAACGGTTGCTCCGCTAACACGGCGCGTTCAGCAATGTGCCGCTCGATCGCGTCCTCGCCGAGAAGCGACGCATCGATCCCGACCGCGAGCTGTGGCTGAAAGCGACCGAAACGATCGGACAGCCTCCATTCGTTTGACGGCAACTAGGTCGGGCGTTAGCGCGGGTCGAAGCAGCCGCGGCCGGGGTGGCAATCCTCCGGCACGCACAGCCCTTGGTCCGGCCCGGTGACGAACTGCGTGCGCAGGCATTGATAGCTGCTCGAGCGGCTGGTCGCGAACGCGTCGGGCGTGTCCTGCCCGTAGACGTGCAGCGCCTTGGTGCGGAGGTGACGGCACACCGAAGCGTCGGCCTCGAGGAGCGCGCGGGTTGAATCGTCGAAGGTCGGCATGTCGCTCATTCCGGCAGGGGGACTTCGCAGATGGAGTGCAGAGCCTGGCGCAGCAGGCCCTCGACCAGCGGGATCTTGTAGCCGTTGTGTTCAAGGGGCTTGGCCTTGCTCAGGGCGGCCTGCGCGGCTCGGGCAAACAGTTCGGCGCTCGGTGCCTGGCCCTCGAGGACGGCCTCGGCTTCGCCCGAACGCCACGGGATCGGTGCGACGTGACCAAGGGCCACCCGCACACCCGAGAGCTTGCCACCAGTGACGCTGGCGCGGACGGCGACTTCGCCCAGCGGCCAGTCGTGCGATTGCTTCTCCTTCACGGCCAGATAGGTGGATCGCTGGGCTGCGCTGGCTGGCGGGAGTTCGATCGTGACCATGATGTCGCCGGGCGCGAGTGCGTGCTCTCGGCTCGGATCGACGCTGGGCGGCACGAAGAGGTCTGCGATCGCGATGGTGCGTTCGCCCTTGGGCGAGAACACCACCACGCTCGCGTCGTGGGCCAAGAGGGCGAGCGCCAACGTGGAAGGATGGACGATGAAGCTCGGCCCGCCGCCGAGGATCGCGTGGTAGCGGTTGTCGCCGGTGAGGGCGAAGCACTGGGCTCCACCCTTCTTCAGGCAGATGAGATCGACGTGACGGTAATACCAGCAGCGCGGGCGCTGGAGTAGGTTGCCGCCGGCGGTCGCAGCGTTGCGAATTCCCGGCGTAGCGGCCGAGGCGGCGGCTTCACGGATCGCCGCGAATGGGCGGGCGAAGTCGGCGAAGCTGGCGAGTTGGGCAAGCGTTACTAGACTACCGATCGACCAGCCGCCCTTGCGCTCGGCAAGCCCGGTCATTCGCGCACCGTCGTCACCGGCGACAGCACGGAGCTCGACCAACTCGTCGGGGGCCTCAAGGCCCTCCTTGAGCCGGTCGATCAAGTCGATCCCGCCCGCGCGGAGCCGCCGCGTTTCCGGGGCCTGGGCCATCCGGGCGCTAACCTCAGACAGCGTCGACAGGCGTACGAGTGAGAACGGATTCATGTCGGCGTTCCTTTGCCTGGGACCTTGCCCAAGGCCGCGAGAACCTTGGCCGGGGTTATCGGGAGACTCCGCACCGGCACGCCGAGTGCGTCGAACACCGCGCAGGCGATCGCGGCCGCGGTGGGAATCGTCGCGGGTTCGCCGATACCGATCGCACCCGTCGAGTTGTTGCCGGCATAGACATCCGTCAGCACGACCTCGATGTCGGGGATGTCGCGCGGCCCCGCGATCTTGTACGACTCGAGGTTGGGGTTGAGCATGCGCCCGAAGTCGCGGTCCATCACGCGCTCTTCGAGCAGCGCGTAGCTCGTCCCAAGAATGATGCCTCCGTTGACCTGACTGCGCGCAGTCAGTCGGTTCATGATGCGTCCGGCGTCGTGGATCGCGAGCACGCGGACGGGGCGGACCACACCCGTCCAGGTGTCGACCTCCACTTCCGCGAACTGCACGCCGGCGATCTGCTGCATGGGCTCGCCCATGAAACTGGCCGGATGGTGGCCGTAGGTGCGGGCCCGGCTGCCAGTGGCGAGGATCTCTTCCGCCGGAAGCTTCTTGCACAGCGCAGCGAAGCTCAGGGTCTTCCCCGCGGCGGTTGTAACGGTGCCTCCTGCTCCCCACACCACTTGCGACGGCTTGGCGCCGAGTTGAGCGGCGGCGACGGCGATGAGTTCGATCTTTGCCTTCTCGACCGCGTTGCGCACCGCCGGGGTGACGCTCGAGGTGGTGGTCGATCCTCCGCTGCCGACCGACGGACCGTACGCCGTGTGGCCGATACGCACCGTGATCGCGCGCGGGTCGAGCAGCAGGACCTCGGCGGCGACCTGGGCCATCACCGTGCCGATGCCGGTGCCGATGTCCTGCACGCCGTTTTCGACGGTAACCCGTCCGTCGCGAGCGATCCGGCAGGTGACCTGCGCTGCGCCGCCACGGCCGAAGTCACCCCAAATCGACGCCGCCATGCCAACGCCGCGACGCAAACGCGTGTTGCGTGCGCGCTGATCCGCCGATCGCTTGCGGGCCGCCGTCCACCCGAACCGCTTTGCACCCTCCTCGGCCTGCCAACGCCGCACCGGGTGCTCGTCGTGATCGATGCGGAGCCGGAGCGGATCGAGCTTGGCCTTGGCCGCGAGCTCGTCCAAAGCGAGCTCGAGGGCGAACGCGCCCTGGGGATGGCCGGGGGCGCGCATCGCCGTGGCGGGGCCGCAGTTGGTGAACACGTCGCTGGCCTCGACGCGGACGTTCGGACAGCGGGTGTACACACCAAAGGCGTTGCGGCCGATGCCCGCGCCGGTTCCGATGCCCGCGGTGCCGAGGCTCTTGGCGTGGATCCCAACGAGGCGCCCAGTCGCGTCGACACCGACACGCAGGCGCTGAAACGAGTCCGGACGGTTGCCCGTGCAGACCTGCTCTTCATGGCGATCGCACATCAGCTTCACAGGCCGACCCGTTGTCCGTGCCAACTCGCCAGCGACGAAGCCCAGGCGCGTGCCGGGTGCGGACGCGCCGAACTTGGCACCGAAGCCGCCGCCGACGTAATCGCTGACGACCTCGACGTTGCGTGGATCGAGGCCGAAGATCTGCGCCAACTCGTCGCGGACCGAGAAGGTGCCTTGGGTCGAGCACCATACGTCCATGGCGTCGTCACCGCGCCACGCGACGATGATCCCGTGGGTTTCCAAGGCGCTATGGGTTTGGACCTGCGTGATGTACTCGGCCTCGTGCACGACCGCGGCCTTTTTTAGCGCGGCGTCGACGTTCCCCCGCTGCGAGACCGGCATCGGTCGAACGTTTCCTTCTGCAGTGCCACCGCGGCCGGTGCCGGGTTCGTCACCCTCGGTCTGCCGCTCCGCGACGTTGCCTTGGTGGACGCGCGGCGCGGTTGCCTTGGCCGCCGTGACGACGTCGACAACAAACGGTGCGGCTTCGTACTCGACTTCGACATAGGCCAGAGCGTCGCGGGCGAGTTCTGGACGTGACGCTGCCACCGCGGCGACGTCTTGTCCGGCAAACAGCACGCGGTCGCCGGGTTTTACCAACGCGAGCACGCCAACGACGCCCGGCCGTTTTTCCGCCTTGGCCAGCGAGATGGACTTGATCGTGGCGGCCGGCAAACTCGCGCGCAATACCGCGGCGTGGAGCATCCGCGGCAGGCTGATGTCGAAGGTGTATCGCGCTCGTCCGCTGACCTTGAGCGCGCCGTCGATGCGCGGCAGCTCGCGACCGACCACAGCCAGCTCCGCGCGGGCATCCCACGGGCGCGGCTCGGACTCGGGCAAATCGACCTCAATCGTCGTCCGCGTGTCTCCGAAGCCCACATCGATCTTGGTGCGTGTCACGCTTCGCCCCTCCGGCTCGTTGGCGGTGGTGCGCCGGCGGTCTCGAGCACGGCGGCGACAACGTGGGGGTAGGTGCCGCAGCGGCACAAGTTCCCGGCGATCGCGTCCTCGACCTCTTCGGCGGTGAGCTTGTTGCGGGTGGGTCCGCGGCGCTGCAACAACGCTGCGCACGAAACCAACATGCCCGAGGTGCAGAACCCACACTGAAGCGCGTCGTGACGGACGAACGCGGCCTGCAGCTCCGACAGGGCTTCCGGGGTCCCGAGCGCGGCTACGGTGGTGACGTTGGCCCCGGCCACGTCGTGGGCCAACATCATGCACGCGTTGCGTGGCACGCCGTCGACCATGACGGTGCAAGCGCCGCACGCCCCGCGATCGCACACGAGCTTCGGACCCGTGACGTCGAGATCGAGGCGAAGCGCCTCCAGCAGGGTGACGCGCGGTTCGACCTGCACGATCGCGGGCTTGCCGTCGAGCGTGAACGAAACCGAGGTCGGTTCGGGCCCGATCTCAGCCGGCGTGTGCACGTTGGTGATCGGTGGGTGATCGCTCTTGCCGTCGTTGGGCTTGCGTACGCAGCTGGTCACGACGGTCGCCGTGCCAACGCCGCGCAGGAGCCCACGCCGCGTGAGGGTGGAGCTTGCCATCTGTGGCTCGCAGCATACCCCGGCGGCGCGGCTTGTGCGGCGCCCTACTTCGTTGGGCGAAGACCGCCGTCAGCGACCGCTGTAGTGCTGATAGGCCTCGTCGCGATCCCGGAGGATGTCTGCGAGCCGCTGCTCGAGCTCCGCGCGTCCGGGGCCCGCCCCGACGGATGCAAAGTTGTGCCGGGCGATGTCCGAAGACAGTTCTGGGTCGGCCTGGACCGAACGCTCGAGGAGCGCCCGCAGGACAGGATCGTCGGCGAATCGTTCCCGCAGTCGCTCGCGCGCAGTCGCCTGGACCTGGGCACGCACCCGCTCGAGCACCTCGGCGCGCACGCACTGGATCACGGGATCGGGGCTACGGCGAAGCATTGGGACCAGCCCTTCGGGCGTTGGACCGCGCGGGCCACCGTCGCAGGCCGCGAATCCGCGGTGGAACGGAACCATGAACATACGCGGGGCCCCGAGCGCGTCGTAGGCCTGCCGAACGTCGGGGGTGAACGCGGCGAAGCCCTCGGCGTCGTGCCACGGGTGCGGAGCTTCCACGACCACGAAGGTGAGCAAGATGATCTCGGCATCGGCGTGACGCGTCGAGATCGCAGCGATGGTGTCGGCCATGCGCTGTGGATCCGCCGGGGTCGTTCCGATGTACACGAGCGGTCGATGTACGCGCCCGAGCTCGCGGCTGCGCCGAGCGAATGGGCACAGTCCCAGCTCTTCGACCACCTCCACCAGGTAGCGGTCGTGGACGCGATGGACCAGCGCTGCCGGTGGATCACCGGCTTGGCGATCGATGGGGTCGGGACACACCGCACCGCCGAACATCGGCCGCAGTGTAGCAGCTATGCCGGCGACAACGCGTAAGACGCCGAAGGGTGGGCACGTTAGAGCACGATGCGCTCGAGATAGACGATGGCTCCATCGACTGGCGGCCGGCCATTGGAGAGGACAAACATACCGCCCTTGCCGTCGAGCATCGCCGTGTGGGCCATCGCCGGCGACTCGTGCGACCACAAGAGCCCGCCGTTGTCGTCGTACATGTCGATGCGTTGGTCTTCGACGACCGCGAATCTTCCTGGGAACGACGTGAGTATCAAACCCGGGACGATCCGAGGCGTCGCCGGCTGCGGATGCTCGACGAAGTCAACGACGATCCGTTCCCTGTCCGTCCAGATCACGGTTTCGGTTCCGTGATCGAATGCCCGCGGCACTTCTTTGCCGGCGATGGGAATGTAATCGACGTAAGATGTTTCGCCCCCGTGAAAAGAGTGCAGCTGGATGGACGATCCCGGCACGGCGGTGAATACAGTGGGCGAGCTGCGGATGAACATCGGTCCAACCGCAAGCGGGCGCGCGTTCGGCTCGCCGTCCTCAAGCCACAGGACTTCGAGCGGTTCTCCCGTTTCGGTGAAGCGCAGCAGCGCCCAAGCCTGGGTATCTGCTGTCGCTCGAAGCGTGAATACCTCGCCGTTGTACCACCGGGTCGACGCCGCGCGGTCCCAGTCCGTGAGTGGGTCGTCCCACAAGAGGCCTGACGCGAAATCGACGCGCCCGAGGCTGGCCTCGGGCCAATGGTAGCCCACGATGATCTCGCCACCAGGCATCGCCGCGATCGCGTTTCGGCTGAGATCGGGATCAGCAAACGCATCCAGGTGCTGAAACGACGCCGCGATTTCTCCAGACGTGGAAACGCGACTACTCAGCGCGAACAACCCGCCCTTGAAGCTGCTGCCGTAATCTTGGATGAGTACGTACGCTTCGCCGTCGCGCGCATCGAGTCCGACGCCCCAACCGCGGAACGTCGTGAAATCAACGCGCCACGACACTGTGCCGCTTTGCTCGCATTCGCTCGAGCAACCATCCGCGTCGACGAGATTGCCGTCGTCGCACGCTTCACCCGGATCCACGGTTCTGTTCCCGCACACGCCCGAGGTGTCTGTTGCTCCGTCGTCGGCGAAGTCGCCACTGCTCGCGTCCGCCGCGGCCGAGATCGAGGACGGGCCACCGGCGGACGCGTCGCCGTCTGTGCCACCGCCGGACGCTTCACCGAAGCCGCCACCGTCGGGAGGCAGAAGCACCTGCGGGCCGCAAGCTGTGTTCAGCATCGCGAGCAGCCGAAATCTCATGCGCATCATCCGGCAATCCCCGGGGCGAGTTTGCACGCGCGATGCGAGCGAGACAACGCGATCGACGCGAACGCGGTCAGCACATCGCGTGAGCGGCCCCCCTGCAAGCGTCGCGGGGCGGTCGCGTCCGTCGCAGGACCAGACCACCACTTCGCGGGCCGGTGGTTCCTCCAAGAGGCCCGCTCGAGACGACGCAGGCCGCACGGCCCGCGCGAGCACCGCCGTCCACCACATCTGCACGTGCGCCTTCGTCGACGCGCCGCGCGGCGTACCGTGCCGTGATTCACACCGCATGACGAGCCCCATGGCGCCGGGAGTCCGAAACCGTGATCCGCCTCAGCGCGCGCGGGCGGTTAGCGCCGACGTGGTTCGACCGCGCACGGTATGTCCGGGGCCGCGCGCGAGATGCAGCGCGGCCACGCGACCGCCGCGCGACGGTGGCCGAGCATGTCAGTCGCAGGCCATCGCCGGAATCGCCACCGTCGGGGCGTAGAAGCCTGAGAAGCTGTACGACTCCGTGACCGTGAACGTCTCGTTCGCCGTGGTCGCGAAGTCGTAAGTGACGGCGAGCTCGCCCGTCTCTTCGTCGTACTGCGCCATCGGATCGAGGACCGTGATCGTCGGCGTGGGGGCGGTGTCGAAGCGGAACAATGGCGTTTCGATGTCGAGGGCCCGAACGAACGTCCCCATCGACTGTCCGCCGCCGTTCCACCCGGGCGCCTCGCTGTAGATCGGCGCACCGTCGGCAGCGAAGACGAGCGACAACGAGGTGCTACCGCCGCTGCCGAGGAAGATCCCGCGGTTGCTTCATACCCCAGCTGTGTACCGGTCAGCTTTTCCGCGGTCGCGAACGTGTCCTTGAACCGCTCATGCCCGTTGGACCCGCGCACCTGCTCGAGGCCGCCGACGAGTCTGAACGACTCATCGTGTCCCTCGAACGTGGGGAACCCTTGCGCGAGTGCGACAACGCCGAGAACCGACTGCGCGACTCCCAGCTCCACGAAGGATGCGCGCGGGGGGCGGCTATGTGCGATGGTTCAGGCGATCCTCTGGGCGAACCACGATGACGAACACCCGCAACCATGTCGACGATCTGCGCGGTGCCAGTCGGCTCGCGATCGACGCGACTCAAGGTGTCACCGCGCTCGTCGAAGAGATGCATCGGACGATCGCGGGTGGGCCGGACGTGCTCGGGCGTCCGCTCGTGGGGCCGGCTGCTGCACTCCTCGCGCCGATCTACGGCGGCATCCGTGCTGTGACGACGCTCATCGGTCATGGGATCGATGGCGCGCTCGGGCAGCTCGCCCCAGTCCTCGGGGAACGAGCTCCGGCCGCGGAGCACGAGGCGTTGCTCGCGGTGCTCAACGGCGTGCTCGGGGATTATCTGCAGGAGACCGGCAATCCGCTCGCGATCACGATGCGGCTGCGACAGGGCGGGCAGCCGCTCGCCGGCGCCTTGCAAGACGCGTCACGCAAGCTCCTCGTGCTCGTCCACGGCTCGTGCATGAACGATCTGCAGTGGAATCGTCGAGGCCACGATCACGGGGCCGCACTCGCGCAGGAGCTCGGCTTCACGCCGGTATACCTGCACTACAACACCGGGCTGCACGTCTCGACGAACGGCGAGTCATTCGCCGCGTTGCTCGAGCAGCTTGTGACAGAGCGGCCGATCGACGAGCTGGTGATCGTCGCGCACAGCATGGGCGGGCTCGTCGCACGCAGCGCGTGTTGGTTCGGCGAGGTCGCCGGGCACGCGTGGCGCAGCAAGCTGACCAAGCTCGTGTGTCTCGGCACGCCGCACGACGGCGCGCCGCTCGAGCGCGGCGGCAATTGGATCGACGTGCTGCTCGAGGTCAGTCGCTACAGCGCTCCGCTCGCGCGACTCGGGAAGATCCGCAGCGCGGGTGTCACGGATCTGCGGTTCGGCAACGTGCGCCGCGAGGACTGGGAAGGGCGCGATCGCTTCGCGCATGCTGAGGATGCCCGTGTGTCGCTCGCGCTGCCGGCGGGGGTGAAGTGCCATGCCATCGCTGGGCTGCGGGGCGTTGAGACGAGCGGCGAGGCAGGGACGGACGGCCTAGTGCCGATTGGCAGCGCGCTCGGTCGCAGTGAGGCGCCGGAGCGAGAGCTCGGGTTTGCCGAGTCGGCGCGGTGGATCGCGTACGAGACGGCGCACCTCGATCTGCTGGATAGCCCGCAGGTGTACGCGAAGCTGCTCGAGTGGCTGCGGTAGAAAGAGCCTGGTGTCCAGCGACTGCGAGGGCGGTTTTCTGGAAAACGCGTTGGTCTCCGGTCGAGGCGGCCGTCGCCATGACCGAGCTCGCAATCGTCGAGATCGTGCCCGTGCCCGGCGCAAACGACGATCCGTACGACCCTGCGGTCGTGCGGGTCGCACTGCTGCGAGCGCCGCGATGACGCGTCACATCCGCGTTGTCGCCACCTCTACCGGGGTGCCATGACCCAGTCCGCGACCTCGCCAGGGACCCACCTCGTGACCGGAGCCACCGGATTCATCGGCGCCGCCGTGGTGCTCGAGCTCCTCGAGCGGACCCGCGACGACATCGTCGCCATCGTGCGGCCGGGCAAGACCAGCGCCGAAGACCGATTCCGCGACGCAATCGGCCGCGCTGCCGAAGCGTACGCCTCGCCGGTCGATCTGCCGTCCGCGCTCGCGCGCTGCCGAGTGGTCGCCGGTGACATCGCGCGCGAAGGCTGCGGGGTCGAGGCCCCGAACATCGGTGCGGTCGCGCAGGTCTGGCACTGCGCCGCGTCGCTGCGCTACGAGGATCGCTATGCCGCCGAGATCCACGCAACCAACGTCGAAGGCACGCGCCACGTGCTCGCGTTCTCGAGCTCACTGGGTGCCGAAACGTTCAACTACGTGAGTACGGCGTATGTCGCCGGGCGCTCGACGGGCGTCATCCGCGAACAGCCGTTGCCGGGCGTCCCGGCCAACAACTGCTACGAGGCGAGCAAGCAGGAGGCGGAGCGGATCGTGCTCGCGACGGTCGGGCCGCGCGTGCGCGTGTTCCGGCCGAGCGTCGTGGTGGGCCACAGCCGCACGCTCGCGGCCACTACGTTCTCCGGCTACTACGGCTTCGTCCGCCAGCTCATGCAGTTCCGCGGCATGATCGAGCGGGTGCAGGCCGGGCTGCTCGGGCGCACGTCGCTGCTCCTGCGCATCGATTCGGATGCCGCGATCAACCTCGTACCCGTCGACAAGGTCGCTCGCGAGGCCGTCGCGATCGCGCTCATGCCGACGAGCGAGGGTGTGTTCCATCTGACGCACCGCTCGCCGCCGGGCATCGGCCTGGCGATACGAACCGTGTTCGCGATGCTCGGGCTCCACGAGCCGACATTCGTGCGCGACGCCGACGAGCTCGGCTGGCTCGATTCCCGGCTCGACCAGCGCCTCGAGTTCTATCGCTCGTACATCACGGCCGATCGCCGCTTCGATCGCAGCCGCACGGACGCAGCGCTCGGCGCGACGCAGTCCACGGACGCGGAGTACGACGGCGCGGCGATCGCGGCGCTCGGCCGCTGGTAC
Organism: uncultured Myxococcales bacterium; assembly: GCA_902826865.1. GTDB lineage: Bacteria > Myxococcota_A > Polyangia > Nannocystales > Nannocystaceae > Xiheibacterium. The sequence continues at coordinate 38,148 of CADEGN010000030.1, forward strand.
CTCGCACGCCTGGAGGCCCAGCGCGCGGCGCTCCCGGTGGCACGCTGACATGGACGCGACCTCTCCCGTCTTCGTCGTCGGCACCGGCCGCTGCGGCTCGACGATGCTCTCCGATCTGCTGCGCGATCACGCGCACGTGCTCAGCATCTCAGAGTTCTTCAGCTTCACGACGGATCTCGGCGGCCGCATCGCGACCGGATTCTCACCCGATCCGATCGACGCTGCTGCGTTCTGGTGCATCGTGGCGGGCGCGCACCCGAAGCAGTCGACGATGCTGCGCCATGGGGTGGCGATGCCCGAGGTGCTCTACCGCCCGAACGCGACCACGCGCTTCTGCGCGGCCACCGGCGTCCCGGCGATCCTGCAGGCGACGCTGCCGCACCTCGATGCCGACGCCGACCGGTTGTTCGGCGAGGTCGAGGCGTTCGTCGCGACGCTGCCCGTCGCGCCCGTGTCCACGCACTACGGCCGGCTGTTCGCGTGGCTGACCGCGCGATTCGGCAAGCGCACGTGGGTCGAGCGTTCCGGCGGATCGCTGCGCGTGGTCCATCGCTTGGTCGAGGCGTTCCCGGACGCCCGCTTCCTGCACCTGGTTCGCGACGGCCGCGCGTGTGCGCGCTCGATGAGCCGTCATCTCGGCTTCCGCATGGCGTTGGTCGCGATGCAGCTCGCGGAGATCCTCGGCGTCGATCCGTACGAGTCGGACGACCGCACGTGGATCAGCGACGTGCCCGACGAGCTGCTGCCGCTTCTGCCCGAGAGCTTCGACGGCGAGGCATTCCGCAAGCACCGCGTGCCGCTGCCCCTGTTTGGCCACTACTGGTCGGGTGAGGTCGTCCAGGGCCTGCGCGAACTCGCCGTGGTGCCGCGCGATCGCGTGCTCACGATGCGCTATGAGGACTTCCTCGCTGGGCCGCGTGCCGCGATCGCGCGCGTCGCCGACTTCCTCGGGCCGCAATGCGTCGATGCGGGTTGGGTCGATCGCGTCGCTGTCCGCGTGCGTGAGCCCTCGCCCCCCGTCGCCGACGGCAGCGACGCCGATCTGCGCGCGTTGGCGGACGCGTGCGCGCCGGGCTTCGCCGCGCTCGGTGGGCTCTATCCGGAGTACGTCCGATGAGCGAGGTGCATCCCCACGAGGCGCATGCGCCCGTGCCGGATCGGCTCGATGCCGCCGAGATCCGCGCGCTGTCGAAGCTGTCGCCGACGCGCGCGATCGCGGCGATCGCGTTCGAGTGGACGATCATCGCCGCCGCCGTCGCGCTCGCGGAGACGCTCGCCGTCTGGCCCGCGACGGTGCTCGCGGTGTTCGTCATCGGCGCACGCCAGCACGCGCTCACCGTGATCTCGCACGACGCCACGCACTTCCGGCTCCTCCCGTCGCGCGGCTGGAACGACTGGGTCGCCAACCTGCTACTCGCGTGGCCGATGTTCATCTCGGTGCAGGGCTTCCGCCACTTCCACGGCGACCACCACCGCTTCTTGGGCGAGGATGGCGACGGCAATCGAACACTTTGGCACACGCACAGCGCCGACGGACGGCTCGCACCGGAGTGGCGCTACCCCAAGACGTGGGGTGGGCTGGCGTGGAAGGTGCTGCGGCGCGCCGCGCTGGTCACCGGCCTGTTGTGGATTGCGCGGGGCCTCGTCGGCGGGTTCATGTACGGCGTGCCGCCGGCGCAGCGCCTGGCCCGGCTCGTCGCGCTCGCGCTCTTGCTGATCGTGCTCGCGCGGCTGAACGCGTGGTTCGCGTTCGCGCTGTACTGGCTGCTGCCGTACTGCACGTGGCATGCGGCCGCGCAGTATCTGCGGCTGATCTGCGAGCACTCCGCGGTGCGTTCGGACGACCCGCGCTACGCGAAGACGCGCTCGACGATTCCCGGCCCGCTCGCTCGCTTCTTCGTGCTGCCGCGCAACATCGGCTACCACATCGAGCACCACTGGTACCCGAGCGTGCCGTTCTACAACCTGCCGGCTCTGCACGACCGGCTCACGCGGCGGGCGGAGTTCGCCGCGCATGCTCAGTACACGCGCTCGCTGGCGCGATCGCTCGCGCAGTGCGTGGCCGAGTAGGGGGGGCGACGGGGAGCCCACGTGTCGGTGAGTTCGGCAGGGCGAGGGCGCGAATGAGGTAGAGCGGCGGTGAGACACGCTTCATATGCAACGTTGATCGCCTCGGCGGCTAGTTGAGTGTCTCCGGCTCGCATGGGGCGCAGGCGCACGCTTCATTCGAGCACGGTCGGCTGCAACGGCTGGTTGGGCAGCGGATCCTGGTGGTCGCGGTCGTTCATCGAAGGCGACTCCGCCACGCGATCGGGCGCCGCTTGGCATGGTACACGCCGACGATGATCACCGCATCTTGCTCGACGGCGTAGTGCACGAGATACGGAAATCGGTTGACCAGTGCGCGGCGAACGGTGGTGTCCACCTCCGGCCAAGCGAGCGGCAGATCCTGGATCCGTCGGAGCGTCGCGCGCAGTTCGCCGGTGAAGCGTGCTCCGAGGCCGTCGAGGCGACCTTCGTAGAACTGTCGAGCCTCCTGGGCCTCGAGGGCGGCCACGCGAAGCCAGCGGACGCGCATGCGCTCAGCCCGAGATCAGTCGCCAAGCATCATCGTCGTCGAGGGTCTCAACGCTGCCTGCCTGCGCCGCTGCAAGACGGTCTCGGCTCTCGTCCGCGTGCGACGCGACGACGTCGGCCTCAGCTGAGATGCTGTCCAAGAGGCGGACGACCAGGGCTGCCCGCTCGGTCTCGGGGAGCGCCGCGGCCGCGCGGAAGAGTTCCTCGGCTTCGCGCGTCACCGTACCAGCGTAGATCGGGGACCGTACTTCGTCCACGAGGGCGGGTGCCTCGGTGGTTCGTCAACCGGGGGCAGCCCGCTGGCCAGGTCGCGTTCAACGGGACGGGGCCTACGCCGCGCGGCTCGTTCCGAGCCGCGCGCGAGACGCCTCGCGCCCGCACCATCACGCTGAGCCGGCGACTTCGCCGGCGTCAGTCGCAACGCGTCGGGCGCTCGATGCCGAGAACGTGTACAGAAAGTTGACGCTCGGCGGATGGGCAAGCGTCGCTGCATCGGTCTGCCTCGTCGACGTGAGACGGTGATAGTTCCGCGAAGCCTGGCTGCTCTAGCTCGGGGAAGGCAAGTGGGTCGGTTCGTCCGCGGTTGAACAGCGTGACGCGGTGACCACGGCGCATGAGATCGCGGACCACGTGCGGTCCGATCCATCGCGTGCCGCCAAGAACGAGCACGTGCCGGGGCGCTCTGCTCGGACAACCGGCGATGGCTGCCGCGCCGCCGAGCTCGAGCAATCGCCGGCGGCTGAGGCGTTCGCACGGCAACGTCCCTGCGATCCTACGTCAGCGGAGGCTGGGTTCGCCATGACGCGAAGCCGGGCCGCAGACACCCGGCGCCAATCATGTCATCGCATGGAGTCGGCGTACCGCGGGCGTCGGGGGGCACGTCGGGAGCACTCTGCGAAGTTCAGAGCTTGCTGTCCGTCCAACGGATCGGCGTTCAGCTGCGAGCCCCAGAGCGACGGCGAAGCCGGCGCGACAAGCTCGTCGGCTGCAACGCCTTATGGGATGGCGTCTGGGCTAGGTTCCGGTTTCAAGGTCGAACACGTAGCGTCTCTCGTTGAAGTCCCGCACCTCGACAGACGTTACCGACACCACCAAGCCGCCGCTGAATACGTCGGCCCCCCCGGCCTGCCACAAGATGTCTCCGGAGAGCGTTAGACGTGAGACCTCGAGTTCTCCGTGGGAAATCAGGGAACCGCGGTCCGCCGTGACATGGATTCCAAAACAAGTCGCCGAGTCAACTTCGCGGCACCAGACAACGCTGAGGTCGGGGATGGCTAGTGCCACGATGTACGGACCGACGGCAACGAAGCACGTTCCGTCGACCACGGCCACGGACCGAACGTGTACAGCGGAAGGGCCGCCACCGGACACCAGCAACGCCGACCCGACGACAACATCCTGCTTAAGACAGCGAACGCCATGCCGAGAAGTGAGCAAGCCCCGCCCGCCCATGGTCAACTGATGCTCATAACCTGGCACGGCCTCGACATGCTCAAAATGTCGAACAGGCTCGTCCTGCACGTCGATCCGGAACTGTCCGGTGAAGGTGGTGGTGAAACCGTGTACCACGTGGCCTCGACTCAGCGGCGGGAACGACGAGCCTAGCTCCTCGAGCCCGTGCTGCAACGACTGCTTGGGCAGCCGATCCTGGTGGTCGCGCTCGTTCACCGAAGGCGACTCCGTCGCGCGATCGGGCGCCGATTGGCATGGGGCACGCCGACGATGATCACCCCATCTTGGTCGACGGCGTAGTGCACGAGGTGCGGAAGTCGATTGACCAGTGCGCGGCGAACCGTGGCGTCCACCTCGGGCCAAGCGAGGGCCTCAAGGGCGGCCAGGCGAAGCCAGCGGACGAGCATGCGCTCAGCCCGAGATCAGTCGCCAAGCGTCGTCGTCGTCAGGGATCTCAACGCAGCCTGCCTGCGCAGCGGCAAGACGGTCCCGGCTCTCGTCCACGTGCGACGCGACGACGTCGGCCCCAGCTGAGATGCTGTCCAAGAGGCGGACGACGAGGGCTGCCCGCTCGGTCTCGGGGAGCGCTGCGGCCGCGCGGAAGAGTTCCTCGGCTGCGCGCGTCACCGCACCCGCGTAGATCGGGGACCGTGCTTCGTCCGCGGGGGCGGGTGCCTCGGTCACTCGTCAGCACCCCGTGGAGAAGAAGCTCTCGGCGACGGCGTTGTCCCAGCAGTTTCCCTTGGAAAGAGGAGCGTAGCCTCCTCGAGCCCGTCCGCTGCAACGTCTGGTTGGACAGCCGCTCGTCACCGCGGCCGCGTCATCACCTACCCCCACGGTGTCGACATGCCCGAGAGGAACTCCATCTTCCCGTCCATCGGGTCGAAGATGCACAAGGAGTACTCCGCGTGAAAATGCGCGCGTGCATGGTACGACCCGTCGTCGCCCGCTCGAGGTCTTCGAGTGCGAG
>CADEGN010000031.1:0-38670 GCA_902826865.1 uncultured Myxococcales bacterium
GTCTTGGTGTCGCCGGCCTTGGTGTCGCCGGCCTTGGTGTCGCCGGCCTTGGCGTCGCCGGCCTTGGCGTCGCCCGCCTTGGCGTCGCCCGCCTTGGCATCGCCCGCCTTGGCGTCGCCGGCCTTGGCGTCGCCGGCCTTGGCGTCGCCCGTCTTCGGATCGCCGGCAGGCTGGGTGTCGCCGGCCTTCGGATCCTCGGCCTTGGCGTCCGCCGGGTTACCTTCGCCGTCGAAGCAGCACATCACACCACCGTTGTGATCCGCCGTGACTGCGCCGCAGCCCTCGGACGTGCCGACGGAGATCTTGGTCTTGCCCTTCCAAACCCCGTCCTTGCACTTGCCCGACTTGCAGTCGTTGCCGCAACAGACCGGCTCCGAACCCAGGCCCGACTGCACGCAGGGGAGGTTCTGCTTGGCCTTGATCGTCGGGCACGGCTCGACCTCATCGGTCGGCGAGTGGCTCAGCGCGGCGTTGAAGCGCCCGGGTCCGGCGTTGTCGCACTCTTTGGTGGAGGTATGCAACGAGACGTCATCGTTGCTTCCGCCGCCGCCGCACACATGCCAGCCCGCCGCGCAAACGTCGGCCGGTACCGTGCACTCGGCACCATCGTCACCACAGGCTTTGCCCGTCGGCTTGGCGTCGCCTGCCTTGGCGTCGCCCGCCTTGTCGCGCAGGCTCTTGCTGCCCTTCCAGTTACCAATGCAACCGGCGACGCGCGGGTTCTTCTTGATGTCGGCAAACCCCTCGCGCTGACCGTCGGCGCAGCCAACCACCTTTGGGTCGCCCTTTTCGCCCTCGACGAACTTGTAGTCCATCGGTCCGGGTCGATCGCCGTCGAAGTAGTCGCCTTCGTAGGGGCCCGAGCCGCAGGTGCAAGCCGCTGCCAGCATCAGAGCAGACATTGCGAGCGAGGAGAACAAATGGTGAAGGCGCACGCCGCGGAACCCAAACATGCGGCGAAGAATAGGCAAGCCGGCGCCGAAGCGGAAGGGGCCAGCCGCGACGAAATTGCGGCCGCCGCCGGGCGAGCAAGGACGGCGAATCCAGCGCCCTTGGGCGCGTCGCCACGCGCAGGCCGCCGGGCGTCGCTCAATCGTCGCCGTCGTCGGGCATCGCCGCCAGCTCGGCGTCGAGCCGCTTCATGCGCTCGATCTCCGGCTTGCTCACCAGGTAGGCCACGCCGACGCTCAGGAAGTAGAGCGCCGTCATCGGGATCCCCATCAGCCAAATGGTCACCGGATCGGGCGGTGTCAGAATCGCCGAAGTGACTGTGATGCCAAGGATCGCGATCTTCCAGTGGCGCAGCAGCGATAGGTGCGTGATGACGCCGGCCTTGGCCAGGAAGAATACCGCCAGGGGTAGCTCGAACATCAGCCCGAAGCCGACGAGGATCTTCATCACGTAGTTGACGTAGTCACCGTACGCATACATCGTGGTGACGGGGACCTCACCGCCCTCGCTCTTCTTGGCCGCGTACTTGAGGAAGAACTCGGTCGCAATCGGCAGCACCAGGCGGTAGCAGAACGCGCCGCCAGCGACGAACATCGCCGCGCTGGTCGCAACGAACGGGACGACGATCTTCTTTTCGCGGGCGTAGAGCCCCGGCGAGATGAACATCCAGATCTGGTAGAAGACCACCGGCGAAGCCAGAAACAGGCCGGACATGACCGCGATCCAAATGTCGGCCAGGATGACCTCCAAGGCGTCGACATTGATCATCGTCGGGTTGCCCGGCATCTCCGCGGCCTTCCACGCCACTGCGAATGGTCGCCGCATGAGCGCGGTGATCTCATCGATGTAGACGTAGCAAACCAACGTTCCCAGAAGCAGGCCCGCGAACGCCCGCGTCAGCCGCTTGCGCAGCTCCGCCAGGTGCTCGAAGAACGACATCGGCGTATCGCCGTCGGGGCCGTCCGCGAGCCCCTCTTGGCCATTACTTGTGTTCGTCACCGCATTGCTCCGCGATCAGGCGGCTCCCTGATCGACCTTGGTGGGCGCGGCGGGGTTGGGCGCTTCGGTTTCTGAGGCTCCGACGTTCGCTGGCGCGGTGGGGGCCCCTTGCCCTTCAGACCCTGGGGCTCCGACGGGCGGGGGTGTTCCCGGCCGGGCGCCAGCAACCGTCCCGGACGGCGCTGGATCACTGTTCGGCGTGCCGTTCGGTCCGTTCGGTCCGTTCGGTCCGTTCGGTCCATCCGGCGGCGGTGGTGCTCCCTCGGTCGCGGTGGCCGCGTCCCCAGCGTCGACTGCCAGCTCCGCCTTCTTTTTTTCCTCGCTCGCCTTCACCGCCTTGATGAGCTTGTTCTGGGCTTGGTTGACCTGCGCCCGCGCCTTCATCAGCTCCCGACGCGCGGCGGCTTCTGCCTTACGAAGATCGCTCGTCGCTCCGGTGATTGCGCCGCGGATGTCCTGCATCTCCTCCTCGTTCATGATCGCGTCTTTGAAGTCGTCGGCCGTGTTGCGCAGCGTGCCCCAGAACTTCGCGATGCTGCGGAGGATCTTCGGTAGCTCCTTGGGCGAGAACAACATGAGCGCGACGATCGCGATCATGATGAACTCCGTCGGGCCGATGCCGAACACCGTGCCCACGATAGCAGCTATCCCGCGGCCGGACGAGGCCGCGAGTGAACCGCACGCGGGGCCGGTCTCGATGCCTGGGAGCGGCGAAACTGGCGATCACGGGCTTATCCGACCGGTTGAGCGGGGGCGAAGCGACGACGTGGTCGGGAGCACCCAGGCCCCTCGCGGATCCGTACATTGAGGTCGCCCAAAACGCGACACCCCGGCGCGCTGCACGACGTCATTCGCGCCGCGGGTCTGTGCTGGAGGTTCGGCTACGCTCGAGGCTCCGAACTCGCTCAGCGGGGCCTTACGCCATGACCTTGAGATACCTATCGTGCCATGTCTTCTTGTTTGCCGCGATCGCCTGTGGTGACGGCGGCGGGTCCACATCGACGTCGGAAGGCTCGAGCACCGACAGTTCCGCGACGGCGGGAGGCGACTCGACGACGATGACCTCGACGCCTGGCACGAGCACTGATGCGACCTCGACAGGTTCAAGCGACGCGTCGAGCAGTGCCGGCGCAAGTTCCGGATCCGAGGGAACCACGGCTGCCGAAGGCGGTTCGAGTGGTGACGCGAGCGGATCCTCGACCGGGGAAGTTTGCTTGCCGATCACCGAGGACTCATCCGCCATCGGCGATCCGTGCGCGGAGAACACTGACTGCCCCGATGGCTATACCTGCCAGCCGTTCAACGGCATCGTCCTGCAGCAGGCGTGTCAGATCCTCTGCAAGATGGATTGCGAGTGCCCGGACGGTCACAACTGCGAGGAGCAGAACGACAAGACGATGATCCCGTGGTTCCAGTGCGCCTGAGCGGCTGGGTCGAAGGCCTAGGCTATGGTCGCAGCCGCGCCAATCCGTGAAGGGCTGATGGGTCGGGATCGCACAGGCGGATCCCGGCCCTCGTTGCTCCCGTTCGCTTGCCGGCCGCCGTCGACGGTGCGAGCCTCTCGGCATGGCGCGTGTCCGTTGGTGCTTGATGTGTTCAGTCGCGTTTGCGTGCGCCGATGACACCGCGGTCGGCGATGGATCGGCGGGCGGAAGCGCCGGCGAAGGCGTGACGCACGGATCTAACCCCGACACCGCAGGCACGGCCGAGGGGGGGAGCGCATCCGAGGACTCGGGTGCCACCACCGGCGGCGGCGATCCCTTCGGGAGTGCGTTGGAGATCCCGCTTGGTGTGACGTTCACGCCGGTGGCGTTGGCCCTGGGCGACGTCGACGGCGATGGCAACCTCGATCTGATCGTTACCGGTACCGACGCGTCGTCGGCGGTTAGGGGCGCGACCCTGCGCGGCGATGGGGCCGGTGGCTTTGCCGCCGCCGTGGACGCAGGCGTGGCGGCGTGCAGCGCGTTCCCGGTGGTTGGTGACGTCGATGGTGACGCGCGTGCGGATCTGTTCTTCGGCACCTGCGAGGGAGAGGGCGTGTTCTTTCGCGGCACTGAAGACGCTAGCTTCGCGGCGATCGACGTGCTTGCCCCCTGGACCGACCCGCCAGTGCGTTCGAGCTCCTTCGCGGATTACGACGGCGATGGTGACTGCGATCTCGCGATCGTGTCGGTCGGCGACGCGTCTAACGAGCTCCACCTCGCGATCCACGGCGGCGCCACGCCGCCCTGGCCGGTGAACAGTCAGCCGATCATGGTCGATGCCAACCCAGGGTTCGATCCCGACGGTTTGACCGCCTTTGCCGGCGATGGCGACGAACTGGCAGATGTTCTCGCGCTCGATCGCGATCAAGCGCTCGTCGCTTTCACCAGCGAGGGCACCGGGTTTTCGCCACCGGTCGACGTGCCGCTCGCGATCCAGCCATCGCGCGTGGCCCCGATCGATCTTGACCAAGACGGCGTGGACGAGCTCGTCGTCGCGAGCATCACCGACGCAGCGTTCCAACTCGTCAAACGCGACGCGGACGGGAATTTCCTCGCTTCGTCGCCGGCGCCGAGCGACGCCCTGCAGCCCTTCGACTTGGCCGCGGACGATCACGGGGCCTGGGTGGCCGCCATCGACGATGATGCGCCGCAGATGGCGGTGCTGCAGCCGATGCTCGACGGTTCGTTCGCGCTTTCCGGCACGCGCGAGCTCCCTTCTCCGGCGGTGCGAGTGCTTGCCGGCGACCTCGATTCGGATCAAGACGACGACCTCGTGGCCGCAACGTTCGCGAACGGGAGCGTCACGGTCCTGCTCGCAGGGGAATGAGGGCGCCGCGGCGAACCGCGAGTCGGGCGGCGATGACCAGGGCGTTTGAAACGCCGTCCGCGACGGGATAGAACCGGCGTCCATGAACGGATCGGTCCTGGGCTTGTTGCTCGCGCTCTCCGAGCCTGCGCCCGTGGCAACGCCGGTGCCCGAGCCCGCCTCCGATCCCGCGCCAAGCCCCGCGTCGACGGCCACGCCCGAGCCCGATCCCTCCGCCGTGCCAGCGCCCACCACCTTTGCTGACGACCCGCTCGGCGTCCGTCAGCTCGTACTCGCCAACGGGCTCACGGTGCTGCTGAGCGAGAACCACGAGCGACCGGAGGTGTTCGGAGGCGTCGTGGTGCGTACAGGTGGCAAGAACGATCCCGCCGACAACACCGGCATGGCGCACTACCTCGAGCACATGCTGTTCAAGGGCACGACGGAGCTCGGGACGACGAACTGGGACGCCGAGCGCCCTCTTCAGGAGAAGCTCGAGTCGTTGTATGAGCAGCTCCGCGGCGCCAAAGCGACGGAGCGGAAGAGAATCCAGGCCGAGATCGCGGCCACGGTGGCCAAGACCTATGCGTACGCCGTGCCTAACGAGATCGATCAGCTCCTCGAGGATATCGGATCGACCGGCGTCAACGCGTTTACCACCTACGACGAGACCGTGTATCACAACACGTTCCCCGCCAGTCAAATCGGCGCCTGGCTCGAGATCTACGCCAAGCGCTTCGAGCAGCCGGTGTTTCGCCTGTTTCCCACCGAACTCGAGGCGGTGTACGAGGAGAAGAACATCGCGATCGACACCACCGGCTACGAGTTGTTCCGCACCTTCATGCGCGGTGCGTTTCCCGGCCACCCGTATGGCAACAACGACATCTTGGGCGAGGTCGATCACCTCAAGCGGCCGTCGCTGGCGGCGATGAAGCGCTACTACGACCGCTGGTACGTGCCGAGCAACATGGCGCTCGTCCTTTCCGGGGATTTCTCCACGGATGCGATCCTCCCGCTGATCGAGCGCCAGTTTGGCGCTTGGAAGGAAGGTCCCGCGCCAAGGTCGACGTTGCCGGCACTGGCGCCGTTTGAGCGCGATCAACGGCTCAGTGCACGCACAACGCCGGTCCGCGCCGGTGCGATCGCGTTCCGGACGCTCACCGAGTCGCACCCTGACTTCGCGGCGTTGCAGCTCGCGCGGCGCCTGCTGTCCAACGAACAGCGATCGGGTCTTATCGATCGATTGTCTGACGAAGGCAAGATGCTCTACGCGGTGCATGTTCCTGCGGATCTTGCGGATCACAATCTCGACGTGGTTGCCTACGTCCCTCGTCTGCTAACTCAGTCGTTCGGTGGCGCCGAGAGACTGGTGCTCGCGCAGTTCAAGCGGATCCGGGACGGCGCCTTTGACGACTCCCAGTTCGTCGCGCTCAGGGAGGCGCTTATCGTCGAGCAAACCCGGCGATGGGAGGACAACCGCGAGCGAGCGCTTGCCATGGGCCACGCGTTCGTGGCCGCCGGGGGTTGGCAGGGTTATCTCGATTATCTCTCCCGTCTGCGTGGTCTATCGCGGGACGACGTGGTGCGGGTTGCCAAGGGGCTCTTCGCGGATCGCCGCCTGACGTTGCGCTCGCGCGTGGGCTACCCAAAGAAGGCGCGACTCGACAAACCGAGGTACCCACCGGTTCGCGCGCGCCCAGGCGCACACTCGCGCCTATTTAAGGCCTTGCGTGACGCTCCCAAGTCGGCCGGCGAGCCGCGCTTGGTCGATATCGGCCGCGACGTTGTGCGCGGCGAGGTCCGCCCAGGTACGTCGCTTGTCACGAGCGCCAACCCGTTTGATGATCTCTATCAACTCGAGCTGCGCTTCTCGGTTGGCACCGATAGGATCCGCGAACTCGACCTGCTCGAGGATTGGATCGCACGAACCGGCAGCGCGAAGCACACGGCGGCGCAGATGCGCGCCGCGTTCTTCGGACTCAGTACGACGGTCAGCGCCGAGGCTGAGGTTGATCGCTTCGTCGTTCGTCTTGAGGGACCTCAGAAGCACATGCAGGCCGCGCTCGCGCTCCTCGACGAACTTATCCGGGCGCCGAGCCGTGATCGACGGGCGCTGCGTCAGATTCGGCGCGAGATCTGGGCCTTCCGCCGACTCGCGCGCAAGAACCCTCCGGATGTCGCAGCTGCCCTTCGCGACCACGCGTTGTACGGGGTCAACTCCCCGTTCCATCGCGAGATCGGTCCCCGAGGTGCTCGCCTCGTAGGCCCGCGCAAGCTCCTGGCGGCGTGGGCGCGCGTGCAGGAGCACCCGCTTGAGGTTGGCTACGTCGGGCGGATGGAACCATCAAATGTGGCGGAGCTCGTGCGTACGCAACTCGAGCTGCCCACGCCGACCGGGCCCGCGGCGCCGCGCGTCGTGTATCCGCGCAACGTGCCGGACGAGACCACGGTGTACTTCGTCCCCCACCGCGATGCCGTGCAAACCCAGGTGTGGCTCGCAGTCGAAGGCGATCCGGTCGCGCCGCCGTCGCGGAGCAAAGCTGAGGCGTTTTCCGCCTACTTCGGTGGCGGCATGGCAGGGCTCGTATTTCAAGAGGTCCGCGAGTTTCGAGCCCTTGCCTACGCCGCGCGCGGCGCGTACGACATCGACGACGAACCGCAGGGTCGGAGCCATCTACTCGCGCACGTTGGTTGTCAAGCCGACAAGACCTTCGAGGTCCTCGAGGTCATGCGCGCGCTCATCACCGAGATGCCGCAACGTCCTGATCGAATCGAGTTGGTGCGTTCGTCGCTATTACGGAGCCAGGAAACCGCGACGCCCAGCTTCCGTGAGTTGCAGGATCGCATCGATGAGTGGAAGCGGCAGGGCTTCGCGGAGGATCCACGCAAGGTTGCGCGCGAGGCCTATGCCAAGCTCACGTTCGAGGACGTGCTGGCGTTCTACCGCAGCAACGTCGCAGACCGGCCGCTTTCCATCATGGTGGTGGGCAACCCGCGCAAGGTGAAGCTCTCGCAGCTGCGTCGGTATGGGCGTGTGGTTCGACTGCCCAAGTGGCGGCTCTACAGTCGATAACGTGCGGCTCAGGCCTGCCCCCGAATCAGCGCCCGACAGCCGCTCAGGTGTCCAGAGCATGGCGGAGATGACAATCGATACACGCAAGCGCGTCACCGACGCGCGACACAAGTAGAGAAGGAGCGTGGCACGCCGGGGGCGTCGGGTGCGCTAGCGCATGCCCGCGTGCCCCGTAGAGATTCGAGCCAAGATGCCTTTGGCAGGCGAGTTGCGAAGCGTCCGACGTCGGCGCATCCTGACGAAATGGGGCAGGGGCGGGGTTTCCGCGGGGCCGCGATCGCGGTCGCGCTCGGGGCGGCGTGTCAAACCGAAAAACCGACCGGCGTCGGCGAGGAGACGGGCTCCGCGGAGTCCGGCATCGCGATCGACGGGTCTTCCGACGGGACGTCCGCCGCAGTCACGAGCGGCGACGGCCCACGACTCGACATCGGTGGTGGCGGCAGCACTGGGAGCCCCGGTGACTGCCAGGGCGGGATGATGATGGGGGAGAACACCTTCAGCATCATCTGGATCGCGAATACGCCCGAGGGAACGGTCTCGAAGATCGATACGAAGACTCGCGTCGAGCTCGCGCGCTACTACACGGGACCGACCAACGGCGGTGATGACCCCTCGCGCACGTCCGTGAACCTCCAAGGCGACGCGGCGGTGTCGAATCGCGGCGGTGGTATTACGAAGTTCGCCTCGGAAGAGGTGCGCTGCGTGGATCGCGATAACAGCGGCACAATCGAGACGTCGACCGGGCCGAACGACGTGCGGCCATTCGGCGCCGACGAATGCATGATCTGGCACATCGAGACGCCCGTGGACGGCGACAATCGCCACGGCCCGCGCCCGACGGCATGGGATGCCGGTGCCGATGACGACCCGTGTAACATCTCCGACGATCGACTGTGGATCGGGTGGTGGGACTATCCCAACGACATCGGCCACTTTGAGCGACTGGATGGCGAAACGGGCGTGCGTCTCGATCTCGTCGAAGTTCTCGATTGGGATACGCAGGGCCAGGCCAACTTCGGACCGTACGGCGGCGCTGTGAATGCGGAAGGTGATCTTTTCGCGAGCGGGCGTGGCCCTGGGCCGCTGGTGCGGATCGATGGCGAAACGCTGATCTATGATCGCTGGGATGTACCCGAGGGGACAAGCCCGTACGGCATCGCTGTCGACGCCGAGGGCGGCGTGTGGATGGGAGACTGGAATGGCGGTGTGTTGCACTTCGATCCCGCCACCGAGGCGTTCGACGTGATCGACACGCCCGGGAGCACGCGCGCTCGTGGGATCATGATCGATAGCGCCGGGTTCGCTTGGGCAGCTGGCAACGCGCCGTGCGGCGCCATCAAGGTCGACACCGCCACCCTCGCAGTCGTCGCCGATGACATCGCGCTGCCGGGTTGCGTCAACCCGGTCGGAGTCAGCATCGACATCGATGGGTTTGTCTGGATCCCCGATCGCGATGCGAACCGGGCCTACAAGCTCGACCCGAACACGTTCGCGAGCGAGACCTTCGAGGGTCTCGTCGGGCCGTACACCTATTCGGACATGACCGGGGCGGGGCTCGGGCTCGTGATCAATCCGCCGACCGGGTAGGCTGCGCCTACGCCGTGCGGCGGATGATGTGGTAGCCGAACGGCGTCTCAACGACGCCGCTTGTCGCTCCTACGTCGAGCCCGAACGCGGCGTCTTCGAACGGACCAACCATCTGGCCCCGTCCGAACTCACCGAGATCACCACCGCGGGCCTTCGATGGGCAATCGGAGTGCGACCGAGCCAGTGCAGCGAAGTCGGCCCCGCCCGCCAGCTCGGCGGCGAGCGACTGGATCTCGCTCGCCGCCGCCTCCTTGTCCCGGGATGCGGTCGAGCGCATCGAGCCTTGGTACATGAGCAGGATGTGGGAGGCGCGGACGCGATCTGGCATCGCCGGATGATATCAGCTACGCCGGGTCGAGACCGAGCACCACCTCGACCGAAGACGCCCGATCGGCGTCGACGTGGAGGACCCGGCCAGCCGAGTCCCACTGCCATGCGCCCCCGCGGACCTCCGGCTTGCAGCCGTCGCTGGCCCAGCGCGATGGTACGACGATCTCGGTCTGCTCACCGTTGGCGATGTAGCGCAGTTGCCACGGCGTGCGCGAGTTGCTGTCCCATGTTACCGGCTCGCCGGCCAACGCCCGTGGGTATGGGCGGATCAGTGCACCGGTCCACGGTCGGTCACTGCCGTCGGGGTCGACGATCGATGCATCCTCGTCGTTCCAGTCGACGTCGGTCGGATTGTAGTGCCACGCTGTCCAGCTCGCGAAGCGGCGATCGAGCAGGCGGCACTGATCTTCCATCATCGTAGCCTCACCGACGATACCGTTTAGTACGCCGAACTCACCGACGAATAACGGCCAGCCGATGCGCATCGCGGCCTCGTGCAGGGCCCGCAGCGAGCGCGGGAATGTCGATGCGGCGGGCATGTAGCGGGACACGAGGATCGCGGCCGCGTCGTAGATGTGCGGGGCGAACACGAGATTGCGCCCGCGAAGGCCCGGCAATGCGGTTGGAAATCCGAAGGCAGCCAGCGGCGTGGGTTCGAGGAACAAGAGGCGTTCGGGATCCACCTCGTCGCGGAGCGAAATGCCCGTGCGATAGAAGTCCGCCAGCCACTCGCGCTCGAAACGGCCCGACGCCACGGTGCGATTCCCGGCCATCGGCTCGTTGAAGAGGTCGTAACCGATGACGCAGTCGACCTCGTGCATCACGGTCATCACGCGGCGCACGCAAGCGAGGTATGCAGATCGGATCCCGCCGGTGTCGCACCAAAACGCGTCGAGCGAGCGGCGAACCGCGGCAGAGTGGGCATAGTGATAAAACCACGTTCGCCCGCGTGCCGGCTTGCCGCGATGTGTGACCGCCCAGCTCGGTGCACCGTCCCCACCAAGTTCGCGCGCGAAGAGGTCTTGATGGAAGTCTACGATCACGCCGAGTCCGCGGGCTCCGGCAGCGACTGCGATGTCGCGAACGCGCCCGAGATACACCTCGTCGATCTGGCCGCGCTCGGGCTCGAGAGCCTCCCACATCACCAGGAGGCGAATGGTGTTCATGCCCCACTCGACCAGCGGATCGAGGGCCGATACATCCTCGAAAGGCAGAAACGGCGGGAGCTTGCAGCGGCCCGAAACGTTCACACCACGGAGGACTCGGATCCTCCCGCGGCTGTCGCGGATCCATGGGCCGTCGCACTGCCACATCCGAGGCATCGGCGGCCAAACGTATGCGAGTCGACGGGGCTGGCACCAGGGGTGGCAGTGCGGGCCGCACAGGGGCCTGTGGCGGCCCGTGCCGGGCCGGTGCATTGCGAGCGGAGCCGGACTCGAGGGGGTGTTCTCGGGTCGTGGGGACCTGTTGAAATATCCCTGCTAGGCCCCGGCTAGGCCCCGGCTAGGCCCCGGCTAGGCTGCCGCGCGGCGGCGCCCGAGTACCAGCGCGGCGTCGTTGGCTCGGATCACC
The DNA here is from genome assembly GCA_902826865.1 of uncultured Myxococcales bacterium. GTDB lineage: Bacteria > Myxococcota_A > Polyangia > Nannocystales > Nannocystaceae > Xiheibacterium. The sequence continues at coordinate 11,303 of CADEGN010000031.1, forward strand.
AGGGTCTCGCCGCCTTGGAAGGCGTAGCTGCCGGGCGTTTTGGGCATCGGCGGGGTGAGGGAGGAGATCACGCGCTGCGGTGACTTGGTGGGCCGCAGGGTCGCGCGAATGAACGCGTCGGCTCGCCGGCTGCTCTCGTTCGGGTCCCATGCGAACAGTTCGGTCTCGACGTCGGAGTAGTCGTGGATGATCGGCGTGCGGACTGTGGCTGGCATTGGGGCGGTCCTCGCGTTCGTGCGGCCCTAAAAAGCAACTGCAGTGCCAACGCGAAACCACTGGGTAATCTGTCCCGCGGCGGCGCGTTGACGCCCATCTCGCGGCGCCGCCGCCAGAGACTTGGCGGTTTCGCGCGGCCGATCGGACGCGTTGACGGCGCGATGTCAGTCGGATCGCGTGCACCACAGTTCGTGCAGATCCGGATCGTCGAACCCCGTCGGGACCACGCCCTCGGTCGCGAACACGTACAAGGCGCAGCGGTAGATCGTGTCCAGGGTGTGAAGCACCACCCCGAGCGCGAGCCATACCGCGATCGGAAGGCTGATCGCTGCGACCAGAATCGGGGTTGCGCGGATGCCGATGGCGAGCAGGATACCGAGCGGTGTGAGGGAGGCAAACACCACCGGCACCCACAACCATCCGAGGACCAAGCGGCCGACGAATGCCTCCTTCCAGGTCTGGCGGAGCAACGTCGTTGATCTTGCGATCGCAGCGATGCCACCGCGTAATTCATGGGCGATGACGGGAACGATCAGGTAGGTGGCTGCCCACCAGGACAGGCCCACCAATTTCGCTGCCACCCGGCCGCCTCGTCGCTTGAGACGACTGACAATCCCGCCCACCGAGGCATCGAGGAGGGCGAACGTCGCGATGCTCGGCACTCGCTGGGCCGCGTGGCGGAGCGATCCCGCGACCGTCCAACCGCGTGCCGCCAGCGCTTCGAGCGTGGCGCGGGCGAGCGCCACGCCGAAAAAACGGGCCAGCAGATGCAGGCCGAACCACGTCGCGAGCAAGAACACCACCCCGGCCCGGCCCTGCACCTCGGGATCGCCGGCAATGCCGGGGATAAGATGGGCGCCCAGCCATGCGAGACTTCCGGCTGCCATCGCGGCGAGCGCCGATGCGACCGCCATCATCGCGGTGAACCAGAGCAGTTGCGGGTTGCGCTTGAGCGTGGCGAGCGCTGCACGCAGGATGACAGTGCTACGACGTCGACTCGTCATGGAACGCCTTCCGAAAGTAGCGGAGAATCTCCTTGGCGCCGATGGCGTGACGTGCCCCCTCGGCGATCGCGCGTTGGTAGATATCGCCGAGGATCTGTTCGCGATCCACCGGCGGCCGGCGCTGCGCGGCGGGAAATGTTCCGCGCCCGCGTTTCGCGACGATGTGGCCGTCTCGCTCAAGGTCGCGATAGGCTCGGGCGACGGTGTTTGGGTTGATCCCCAGCTGCGCCGCCAGCTCCATGATCGTCGGAAGCTGCTCGTCGCGACCCAAACGACCGGACGAGAGCGCGAGCACTACGTGCTCGTAGATCTGACGATAGACCGGAATCCCGCGGTCGTAGTCGAGAACGACTTCCAACGGCATGGGGACTTTTACTATATCACTAGTAAAATGATACGCAAGCAGGAAAGAGCGGTAGGGACCTTGCAAACCGACTAAACTCGTCCCAATGGCTTACGCCGAGCGCGAGGTCAAGCTGATCTGCGGCGAGCGGTTCGACGAGTCCGCAACGATCGACCTGCTCGCCAAGGCTGGTCGCCTATCCTCGCCGGTCGAGGCCCGGCACTTCGATCAATACCTCGACACCCGCCTCGATGAGTTGGCGGCGGCAGGACTTGCGGCGCGCTGCCGCGAGTCGGCGGGGCTGCGTACCGTCGAGGTCAAGCCGGTGCTTCTGGAGCCCGAGCTTGTGATGGTTCGGCCCGAATACACGCAGGCGGTCACACCCGGCCGAGATCCCGGGGAGGTTGTCCGCGCGATGGTCGAACGCGACCTCAGTCTGCCGCTGTCCGAGCCGCCCCGCGAGGTGCTGACCCTCGTGACGCGTCGGCGTCGTTACGCGCTCCGCTGCTCGGACTACGAGGTCGAGATCTGCTTCGACCAGGTCGAGGCTCGGGAGTCCCACGGTCGTTCGGCGTGCTTCTCGGAGCTCGAGATCGAACTCCGCACCGGATCGGACCAACGGCTGCGTGATCTTGGTCGGGTGCTCGCGCATCGCGTCGGGCTGTCACAGTCGGAACAGAGCAAGTACGAACGCGCGCGCGGTCTGCTGGGGATGACGGGCTTCCGCTACGGTCCGCGGATACCGACATTGTCCGCGGCGGCGCCGCTGGTCGATGAGGCCCGCGGGCTTGTCACGGCGCTGTGGGCGATCGCTCGCGCCCACGAACCGGGCGTGAAGGTTGGCCTCGATCCTGAGCATGTCCACAAGATGAGGGTGGCCCTGCGACGACTCCGGACGGCGCTGCGTGTGTGTGAGGATGCCTTCGATTCCGAGGCTGCCGACGCCTGGCGATCCGAGTTGCGCTGGCTTGGCCGTTGCCTGGGAGAAGTGCGGGACTTCGACGTGCACCGGCTCGCCCTCGTGCGCTGGCGTGAAAGGTTGCCCGACGTCGATGCATCAGGCTGGGGCGACGTCGAGTCCAGGCTGTTGCGTCGGCGACAACGCGGTCGCGAGGCCTTGTTGGCGGCGCTTTCCTCCGAGCGAAGGCAGCAGCTCGAAGGGCTCGCAGAGCGATGCCTGCGCCCGCTATCGCAGCCCGTCCGCGATACTGTCGAAGCCGCCGCGCCAAGCGTGCTCATGCGTCGCATCACGCGGTGTACTCGTGCATTGTCGCGGCTGCGCCACAGCGGTAGCGTGGAGCACGCCCACGCGCTGCGTATCGAGATCAAGAACGCCCGGTACGCCCTCGAGTTCCTAGGCGTGGCACTGACGTTCGATGTTGACGAGCATCTCGATGTGTTGATCCGCGTGCAGGACGAGCTGGGCGATCTTCAGGACTCGGCCCAGACCGCACGCGTGGCCCACGAGCTCGTCCGCATGGCTCCGTTGCCGAGCTCCAACGCTGCGCTGGCGCTTGGTTGGTTGGTGGGCGTCGGCGAGGCCCAGGGCGAGTCGGCACGCGCGCTCGCGGAGGATGTGGTGCGCCGGCTCGATCTCGAAGCCCGGCTCACGGAGCTCGTCGCGGCCATCGGCGAGCAGGACTGAGTGTCGCCGGGCGCTCGAGCGGGTCAACCGCCGAGGGCAGCGACCGCGAACCGCTCGGATCGCTGTTTTTCACGGTTGCTTGCGCGGTTACGCTCGGCGTCGTGAGCGGCTTCGCGGCTCAGCACGGACTGCACTCGCAGGCGTCATTACACGCGAGTTGGGGATCGGAAAAGATGTCGCACGTCGCGGCGCAGCTTTGGATTCCGCAGTCGACCGTCGTCCCGATGCACGCGTTGATCCCGGTGCACGTGACCTCGCAGACGCCGTCCGAACACGTGAAGCTGGTGTCGTTGCAACCCGCCTCTCCGCAACTCAGGCGACACGGCCACCCGGCAGGGCACACCAAGTCGAGGCCATTGCATGGGCCGCCGTCGACTATGTCGCCGGGGCAATCAAAGACGCAGAAGCCATCGTCACACCACGAGCATTCGGCTGGGCATGGGCCGACGCCAGCATCGGCGCTGCCACACAGCGGACCGATGCACTGGCTGTCGTCGTAGCTGCATCCGGCGGCGCAAGACAGGGTTCCGCCGCCGAGCCAGCCGAGATCCACACACTCGTCAGATCCGAGGTCGTCGCCGTCACAGCTCTCATTGCCGTTGGCGACTCCGTCGCCGCATACGGTGCAGGCCGACGTGTCGAAGGTGCAACCCGCCGAACACCCAAGCTCACCCCCGGAAAACGGGGGACCGGCGGCGGAGGGTAGATCGGTGCACTCATTGCCGCCGAGTTCTGGCGCCGTGCAACCGTCGCCGCCGCAGTCACAAGCCTCGGGTCCACCCACGACACCATCACCGCACGCGTAGCAGCCCGTCGTGTCGAGCGAGCAGTCCGCCGCGCAGGCGATTTCGCCGCCCTCGAAACCCTCGTCGATGCATGAGGTCGCCGGCGTGGAGGAGTCGCACGCCTCGCCGCGATCGATCACGCCGTCGCCACAGCGTGTGCAGGCGGAGACGTCCAAGGTGCAGTCGGGGTTGCATGCCACGCTGCCGCCGTCGAAGCCCTCGGACATGCAGCTTGCACCGGCGAAGTCGGCGTCATCGCAGGCCTCTGGACCGCTTGCCATGCCGTCACCACATGTGAAGCAGCCGCTGGTCGCGAACGCACACGCCGCGGAGCAACTCAGGGTGCCGGCCTCGAAGCCAAAGTCGGCGCAGGCCGCACTACCGAGCGCAGTGCCGTCACAGTCCTCGCCGGCATCGATGACCCCGTTGCCGCAGTTGGTCGCCGACGGTCCGTCGTCGCTCGCATCCGCGATCGACGTCGACTCAACCGGGCCTTCGGCGGTCGCTGAGTCGCCGGGCCCGCTGTTTTCGTCCGATCCGGAAAGCGACGCCCCTTCGTCCGCAGAAGCCGCCGTGGCAGACGCGAAATTGAGCGGCTCGGGGGAGACGCTACAGGCGGCGATGCCCACGATCGCGAAGCTCAGCGGGCGCCATGGGGTGATCACGCCTGGGCTGATTGGCCACATCCGGCGCAGATCGTTGGGAAGAGTCGCGCTCCACCGTCGTTTGCAGCGGATCGCAGGACGAGGCTTACCCAGCAGGGGGGCGGGTCCTCTGTTTGGACGACGGCCGATGCCCGGCGTGTCCTTCGATCGGAGGCTGTTGGGTCGCCGCTTCCCCCTCCTACGGTAGGTGCCGAGGACGCATGCGCAAGCGGCGATTCTGGGCCCGCGTGTCGACGCCATGCGGCCCGTGGTATCCAATCAGGTGGGGTGACGCGCGAGTCGGAACACACGAAGACCATCAGCCGGGTGGCCACGGGTGGATCTCGCGCGCTCGGACAGTTGAGGGTTCTTCTGGGGGGCGACGTCGAGGTCCATCCGTTAACCGACCGGATCTGTGTGATCGGTCGCGCGCCGAGCGCAGATCTCCGACTCGACGTAGATGGCGTTTCGCGACATCACGCGAAGATCGTCATCGATCCCGCTGGCGCCGTGCAGGTGATCGATCTCGGGGCGAAAAATGGGACGTACGTGAACGGCGCCCTGGTGAAGGTCGCGCCACTCGAACCCGGCGATCAAATTCAGCTAGGTCGCGCGATCCTCCGGTTCGAGCGCGCAACGTTGACGGAAAATCGTCCTCTGGGTCTCTCGCCGCGTGAGCTCGAGGTCGCTCGGCTCGTGGCGCGGGGTTTGACGAACGCGGAGGTGGCACATGCCCTGGGCATCTCGCGTACGACGGTTGCGACGCACTTGCAGCGCGTTTTTGGCCGCCTAGGTCTTGCGTCTCGAGCGGAGCTTGCAGCCTACGTTGCCGCGCAGGACCCGTGACATGCGTCAGTGGGTCGGGAACGCAGCTCACCTCTCAGAGTGCGGTATAAGTATGGAGTTGTGACCGCCGCCAGTCGCGACGCGAACGGAGCCCAAACTGCGCGCTATGAAACCGTGCGGCGCATCGCTGTCGGTGGCATGGCGGAAGTGTTCTTGGCGATTCAGCGCGGGGATCGGGGCTTCGCGAGGTTCGTGGTCCTCAAGCGACCGTTGCCCGAATCGGACGGAGACCAGTTTGAAGCGAGGCTGCACCGCGAGGCGCGCTTGCTCGCCAGACTCCACCATCCTGGGATCGCCGCCGTACACGACGTGGGGCGCGACGAGCGGGGGGCCTACGTCGCGATGGAGTACGTCGAGGGGCACGACCTCCGGTCGGTGTTGAGGGCCGCATCCGATCGGCGTGATCGGGCGGATCCTGCCGCGGCGGTGGGCCTCGGAATCCAGGTCGCCGCCGCGCTAGCGTACGCGCACGCGAAGGCGGACGAGAATGGACTGCCTCTCGACATCGTCCACCGCGACGTTAGTCCGTCGAACCTCGTCGTACGTGACGATGGCATCGTGAAGCTGCTCGACTTCGGCGTCGCGCGGGATGCCAGTGAGCGCTCAATCACGCGCTCGTCCGAGATCGTCGGCAAACTCGCGTACATGTCCCCTGAGCAGCTGATGCGGTGGCGCGTCGATGCTCGCTCGGATCTTTTTTCCCTCGGGCTCGTATTGTGGGAGGTTCTGGCCCTCGAGCGTCCGTTTGGCAACGACCACGTCGAGCTGATGCGGGCCATCCCAACGAAGGATGTGCCGTCGATTCGACAGCGGCGACCTGATGTGCCCGCCGAGCTTGATCGCGTCCTCGGCCGCTTGCTCGCCCGGGATCCGGATCAGCGTTACAGCGATGCTCGTGCGGTGGTGAAGGAGCTCGAGGCCGTCGCACGGGCGCTCGGCACCAGCGATACGACTTCGGCATTGGCGCGCTGGGTCGGGTCCGCGTTCTGCAACGAGACCTCAGAGGGCATCGAGCCCTTGGCGGACTGCCAAGAGCTTGAGCCGACGCGGACGGTTGGCGAAAGCGCGGTGGTCCAACCCCATCGCACGCGCCGGAAGGCCCTCGGCATTGTCGCGGTCTGCATTACGACTGCCCTCACCGCAGCCGGCGCGTGGGCATCGCAGCGCGGCGAACCGGTCGGGGTGATGCGCACGATTGGAGCCGCACCGGTGCCGTTTCTTGCAGTCGACGGCTCGCCGACGGAGTCGCCACGGGTCGATGCTGCGGTCGCGGTCGCAACGGAGCCGATGTCGCCGCCGCCGGAGCGCCGCGCCGCGCCTTCGTCCTCCGTTCGACCGGCCGACAGCGCCGCGGCCTCGGCCGAGCCCACGGAGCGCCCGGCAAACCCCTCGCGCACGCAAGGACGCCGAGGCAAGCCGGGCAAGAAAACGTCTCGCGCCCGGCCACCGCGTGAAGACTCCGATCCAATGCTCCCGCGTGGCTATCGAGCAGGTGTGAAGTGATCGTATCGCTCTTCGCGTGGGTCGCCTGGTGCACATTCGCCGAGGTGCCTGCGGTTGCGATGCCCGCGAAATCGCCTGGCGTCGAAGCCCCGGCCGACGGGGCGCCCCCCGAGCCTCCGGCCGACGAGAGCCCGGCGACCGAAACAGTTCCGCCGCCGCTTACCGCTGCGGAGCAAGAGTTCCTCGACCGCGGACAGGCCGCCTACCAACGCGGGGAGTTTGCAGTCGCCAGCGACGAACTCGAGCGTGGCTATGCGCTTCGGCGCGCTCCGGTCTTTCTTTACGCCCGCGCCCAAGCCGTTCGTCGGCTGGGGCGGTGCGCCGTCGCGATCGAACTCTATGATCAATACCTCGCGACGGGTCCGCCACCGGTCAACCGTGCCGATGCGCTCGACAACCGCGCGACGTGTGTGCCCGTAGTAGCCGCCGAAAGAGAGGCCGAGCGGGCGAAGCAAGCGGAACGAGACAAGCGTGAGGCCGAACGCAGGGAGCGCGAGGCGTGGGACAAGCGGGCGACCGCGCTCAAGGAGCGGCGGCGTCGGACAACTGTGGGGCTGCTGGCGACGGGCGCTGTCATCGGTGTGGCGGGGGCCGTGCTTATCGGGATCGGCGTGAGCGGGGCGGTGCGTCAGAAGTCGACGATGATGTACGAGGAATTTGGGCGCCTCGAAGGCACCAAGCGCGCAACGCTGGCGGCCGGCGTGCCGATGTTCACCCTTGGCGTTGTCGGGGTGATCCTGAGCAGCTTGAGGATGCGTCGATGAGGTACGCGCTTCTCCTCGGTGCATGTCTGCGCGCCTCGTTGCCCTGTTCGCTGGCCTGGCTCAGCGCGTGCCATTCAGCATTCGAATGCGAAGCCGACAGTTGGTGCACGCGCGCGGGCGAGCAGGGACGATGCGACCAGGGGTACTGCAGCTTCATGGCCGACAGTTGCCCGTCGGGTTATGCGTGGGGGCCGTTTGCCGCCGCGGGGTTGGTTGGGCGCTGCGTCCCACCGATCGAGGGTGGGTCGTCGAGCAGTGCGTCGAGTGGCGATGCCAGCGGCGACACGGCCGGTCGCGTGCCGGCGGACGCCTGTCCGGCGCAGCCGCCCTGCACTTTGTATGTGGCGATGGATGGCCTTGATGACGCAGCGGGGACCATCGATGCGCCCGTCGCGACGGTCCAGCGGGCGATTGATCTCTTCGTACCTGGAGAGAGCGACGCTATCTGCGTCGCACCCGGGCAGTATACCGAGTCCGTGCTCTTTGCGAAGTCAGGCACCGCGGAGAAACCGATCGTGCTCCGCGCGACGGGCAACGGCGCGCAGCTCATTGGCGACGTTGAGATCAAGTTCCAATGGGGGCAGCCGGTGGGCTACATCGTCGTTGAAGGCTTCGACATCAGCGGTAGTAATGCACAATGTATCTACGTTCACGGGGCGCACGACGTCGTTCTGCGCCGCAACGTGATCCACGGCTGTGCAAACGGAGCCATCCGTGGCCGGATACGTGACTCCGTGCTCGATGGCAATCGCTTCGAGGGACACGGCGACGCCGGGGTGGTCATCACGGGCACCAACATCAAGGTGCACAACAACGTTTTTGCGAATAACGCGGCCGCTGGGCTTGTACTCGCCGGCGTGCCCTGGGTGCCCCCGGATCCCCAGAAGCCGGATCCGGATCCGCATCGTCTACCTGACGAACGTTGGAGCGGCGCAAGCGGTTTCGAGGTGTCCAACAACGTCTTCTTGCGCAACAAGACGGAGGCTGTCAGGGTCGCCGACGTGGCTGCCGAGGACGACACGATTCAGAATAATATCTTCTTCGAGAACTCTGAGCCCGCCGAAGGTGTATCCGGGCCGAATGGGATCTTCTTTTCACAGTCCGGCGACGGCCATATCGTGCGTTCGAACCTGTACGCTGGAACCGCACTTCCGATCGTAACCGCCGGCGAAGCGGACCGTTACGTCGAAACCGATCCCCTGCTGACCGATCCCCGCTTTGTCGACGCGGACGCGCTTCATTTTCATCTGCGGGATGATTCGCCCGCTATCGACTACGGCATCCTCGATCTTGCACCGGACCACGACATCTCATGCCGGCCGCGGCCGCTCGGCGAAGGCGTCGATCTCGGTGTTTACGAAGTGCGGTAGATGAGTGCCGGGGAGTCGCGGGTCCCCTGCTCGTCAGTCCCAGTCTATCTATCCGCCGCCCGAGGGCCGGTCGATCCTCGTCAGGCGGACTGCACTCCGGGGTTTGCGGCGGACGCGTAGAGTACCGTGCGTTGATCGTCGAAGCTGTCGAGTCGGCCCGAGGGCGGGATCACCAGCGGCTTGATGGCGGATGGTCGCGCGAGGTCGGGTGTGCCCGAGTTTGATGGCTTCGCACCCGAGGACTTTGCGGACGCGGGCTGGTTCGCGGAGGCAGAGAACGCCGCGGAAGCCGAGGGCTTCGCGGTCGCGGGCGGATTCGCAGTCGCGGGTGGTTTTGCAGTCGCGGGCAGCTTCGCGGTCACAGGCAGCTTCGCGGTCGCAGGCAGCTTCGCGGTCGCCGGCGGCTTCGCGGTCATCGGCGGCCTCGCTGTTGCGAGCGGCGTCACGGTCGCGGACGGCTTCGCGGTCGCGAGCGGTTTGGCGGTCGCGGGCAGCGTGGCGGTCGCGGACGGCTTCGCCACCGCGGGCGGTTTGGCGGTCGCAGGCGGTTTGGCGGTCGCAGGCGGTTTCGTGGTCGCAGGCGGTTTCGCGGTCGCAGGCGGTCTTGCGGTCGCAAGCGGTTTCGCGGTCGCCGGCAGCTTCGCGGCCGCAAACGGTGTCGCGGCCGCGGAAGCCCTCGCGGTGGCTGTCGACGCCGTGGCAGCTGAACGCCCCGGCCTCGCGGGCTTTGCTGGCGCAGCGGGTCTCGGTGACGCGACGGGTGCTGCAGCAGCCGGACGTGTGCTGCTCACGGTTCGCGCAGTCGGTGGGGACCCGGCGACCTGGGCAGGACGCGTACCACTCGAGGTGGCAACACGCGTCGGTTGAACGACCGGCGTCGCCCTCGTCGGAGTCCGCGTGACGGCTCGGATGGTGGGCTGCGAGATCTTCGGTGAACTCGCCGCCACGGTAGACGGCCGCGGAGAAGGGGCGGCGGCCGGGCGCGGATTGGTCACAGACGCCCCGGAAGGCTTGGCCGCGGCCGCGCGTCCCACGGCCGGCTTGGCCGCCGGGGTCGCGCGTGCGCTTCTCAATCGCTCAGCCAGTGACCGACCTTGGGCGTCGAAGAAGCGTGGCACGGCGACTTGTGGCCCGGTGGCGGGCGACGGAACCGAGGCTGCCGCGGACCGAAGGGCGGCCGGTGCCGGGGTGACGATGCTCGCGTGGCGGGCGCTTCCGTTGACGATCGGCGATCGGCGGACAGAGGTCAGATCGACCTGCTCTGACGGCTGATCCAGCAGGAACTGTAGCGCGCGAAGGTCGATGCTTGAGCTAAACGAGGGCTGCTCGATCTCCAGTTCGAAGTCGTCCTCCGATGCGGGCGGCGCAAATGTGAAGGGCGGCGGGTCGAGCCGCACGAACGGCGACCCGTCGGGCGTGATGAGCCGGGTATCGCAGACCATCGTTCCTTCGCGGTCGAGGACCGGTGCCAACGGCATGCCCGCCTCAGCGGCGCCGTCGGAGTCCCAACCGCGCATGAACTCGAGCACAGCGTTCGCCTCCTCGGCGCGTCCTGTTGCGAGGTACGCCAGGGCAAGCCAGTCGAGCCGCGACCGAGCTGCCTGCACGCGACCGAGCGACGCCTCAAGATCGGCGACGTCGACGTGGAGCTCGATCGCGTCCGATCTCACGCCGAGCGCGTAGCCGTAGCACATGAGCGCGGCGTCCCCTTCGTTCCGCGCTCGATAGAGCTCGGCCGCGCGCACCCAGTGTTCGTGGGCCTCGGCGTAGGAGCCGCGCCCATAGGCGCACTGACCGAGCCCAGCGTGAGCGATGGGCTCATTGGCGTCGAGTTGAAGGACGGCGCGATAGGCCCCCGCCGCTTCGGCCAGCCGCCCAGCTCCGAAGTGATCAGCCGCGCGCGCGAGGGGTCGTGAGGTGGGAGGGGGCACCACAGTCATGGGGATCACCTCGTGGATCTGCGCGTTCTCGGGGAGCCGACGGTGTGCGCGAGAATGGTCGGCTGGGTTACGGCCGAGGCATGCGAGCGAAGCGCACGTCCCATTGCAGCTCGGGTCGCTTCGGGCCGATGGAACCCGTCGCCATGTCCGCACGGCCCGCCGAACTGACCCATGTACAAGAGTGCCAACGGCTGTCCCTTGGTTCAGAGCTTCGCCTTCGCGACCTGCCCCACCTCATGCAAGCCATCCAGGACGCGATTTGGTCGGGGTGCCGCCGCGTCGAACTGGACGGGAGCGGCCTGCGGTTCATGACGGAGGGCGCGCGGCGCCTCTTGGTCACGGCGACGCACCGGGCCAGCGAACGGGACGTCCATCTCGTCTTGGTAGGTTGTTCGCCTTTCGCGTAGCAGCCCATGGAAACCCGTGAACGCGCCCTCGGCCCGAACGGCGGTTCGCAGGGCTTGGCCCCATTCAACGCGGCTGCAGATGCGGATCGAGCAGCTGCCGGAACCGCCCGCGCGCGCGTAGCCGTCGCAGCGTGCCGTAGTGGCCGACCACGACCCGGTCGAGAAAGACCAGCTCCGCGGCCGGTTGGAACGAGCCGACGTGCTTGGCCAAAAACGTGGGCACGTGGCGAAGCGCGTCCTGGTGCAAGTTCGCGTCCGCGTAGTCGAAGACCTGGTCGTCGAGGAACGGCCGGGCGAGGATATCGCGCCAGAGCTTGTAGTACTCCGGGGAGACCTTCGGACCCTCGAGGTTGCGCGCGCCGAGCCGCACCAAGCCGGTTTCCACGCCGTCGTAATCCTCGGCCAATCCCGCACGAATTGTGTCGCGGTAGGCCGCAACCACGGGCGGATCAAGCCGCTTGACGCATCCGAAGTCGTAATAGACGAGCGATCCATCGCGGCGAAAGGCGAAATTCGCGGGGTTAGGATCGGCGTGGATGACCTCGAGGGAGAAGATCTGATCGCACACCGTTGAGAAGAGCAGCGCCGCCAGACGATCGCGGAGGTCTTGCGGGTAGCTGCCGACATCGTCGATGTGGTCGCCCGGCTCGTAGATGAGAGTGAGGATGCGCTGGGAGCTTCGCTCTCCTACGACCTCGGGGACCACCACCTTGGGATCGTCACGGTAGTGATCGGCGAAAAACCGGACATTGTCGGCCTCTTTGCAGTAGTCCAGCTCCTCGTGCAGGCGTTGGCGGATCTCGGTGAACACGCCATCTAAGGCCTGGCGCTTTACTTTCATCAATCCGCTGGCCAAAAATGCGAGTTTGAGGTGCGCGAGGTCCGAATCGACGGCTTCGTCGACGCCCGGATATTGGACCTTCACCACAACTTCGCGGCCATCATCGGTGCGGGCACGGTGAACTTGGCCGATGGATGCCGCGGCAAACGGGATGCGATCAAAACGCTGAAATAGGGCCTCGGGCGGCCTTCCGAGCTCACGCTCGACTTGGTCGGCGATCACGTCATAGGGCATCGGTGGCGCTTCACGCTGCAACGACGCCAGCGCCTCGGCCAGTTCACGCGGCAGGATGTCACGCGCGATCGAGGCCATCTGCCCGACCTTCATCACCGCGCCCTTGAGGTCGCCGAGGGTCTTGGCGATGCGCTCGCCGCTGCGCCGGTGGACCGTGGCGCGCTCGCGCTCCGCATCCTCGTCCGACTGGAATACCGACTTGATCCGCGACCTCGCGTAGTCGCCCGCCACGTGGGCAGTCATGCTTGCAAGGCGCCACAGCCGACGGCCGCGGGTGGCGGGGCGCTCCGACATCGCTGCTCAGCCGCCCTTGTCGCTGTCGCCAGGCTTCGCGGTTGTCTGCGGCAGGCGACCGCCCTGGGGGCCCTCGCCCACGCGGGCATCACGAGGCTTCGTCGGCTCGGGCTTCTTGGTATCGACCGGACCTTCGTTCACGTGAAATCCCGGCGGTTCGGGAGGAGGTTCTTCGCGTGGTTCGAGGTCGTCAAACTCGTCGAGCTCTTCGGGATCGTCGTCGATCAACGGGTCTCGAGCCTTGCGTTCCGCGGGCGGTCGTTCGCCCGCTTTGCTGGCCGCACCCGGATCGTTCTGGGTGCGCGACGTGCAGCTGCCGAGCCCCAGCAGGGTTGTGCCGACGGCAAACGTCAGTGAACGGCCCGCCACGTCCTGAACTCCGCCACCCAGCGTCGGGCAACGACCGTGGTGGCGTCAACCGCCGAAATAGCAGCGGCCTCGCCGCCGCGCGGCGGGCCTACCTATGCGTGCGGGCAGACTCGCCTGGCGCCGCGTCGGCCGCCGGCCTTACGCCTGTCCGCGCGTCGTCACACGCGTAGCCGGCCAATGCCATACGCGGTGGCCTCACGCCTGCCCGCGCGTCGTCGCATGCGTGGCCGGCCAATGTCGTACGCGGTGGCCGAGGTCTCGTGCGCGCACTCGAGTGCGTCGGCACCGCGAGGATCAGCTGCCGGGTGCGCGCGGGGGGGCACCCTTGCTGGCCTTGGTCTTCTTGCCCTTGGGAGCGCCGCCGATCCGCACGCTTCCCGAAGCTTCGGCATCGCCACCTCCACGCGCGCGCCGAGGCCGCGAGCGCTTGCGGCCCTTGCGATCGTCGTCGCTCGGCGGAGGCACGACTTTCTCGAGGCTGAACTTGGGCTCGCGCTTCGGATCGCACTGGGGAGGCGGTCCGAACGTGTCGGCGTTGAATTCCCACTCGAGAAAGCCGCTGCCGCGCTTGCGACCCTTTTCGTCGCGTTCGATCGCTTCGATGCGCACCTGATGGCCGCCCTTGCGCGCGGGTGTGCAGTACGACAGCAAGTAGAACCGCTTCGTGTGGTCCTCGATGCGCTTGGCCACGCGCTCGAACGCGTCGCGCACCGCACCTGGGTCTGAGGCGAGCTCGGTGCCGTCGCGCCCGATGTTGTCGAGACCGGACTTCTCAAGTTCGGCACCCACGCCAATCGTGTAGATCTCGTAGTGTGCGTACGCATCGCGCTCGATCGCTTCGAGCATCGCATCGCGGGTGACTCGACCGGCGCGATCGGTGCCGTCGGTGAAAACGACGAGGGTGCCGAATTTTAGCGGCCGTTTGTCTTTCGCCAGGGATTCTTGAAGCTCTTCGAGCGCGAGCGGCACTGCTCCGTGCAGGTTGGTTGACGGGTCCTTCGGCTTGTACCCACGCAGGCCCTCGAGCCCACCGTCGACCGATCCGCTGGCCTCTGTGAACGGCACCACCGAGTGGAGTTTCTCGTCGCCGTCGAAGGCGTAGACGCCGACTTTCTGGGTCTTGCCGACGCGCTCGCTAAACATCGAGGCTGCATCGACCAACAGGTCGGCCTGGCCCGACTCGGTTACGCTGCCGCTCATGTCGAGCAGCAACAACGTGTACATCACCGCGGCGACTTCAGGGTTCTGGATGACCTGCTGGCTCTCGTAGGCGGATACCAGTGAGTCATCCTCGTAGATCTGGAAGTTGTCGGCCTGCAAACCGGCGATTGGCTCATCTCCGCGCTCGACCGTGAAAAAGACCCAGACGTTGTTGGGTTTGGCCTGCTCGGAGTTGAGCCGCGTGACCGTGAGGTTGTTGCTGCATCCAGCGACAGCCAAACTCGAGGCGAGAACCAACGGTATGAAACGCGGTCGCATGCGGAGTTAGAAGTAATACCGGATCTTCACACTGAAGTCGCCATGCGGAGGATCCCAGTGGATGACATAGGGCGACCATCCACCTTCAACGACCGTGTCGATGGGTACCTTCATCCAATGGAAGAACAACCCGACTGGTGCGCGCACGATCATGCCCGCTCCACCGTGACCGTACCGACAATCGTCGGGACCGGGTTGCCGTCGGCAGAAGCGATCATTCCCGATGTAGTACGAGTGACCGTGGTAGTAGTAGTGACCGCTCCAGAAGGCGATGCCAAGGCCAGCGCCCAGGTACAGGCCGAAGTCCATAACCTTGTTGGAGACGAACGGACGAAAGTGAAAGAGGTAGTTGCCGTGGAGGATGCCGTTGCCGTGATGCATCGGCGCCCAGCCGAAATCGATCTGGAGCGCGTGTTGAGGGTGGAAGAACACCTTCAGCGAAGGACCGAACGGATCACCCATCCCGCCACCGAGGCCGACCCGGGGCTTGGCCTCCGAGCGGGTCGCGAAGCCCGCAAGGAGGGCAAAACAAACGACAAAGACAGCACGTTGAACCCACCGGGTTTTCCGCATGCGGCGCGTTCGACCGATCCGCCTTCGTTGCGTTCCAACCTGAGTGCGGGTGACTGAGGCGTCACTGAGGTGTCGTGGCGCACGTTCCGATCGGAGGCGCGACGCAATCATGCTTGCAGGGTGGAGCAAAGCCCGCTGGCTGGCAAGCGCCGTGTCCGCCCTGTCGCCGCAGTGATCATGCGCGCAGCGTTGCCGACACCTACTCCAGCATGAACTTGCGCACCTGGCCTTCGGACATCACATAGCTCGCGAGCAGAGCCCTGCGATCGCTGGCCTCCGCGATGTCGAGTCCGGCGAGGAGCTGTTCGGTCTCCTCGTCCTTCTCGGATTGGCGATCGACGATCAGCTGTGCCAACGAAATCAACATGCGTCCCTTGACCGGATTGTCAGTGGGCACGCGCGTGAACAGGCCCACATCCGCGCCGAGCATCACCGCGATCTGGACGCCTTTGGGCTTGGGTAGCAGCGCTTCGAGGAAGCCTCGCGTGCTGGCGCGCATCGTCGAGGATCCGAGATCCTGCATCGCGCCTTGGGTGAGGACCATGAAGGCTCCGGTGTCCCGGGGAACGCGCTGGACGAGCTGGTCCAGCGCGCGATCGATTTGCCGATCGCGCTCTTGGCTGGCGGTGCGCATGAGCGTGATGACCCCGGGCGGACCGATGACGAGCTCGTCGCGATCGAGGCGGGCGAAGTAGACCTCGCCGCCCTCGTAGGTGACATCCACGGCGCGCCACATCTTGGGGCCGATGGCGACCAATCGACCGGCCGCGGCCGCGGCCGCAATCACCGCGTCGGCGTCCTTGAGCTCAGCGAGTGCGACAGATCGGGAGAAGTCGCGGTGGGCGAATGCACCGGTGATTCGCTTCCACCCGAGGACGTTGTCTTGCCCGAGGGCGCGCGCCACGTCGCACATCGACGTGAAGAAGATCGGGGTGGGCCGGCCACGGGCCTTGCGGCGGGCCTCCGCCTTGCGCTCGCGCTCGAGCTCCTCATAGACAACCACCTTGACGTCGCGGTTCTCCTTGGCTGCCTTGCGTTGGGCGCGATTCCACCGGCGACGGTCGTCGAGGTCGTGACGCCGCACGGGATCGCAAGTGAACATGGTGTCGCGGAAATCGTCGCCGAGATTCGCGGTCACCTGGGACTCAAGCACGCGGGCGATGTCGACGTTCACAATCACGTCGAAATCACCGGGGATGTATCGCGTGGAGTGCGGGACATGTCCCCGCGATGTCCACTTCATCCCCGCCTCCCAGAATCGGCGCAGCAGCGGCTTCGCGCCTTCGAGATCTCCGGCGGCGCGGTAGAGCCGGATGAGTCGCAACATCGAGTCGGTTACGATCTCGCGACTCGCCTCGCGCTCGTCGAGCACCGCTTCGAGGTTCTCGATGGCGCACGCGGAACGCTCGAGTTCGTCCATGCAATGGACCCCGCGGCGATGGAGGCTCTCGGCATCGGTCTCCGGGCCGCGTGTCGGCCCGAGTAACAGGGGCGCGAGCAAGAGGGCGGCGACAGAGGAGGGGCTCATGGCGGCGAGTATCCTGCGGACACGGGCTTGGGTTGGGTGAAGCGGTTGCGCCACCCGCGGCGAGCGCGGGCAGCATGCCCGCGATGGCAGCACAGAGTGTAGGGGCTCGCGGGCATCCGGCAACGTAGTCGGCGAGAAGACCTTAGCCCGGGGGATCGCACGACGTGTTCTGCAGCGCCCAGCCAGTCATGTCCGAGTACGTGTAGGGCGTGACGAGTCCGGTGTAGAAATCGTGGACCTCGGTCACCGGGTCGTAGCGGTGGGCGCGGGGCGAGTCCTGCGGGATCGCCCAGATCGCGCCCGAGAGATCGACGCTGATACCCTTCGCGGCGACGTCCAAGATGATCGGATCGCTGACCTCCATCGTCTCGCTGTCGATGTAGGCGATGCCGGCGCCGGCGATCGGGTCACCATAGAGGCCGCCACAGGAGGCGTTCCACGCCCAGAAATTCACCCACATGCGGCCCTCGGCGTCCTCCTGGATCCCCGACGCGCCGCAGGCGCGATGGTTGTCGGGGCGGACGCCCAGGTCTCGGTGTCCGGGTCGAAGCGCAGCGCGGTGGCAGGTCCGTCGAAGCCGGTCTGCAGCCAAGGTCGACCCTGACGATCGACGGTCATGCCGTAGGCGCCGATCGGTGGCGTCCATCGATCGGCGGCGAGCGACACCGCGTCGATCCTCGCCAGTGTCTGCGGCTGCTCGCCGTGGGTGTTGGTGATCCAGAAGTTGCCTGCGCCGTCGACAGCGCCACCGTAGCCCCCGAAGACCGTGCACGGGAAGCCTTCGACATCGACGGTGTCGAGCACCGTGCCAGTGCCGCCGTCGAGACGGTGGACCTGCACGTTCAGGCCAGGGGCGCACCCCGAGGTCCACACCACCTCGGGGCTGGTCTCGCAGGTGTCCGGATCGACGACGCCGCCCGCCCACGCGATCGGCCGCTGCGATGTGTACTCGAACGGGGCGTACCAGGCGACGCAGTCGTCTTCGCCCCACGGCAGAACGTCGGCGGCGCCGGTCGAGGTCTGCAGGCCGGGCTCGCCGTTGAAGCCCGGGTCGCAGAACTCCGGTCGCGACCAGATCTTCACCACGCCACCGGTGCGGTTGGCGACCGCGACCGCGCGACCCGAGAGGTTCACACTGGTCCGTGACGGATCGCCGAAGCCCGCCGAGGTAACGTAGCGGCCCTCCTCGACCATGGTCGCGGTGTTGATCTTGCTGACTGAACTCTGCGAGCTGTTTGCGATCCAGATGTAACTGAATCCGAGCTGGTTGCCGCACGTGCAATCGGGCGCGCCGGTTTCGTCGGCCACGCCGACGTCGAAGATCGGGCCTGTGCCCGTACCAGCGTGGCCCGAGCTCGTGGCGCCAGCCGTGTTTGTCGCCGACATCGACCCCGATCCATCGCTGGTACTCGCGCTGGTCGTACTGGCGTCCTCCGTCGCCACTGCCGTCGTGTCGCCGTCGATGCTGGCGCTGCCCCCCTGATTGCCTGCGCCACACGAAGCGAGGCCAGAGAGGCCCATCACCGCGCAAGCAGCGACGAAGCTGCAGTACCGCGGTGGATTCGCGCTGCGGATCCCGAGCATGGCACTAGGCTGCCATACCGGACGCGGGAGGAGCGTCGCAACCGCCCGGTCGGCCGTGTCAGGGGTTTCCTCGCGCACGAGGGCACGCGCCCGGGCATCGGCCGCCGCGAGGAGAAGCCGTGCCGACTCATGCCAGCTTTGCGGCAGCGGCAGCATCGAGCCACCAGCGCACCGGCGCGGTGTTGGTTCGCACGCCTTGTACGGGATAAACGCCCGCGTCGGTCGGACCGTCAAGCACCGCTGCGACGATCTCAGCTTTGCGCGCCCCGGCGGCGAAGATCCACACCTCGGCTGCGGCGCACAGTGCCGGGTACGTCAGCGTGATTCGCTGGGCGCCGAGCTTCGCGACCCAGTTCGCAGCGACCCACTCCCCGCGCTCGTGCAGCGCTGAGGTGCCGGGAAACAGCGATGCCGTGTGCCCATCTTCCCCGATGCCGAGCAGAACCAGATCGAAATGAGGGCTCTTGTCGCCGAAGTGGTTGCGCAGTTCCTGGGCATAGTCCCGGGCGGCGACGTCCGGCGCGAGCTCACCTCGTATGCGATGCACCTGGGGCGCGGGCAGCTGCAGCGTATCGAGCAGCGCTTCGCGAGCCATGCGGTAGTTGCTGTCGGCGTGCTCGGGTGCCACGCAGCGTTCGTCACCAAACCAGATATGCACGCGCCTCCACGCCGCACGCTCGTCGTCGCGATCGATGCTGCGCTTGGCCAACTCTCGATAGAGCTCCGCCGGCGTTGTGCCTCCGGCCAGCGCAATCGACACGGACGTGCGCTCCCGTGCAGGAGGGCCCAACAACGCGGCGAACTCATCTGCCGCCGCCTCGACCATCGCAGCCGAGTTCTCGAACACCGAGATCACTGCGCCATCGCGGAGCAGCGCTCTGCGTTCAGGCATTGCCCTGCCCGCGCGACGCCGCGAAGCTGGCCGCGCCCCACAAGCCGGTTCGCCGGTCGAGCACGAGCCACACGGGAATGTCCTCGAGTAGCCCGCGCATGCGGCCCTTGGCGACAAAACGGGCCGCGAACTCAGAGTTCTCGAACGCGGCGGCGATCTTCGGGGCGATTCCGCCGCCCACGTATACCCCTGCGGTGGCGAGCACCTTGAGGCAGAGGTTGCCGGCTTCGGCTCCGTACAGGGCGAGGAAGCGCGAAAGGGCCTCGGCGGCGATCGGATCGCTGCCGTCGAGCGCCGCGGCTGCGATCTGCGACGGGCGATCGGTGATCGCTTGGTTCGCCCAAGGCGCCGAAGGACCTCCGGCACGCTCACGCACGAACGATTCAATCGTCACCAAGCCTGGGCCTGATACCACGCGCTCCCAGCTGACGTGTCCGTGCTGTCCACGCAGACGCTCGAGCAGCGCGGCCTCGAAGTCGTCGCTCGGTGCGAAGTCAGTATGCCCGCCCTCGGTCGCGAACGGGCGCCGGCGCGTCCCGTCCCACGTGAGACCGGCCTGGCCCAATCCGGTGCCAGCAGCGATCAACGCTGCGTTGCCGTTGGCGACCGCGTTGCCCGGTTTGATCAATCGCAGTCCCGATGGCTCAAGCACCGACAGCCCGTATGCGTTGGCCTCAAGGTCATTGAGCAGCCAAGCGTTGTCGAGTCCAAGCTCGCGCTCAAGTACATCGGCGTCGACCAACCACGGCAAGTTGGTCAGCTGGACCCGGCGACCACGCACCGGACCGGGCAAGCCGAAGCACGCAGCCCGGATCTCGCCTTGCCCGGAAAGGAACGTTCGCACGACCTCCGTCAGCGAGGCGAACGAGGCTGACGGATAGACGTTCTCGGCCACGGCAGTCACCCGCCCACCCGCGACGTCGCACACGGCGAGGCGGCTGTTTGTGCCGCCGATGTCGCCGGCCAACACCCTCATCATCGGTTCCTCCACGCTCGACCGGTTCGGGTGAGCAGCTCGTCAGACTCATGCGGTCCCCAGCTGCCCGCAGCGTAGTTGGGGAAGTTGCGGGCCGGCAGTGCCCTCCAAACGTCGAGCACGGGCTGGACAACGGCCCAGCCCGCATCAACACCGTCGGCGCGGTGAAACAGAGTCGCGTCGCCGCAAAGACAGTCGTACACGAGCGTCTCATAGCCAGTGCTCGGCGTCGCGCCAAACCGCTCGGAGTAATCAAAGTCCATCCGGACCGCGTCCATTTTCATGATCGGGCCCGGGACCTTGGCTTGGAAACCGAGCGAAATCCCCTCGTCTGGTTGCAGGCGCAGGACCATGACGTTTGGCG
Source organism: uncultured Myxococcales bacterium (assembly GCA_902826865.1). GTDB lineage: Bacteria > Myxococcota_A > Polyangia > Nannocystales > Nannocystaceae > Xiheibacterium. The sequence goes on from CADEGN010000031.1 coordinate 31,904, forward strand.
GGACGTGCTCTACCTTGGTGCCGCGAAAGAACGAGTGCGGAGCCCTTTTGAATTGGATCGCAATCTCAGTTGCGCGCGTGGCCATGCGCTTGCCGGTGCGCAGATAAAATGGCACCTCCGCCCAGCGCCAGTTGTCGACGTAGAGTTCGATCGCCGCGAATGTCTCGGTTTTTGACGCGGCGGCGACGTTGGATTCTTGGCGATAGCCGCTGACGTCTTTGCCATCGGTGATCCCCGGGCCATACTGGCCGCGTACGGTGTGGGTCAACACGTCCTCTGGATCCACGGTTTTGATCGCGCGTAGCACCTTGCTACGTTCGTCACGAACGGGATCGGCCTGGAACGACGTCGGCGGCTCCATCGCGGTAAGCGCGAGCAGCTGCAACATGTGGTTTTGGACCATGTCACGCAACGTTCCAGCGTTCTCGAAGTAGCCCGCTCGGTTGCCGATGCCGACGCTCTCGGCCACCGTTATTTGGACGTGATCCACGAACTGCCGGTTCCAGATCGGCTCAAAAATGCCGTTGGCAAAACGCAGAAGTAAGATGTTCTGGACCGTTTCCTTCCCGAGATAGTGATCGATGCGGTAGATCTGACGCTCGTCGAGAACCGCTTGGAGATTTCGGTTGAGCAAGCGCGCGGAGTCGCGATCGGTGCCGAATGGTTTTTCGACGATCACGCGGCGCCAGCGTCCGCCCTCCTCGCGCGCGAGCCCGGCTTGGCCGATGTGCTCCACGATGGTCGAGAAGTAATCGGGTGGGGTCGCCAAATAGAAGAGATAGTTCCCGGCGGTCCCGCGCTCGCGATCGATCTCAGCCAGCCGCTGCGCCAACTCCACGTAGCCGTCGGGCTCGTCGAAGTTGGCCTGGTGGGCATAGCTTCGTTCCTCGATCCAATTCCACAGGTTCTCGTCGACCGCGTGGGTGGCAAACTCGCGAAAATCGCTCCGCATCTGCTCGCGCAAGGCCGCGTCCGTTGTCGGCTTGCGCGCGACCGCGACGATGGCGAACTCGTCGCGCAAGAGCTTTTGCTCGCGCAGGTTGTAGAGGGCGGGGATCAGCTTGCGCTTGGTGAGGTCGCCGGTAGCGCCGAAGATCACGAACACACTCTTGCCGGCGGGCTCACCTCGGCGCACGGTCGCGGTGCCCTCGATCATCGAGCCCCTCCTTTTGGTGGCTCGGTGTGGCCGCCAAACTTGTGGCGCATGGCCGACAACATCTTCTCGGCGAAGGTGTGCTCCTGGCGCGATCGGAATCGCGTGTAGAGCGCTGCGGTGAGGACGTCGGCTGGGACGGCCTCCTCGACCGCAGCCTGCACGGTCCAGCGGCCTTCACCGGAGTCCTGCACGAAACCGCTGTAATGCGCCAGCGTCGGGTCCTCGACGAGCGCCTGGGCGATCAAGTCGAGCAACCACGAGCTGACAACGCTGCCCCGGCGCCACACTTCGGCGATGCCCGGCATGTCGAGTTCGAGTCTCTGCTCGGCCGGCAGCGCCTCATCGGCGGCGTGGCGCATGATGTCGAAGCCTTCCGCGTAGGCTTGCATCAGTCCGTACTCGATCCCGTTGTGGATCATCTTCACGAAGTGACCCGATCCAGTTTTTCCGCAGTGCAGAAAGCCGCGTTCCGCCGGCGGTGGATCACCTGCGCGGCCTGGGGTGCGGGGGATCTCGCCGTGGCCGGGGGCGAGGGCGGCGAAGATCGGGTGCAGTCGATCGACCGCGGCCTTGGGCCCACCGATCATCAAACAGTAACCGCGTTCGAGTCCCCAGACGCCGCCCGAGGTGCCGACGTCGAGGTAGTCGATGCCGCGCGGTGCGAGGAGCGCCGCTCGACGCAGGTCGTCTTTGAAGTAGGAATTCCCGCCGTCGATCAGCGCGTCGCCGTGCTCGAGCACCTCCGCGGCGCCGAGAACGGAGGATTCGGTGAACTGCAGCGGAACCATCACCCACATCGCGCGCGGTCGCGTGAGCTTCGCGGCCATGTCGGCGAGCGAGCTCGCGACAATGGCCCCCTCCCGGGCTAGCGCCTCGCTCGCAGCGGCGTTCACGTCGTAGACGACGCAGCTATGTCCCTGCCGCATCAGTCGCCGCACCATGTTGGCGCCCATACGACCGAGACCGATCATGCCGAGTTGCATTCGCAAGCCTCCTTGGGGCAGGTCAACGTCTACCGCGTAGGGCTGATCGGGTAAAGCTTGTTGGTCGTTTCCCGCGTGGCCGGACCCACAGTCGTTGGCCACGATGCCGACGATCCAGGGTCGAAGGCACACACATCGGCCGACGTCGCGCAAGCGGTTCGCTCGAATCAAGCGACCTGAGGCCCGGCGACGCGATCTGGGTCCCGTCCGGGTTAGGGATGGCGATTGCGTGCATCGGCGGCCTCGCGCCGGTGTCGCTTGGGCCTCGCGGAGGGCGGAGGGGCTCCGGGCGATCCGCGGCCCCGGCGGAGTCCGGCGCGGGCTTTGCTCGGCGGGTTCCAGATGTCTAGGCCCCGCACAATGCCAATCGCCCTGTTCTCGTCTGGGGGCGTGACCTGCCGGGTGGCCTAGCGCTCGTGCTCGCGGGCGCGCGGTCGAGTTCCCGCGGCGCGCTAGCCCGCGGGATCCAGCACGACGTCGTTAATCCGCTTGAGGCCACCGCCGGCGGGATAGCCGTAGGAGGACGCCCAATCGGTGCCCCACACCGTGATTCCGAAGTCGCCGGTCGAAGTCGCAACGTGTTGACTGGTTTCACACGCCGTCGATGCCCCCACGAACTCGCGAAATAGCTCGACGTGGGCAACCTCGTAGCGGCCGTCCACGCCCACCGGCATCCAGCCGTCGATGTTGCCCATGCACTCGAGATCGACAGGGGCGAAGGTCCCATCGGCGCCGCTTCGACGCGTGACAACCAACGTCGTGGTCGCGTAGGTCGGATCCACAACGAAGGCGTATCGCCGCAAGAACTGCTGCGGGGGAGTTGGTAGCACCCACTCGTCGTTGCCGAGAAGGCACGGATCGGGATACCCCGGGCTGCAACCAGGTCGGCCGGTGATACCGCCAGACATGTACTGGGCGAGCGAAAAGGGGTGATCGATGTCCTGCGAGCGCACGCCAAACAACTCGCGGGTCTCGAACTCGACGATGTCCCCGGCGTCGAGCTTGGTCGGTGCGCCCGCCGGCGGCTCGGGATCCCAGTAGAGGTTGGTGCCGTCGACCGCACCGCTGAGGCGATAGAGCACGCTCTCCGGGCTTCCGTCCTCCAGGCGGCTGAAGAGCCCGGCACCCACGTACTCGTCGCCTAGGGCGTTGACCACCGGGATCATCTGATGGGCGCTGTCCTGTCCTGAAACGAGCGTGTCCTCCGTGAGCACCGCCAGCAAGAGGCTGCCAGTAAACATCCCGATGCGATTGTCGGCGGTGACAATGCTCGCGCCGAAATCCGAATCGGTCACAAACTGGACTACGTCACCGGCGTCGAGCTCGAACTCAGTCACTGTGTCAACTGCCACGTCGTCGATGTCAGCCCCGGGGAAGATCATGGCTTTCGGATTCACGCTGACCGTGGTGCCATCGCCCTGCGCGACGACCAAGATCCATGTCAAGCTATAGACACCTTCGGTAACTTGGTGGGGCGTGATCGCCAGGTACGAGTCGCCCCACGCGGATGTGGGAAATAGCAAAGATGCCGAAGGCCGAACATGGGCGCCGCCAGCGTACGGCACGATGTCGTAAGCCTGCACAGGTGTGTCGCTGACGAGCTCAAACGCCGTGCCGTAGCCGGAGCCTAGGGGCACGGTCGGGCTCGTCACCGCGGGCGGGATCGGGCAGTCGACAACGTACGGATCCTGGCCGGGTAGGCGCTGGGCTAGAAAGATGATCGCCACCTTGCCTGGAGGCACGCCAGTCGCCGGCAACGGCTCGTAAACGGTGGCTGCACCAACACCTGAGGGCAGTCGCGCGAAAGCGTCGATATCGAAGTCTTCACCGCCACGGGACAACGACAGCGCTGCCGGACGGTCCCACGGGTTCGCCACGAACAGTGCGTAGCAAGGTCCAGGATCGACGCTTTCGAAGGTCGGCGACGTGGGCACCAAGAACTCGCAACCGCTCGAGCCCTTGGCTCCGGCCGCGGCCAGGCACGCGTCCACACATTCGCCATCGAGGCAGCCCTGGTCGGGCGCGCACGTTTGCACAACCGACCCATCCTCAGCGAGCACGGACTTCAGATCGCTGGAACAAGGGGGCCAGTCGCTTCCGCTCGGTGTCGGTAGGTCGCGGGGAGCGGCGACATCGAAGATGACCGAGGGACCGGTGTCATCGACGCCGGTCGTCCCCGTGCTACCCCGGCCATCACCAGCGGTGCCGGCGGTTGATCCGCTGGAGGTGGCCACCCCAGATGTTGACCCGTCGATGACGCCAACCTGCAGATCGGCATTGCACGCGACGGGCGCAAACGCGACCACCTGCCATAGGGTCCAACGGCGGTGCTGTTTCATCATGTCTGCTCTGCCGCCAACGCATTGTTTCTGTCACGCGATCCACCGCGCGTTTCGCGGTGCGAAAATACGCGTGCGTCCTCGCTCATCTTCCGGCGGCATTCCCATCGATCTCGCCGCGCGATCGTCGAGCAGAGAGACAACCCGCGGCGACGCGATTGGCCAGGTGCGAAGTGGAGTGCGCCATGAGCCACCGTTGCGCGTCATCGACGGCGCCCTCTGCTCCAGAAACGCAGGCCGCCACCTTCTCGCAGGCCTCGCGCTCCGGCACGAGGGCACCCAGCGGAAAACGCTTGGCGTGCTCGGCGAGCAACCGCTGTGCCCTCGCATGGTCCCGCTCGCGGAGCGCGAGCCAAGCCCGGCCGAGAAGCTCGGCCTCGGCCCGCAGCGCATCGCCGTCTGGCTTCGAGGGAGATGCCGTGGGACCAGCATCGCCTGCGACGCCATCTGACGTCGGTGCGGGCGAGCTGCTCAGCTTGGCGTGGCTCTTGCGCTTGGCTTCGCTCGCGCGAGGCTGATCGACCCGCGCGCGCGGCTGCTCGGCAATCGTGCCCGATGAGGCCTCTGTCGTGGGGTCATCGTGGAGCAACACAGCTTCATGCTCCGGCGCGACCGAGGGTGGCGGGGATACGATCTCGATCGGTGCTGGCGCGGGTACCTCTGTTGCCCTCGGCGGCTCCTTCGCGTCGCGCTCGGCTGCTGTCGTCCCTGCCACCGCGGCCGCACGCTCGGCCTCGGGTTCGGGCGACTGATCGCGCAACATGGGCAGCGCGATGCCAGCAACCAGGATCACGACACCGGCCAACTTCGTTGTACGCGCCAACTTTGCCCCGCCAGAGGCCGCCGGCGCGATCGCCGACTGCACGCCTGCCCAACCCCGCTCGGCCGCACCCGGCGGCGGGTGCACGGCGCGTGCAGCCGCGAACATCTCCTCAAGCTCGAAGCGTCCATCGCTCATGCCCACCTTGCCTCGCTCGCGCGCAGGCGGGACGCAGCGCGCAGCAGGTGCGCGCGCGCCAGTCGCCTCCGCGAGTACACGGTATTGATACTGATGCCGAGCCCGTCGGCGACTTCGCCCGGGCTCATACCTTCGATCTCGATCAGAATCGCCACCGTGCGCTGATCGTCGTCGAGCTCCTCGAGCAACTGGTCCAGCATGGCGACCGCGGCCCGCTGCTCCGTGAAGTCGGTGGTGTCGCCCGACTGCGCGCCCGCGGCGTCTACCCTGCGACGGTGCCGCACTTCGGCGCGCCGCGCCATCTTCACCACGTTCACCGCAATGCCGAAGAGCCATGCCCGCAGCGGCCCGCGGCCGTCGTAGGTCGGCAGACGACGGTAAGCCGCGACGAACACTTCCTGCACCGCGTCATCGATTGCCGCGCCGGTGAGACCAAGGCGTGCCACGCTGCGCCACACGAATTCGAAGTGCTCCCGGTAAAGCGCCGCGAATGGCGCCGAGCCCCCGGGATACGGCGCGGCGTCCATCTTTAGCAATCTGCCGCGAGGCCCTGATTTCTGTCACCAGACTTTCAGGTCGAATCCGCCCAGACATCGCACTGCGATCGAAGCGGTCCGGTAGAGGGGTGCAGACTCACCGCCAACGGTCACTTGCGCGCGCGTCAGGGGGATCACCGTGGTGGTTCCGAGCCACAACGCGATTCGCCGGTGGATCGCGATCCGCACGGCGGCCGTGGCAGTTGCCGCCGCCCAAAACGATCGTCGCGCGGTCGGGCGTGCGAGGCCCACTGGACGCGCGTGCAGCTCACCAAGCTCGAGGCCGCCACAGATCGGAAGCGACAGACGCGCCGCGACCTGAGCGAGCCAGCACCCGCTGGGCTCGATCGTCCAGTGAAAGAGATCGCTGCCCGCGCTGGTCGAGTGGTCGAGACGCAGGCGTCGACGCGGTTCGATCACCGCCGACAATCGCACAAGCCAACGTCTCGACACCACGGCGACGCCCGGCGCGATCGTAACTCCGAGGGGCGTGGCACCGAGACCAACGCCTACGCCCGCACTGAGGGCAACCTCGACCGACCGGCGAGCCGCGCTCCGGCGCGAGCCCGACGGCGGCGACTCGAGGTTCGATGGCGCCGCCTGATGCGGACGTGGGAGCGCCGGGGGTGTTGGCACCGCCCCCGAAGGGGGCGAGCGGCCGACTCGGTCGTTCGCGGCGGACGGCACGACTGGCGCGGACGCGTCTTCGAACGCCGCGATGGAGATGGCAGCCACAACCACCGCCGCCTCGGCCAAGCCCGCGCACGTGGCGTTGGTGAGGATCCGCGGCACGTC
>CADEGN010000031.1:38680-42802 GCA_902826865.1 uncultured Myxococcales bacterium
AGGCTAAGTCGCCACTCGTTGCCCTCCGCGGTGACCTCGGCATCGACTACGAGCGGAGGATTGATCGCCCGGGCGCCGAGATAGCGGCTGAGCCGCGCATCGACGTCCGCAGCGTGCGGGCAACCCTCGGGGGCTCGCCACGTAAGCTCAACACCAGGGACGGCCGCGGTGAGCAGCCACAGTGCGGCCGGGAGCATCGGCACCGTTAGAGTACATCCGGCCGCTCTCCGCGGCCGCGAGCGGTTCGAACGCAGATCGGCGGACGCCGCGCAACGGGCCCGCTTGAATGGAGCGACCTGGGGCCGGCGAGGCGATCTGGAACCCTTTGGGTTACGGATTGTGAGCCCGCGTCCGAGCGGTCTCGCGCCGGTATCGTTTGGGCCTCGCAGATGCTGGAGGATTTCTCAGTGATCCGCCCCCGCCGGGCCGAGCATGAGCTTTGCTTGGGGCTCCCCGATGTCTACGCACCTTATCGTCCCGATCGCCCTACTCCTCGTCTGCGCGTGTCGCCCGTCGGCGGACGTCGCTGCGCCGGCTGAGACGCCGAAGCGGGTTGAGACGCGCAGGCCAACCGACGCCACGGCCGCAGCGCCACAATCCGTCGCCGCTGCGCCGGCACCTGCGTCCACGCCGCCGCCGGTGGATTGTACGAGCAGAGCGATCGCGGACGTGATGTCAGGTCGCGTTGTTTGGACGAACGAAGGCGTCGCGTGCATCGACCGTCTGAGGGTCGCCTGCCGCGGCGGTGACGGTAACGCATGCACCGACGCGGGCAACCTCTTGGTGAACGGGCTCGGCGGCGTCCCCCGAGATCCCGAGGCGGCGCTGCGCCTCGAGTCCGACGCCTGTGAGGATGGAGTCGCCGATGCCTGTGTAGGTGCCGGGGTGTTGCTTGAGAGCGGTCTCGCCGGGGTTGGCGGGCACGACTCCGCGCGGGACAAGTTCACCCGCGCGTGTGAACTCGGGGTCGAGGCCGCGTGCCGCAAGTCGAAAGCGCTCGGTGCGGCGACGGTGCCGACCCAGCTCGTGGCGGACGCGAATCTTCGCGTCGGTGACATCGAGGCCGACGGATTGGCGCTACGCGAACTCGCCTGCGCCGTTGATGATGGGCCACCGATGCTCGGTGCGCTCGTGGTGGTGGCGAGTCTCGCGAAACAGCGCAAGGCGATCGACAAGTGCGCGCCGAAGGGACAGGCGTTCGCGGTCACATGGACGTTCGTCAATGGCAAGGTGCGCTCGCCGGTTGTGACCGGTGGGAGCGCGGGTGCGAATGCCTGCGTGGCGAAGGCGCTCGTGCGCGCAGCGGGGGCGTTCGACGCCCGCTGCGGGGCGTTGCTGCTTGCCGGGAAACGTGCAGGAGCTGAAGCGACGCTCGAGGCGGCGCGTTTGAGCCGCTCGGGTGGGTGAGAGGCGGCCGCGTATCCGCGGACGGCGCGAGGTCTGACGCGGAGCAAACACCGCACAGGCGGTTCACATCCGCGCGGAGACCCGCTTATGCTCGCGCGAGTGACTGCGCACGTCGCCGCCGTCCTTTCGCTCATCGTCGGCTGCGAGGCGTCGGACACCCAGATCTCGCGTGCCAGCGATTCTCGACCCGAGGTGCCATCGCGCGCGGCGCCCGAGCCCGCGGCAGCACGCGTGTCCGAAGCACCGGAGCGGTCTTCGCCGCCCGTCGTCGTCGCGCCGTCGCCATCGCCGGCCGTCGTCGTAGCGCCGCCGCGTCCCGGTCAGCTCCGGGTCGCGACCTACAACATCCTCGGGGGGAAGCTCGGGCTCGACGAGGTGATCGCAGCGCTGCAGTCCTTCGACGCCGACATGATCGCGCTTCAGGAGGTCGACAGTCGCACGCGGCGATCCGGGCGCGTGGATCAGCCGAAGGTGATCGCGAAGGCGCTCGGCATGGAGGTCGCGTTCGCGGATCACCGGCCGTCCGGGGGCGGGAAGATCGGCGTCGTCCTGCTCAGCCGGCATCCGCTGGCGAACGTCGAGCGCGTCGCGCTGCCGGGCGCCACCCTCGCCGCGGTGCAGGGGGACGTGGCGATCGCGGGCCACAGTATGCGCACGCTCGTCGTCCACCTGCACCCGACCGATCCGCGGGATCCGCCCGCGCGCCGCAAGGGCATGGATGCCGCGCGGCTGCGCGAAGCCGATGCGGTGCTCGTGCGTGCCACCGACGGTCGACGCCCGACGATCGTCATGGGCGACTTCAATGCGTTCTCGAATGGACCCGAGTACGCCGCGTTCTCCGATCACTTCGACGACGCATGCCCGAACGGCAGTGCCACCTGGCCGGCGAGCCTGCCGATCGTGCGGATCGATTACGTGTGGATCTCGCGCGAGCTCGAGACGGTCGGGTGTCCGAGCTTCACCCCGACCGCCTCCGATCACCGCCCGGTCGTAGCCGACCTCCGCTTCACCACGGAGTAGCGCGCGGCCCAGATCGACGCGACAACGCGACGGCCTGATCCGGTCGGATGTTCGCTGGACGGGCACTAGTGCGCAGGAGCGACCACGCGCGCGCGGCATCCCAGATGTGCGCGTTCGAGAACGCCCGCGGGAAAAAACCGCCGCAGCTCGGTGATCGAACGGGTCGCTGGCGGGTCTACCAGCATGAGTCATGCCTTGCTCCACCCCCCGTCGTTTCGTCGCCGGCCTTGCGGCAACGTTCACCACCGCGTGCTTCAATCCGCCGCAGCTGGGTTCGCTCGGCGATTCGAGCACCGGTGATTCAAGTGGGGCCGATTCGAGTACGGGTGACACGTTCGCCGATTCGACCGACGGGCAGGCGAGCGCGACATCCGTATCCGGCGGTGATTCCGACACGACCGGTGCACCGATTGACGACAGCCACTGCGGCGACGGTGTCATCGACGGCGAAGAGGTGTGCGATGGTGCCGATCTCGGTGGAAAGCTGTGTGCGTCGCTGGGGTTCGGCGGCGGTACCCTGCGTTGTGCTGGCGACTGTACCTTCGATGTCGGCGCTTGCGACGGATGCGGCAATGGAACGCTCGACGAGGGTGAACCATGCGACGGTCGAGCGTTTGCGGATGCGATGACCTGCGCGGATCTCGGGCTCGGCGAGCCCAGCGAGGCGTTGCACTGCACGCCCTGGTGCATGCTCGACTTCATCGAGTGTTCGGCGTGTGGTGATGGCATGGTGATGGCCCCGGAGACGTGTGAGCCCGGAGTGTTGGGCGATGCGACTTGCGAGTCGCTCGGCTACAACAGCGGCACGCTCGCCTGCTCGCCGGGCTGCACGTACGATCCTTCGGGCTGCCAGCTGTGTGGCAATGGCGTGCAGGAAGGCAGTGAGGTTTGCGACGGCAACGACGTGTCGTCGACCTGCACCGAGCAGGGCTTTGACGGTGGCACGCTGCAGTGCAGCAGCGATTGTAGCTACGACACAACCGCGTGCGATCGCTGCGGGGACGGCGTGCGCACGGGCAGCGAAGCCTGCGATGGCAACGACCTCGGGGGCGCAACCTGCATGTCTCAGGGCTTCGAAGGTGGCGCGCTGAGTTGCTCGGGGTCGTGCACGTTCGACGCGGGGGCCTGCGACGGGCAGGGTTGCGGCGATGGCGAGATCGATGGCGGCGAGTCGTGCGATGGCGACGACCTCCGCGGCGAGACCTGTGCGTCGCTCGGACACGAAGGCGGCGTGTTGGCCTGCGGCGCAGGCTGCACCTTTGACGAAGGTGGCTGCCACGATTGCGGCGATGGTGTGATCGACCCCGGCGAAGCGTGTGATGGTTCGGCCGTCGGTTTCACGTGCATGCAGGAGGTTGGCTTGCCAGTGGGTGAGGTCAGCTGCTCCGCCACGTGTACGCTCGACACCAGCGACTGCGCCGCGGAGGCGCCTCGCCGGGTGTTCGTCACGTCCGAGCACTTCCCCGCGAACTTCGGCGGGGCAATCGGAGCCGATGCCGTGTGCCAATCGGTGGCTGATCGGGCGGGCCTGGTGGGAACGTTCGCGGCGTGGATCAGTGACGCCTCGAGCACGCCGGCCGAGCGGTTCGTCCACTCCGATGTTCCCTATGCCCGGATCGACGGCGTCACGATTGCCAACGACTGGACCGACCTCACCGATGGAATGCTATTCGCGTCGATCGGCGTCACCGAACT
>CADEGN010000032.1:0-28807 GCA_902826865.1 uncultured Myxococcales bacterium
GGATCGACCTAGCGAAAGATGCACGCTGCCGCGCGGCATCGCAAGCGTTCGTCCCCCGCGGGACCCCGGAATTGTCGCGCGAAGATCGCCGGTTGCGACGCGATCGGCGATCACTTCGACAAGATCCCCCGATCGCCGCGGCGCTCGGCGCCACCGACGACGAGATCCCAACAGCCACCCGGTTACTGCGAGATCGCGTGCTCAGAGGCCAGCGGCAGCGTGAAGTGCATCGTCGTGCCCTGGCCGAGCTCACTCTCTGCCCAAACCTCGCCGCCGTGGGCGACCACGAGGTTCTTCACGATCGAAAGCCCCAGGCCGGTCCCGCCGTGCCGACGCGTGGGACCGGAATCGACCTGGTAGAAGGCCTCAAACACGCGCCCCAGCTGGTCCGCAGCGATGCCTATCCCGTGATCGCGGATGGAGATCCGAACGGCGTCGTTGAGCTCCTCACCGAACAACGTCACCTCCTCGAAGGGTCGACGGATCGGCGCCGCCTGGGCCGAGATCTCGACCGCTTGCCCACGCGGGGAGAACTTGATCGCGTTGCCGACGAGGTTCACCAGGATCCGTTGGAGCTTCTCGGAATCCGCGAGCACCGCGCCAACCGCGGACGGCACAACCTGGATCGTGACGCCGGCCTGCTCGGCGGCGAGGCGCAGCGACTCCACCGCGCGCTGGGCGGCGAGGTGCACTTCCACCGGTCGGAGGTCCAAACGCACTGCCCGCGCCTCGAGTTGCGACATCTCAAGCACGTGGGTGATGAGCGACAGGAGTTCCTCGCCCCGCGCGAGGATCGTCCGGACGTACTCCCCCTGCTCGGAGTTGAGCGGGCCGGCGATTCCTTCGACGAGCATCTCGGAGAACCCGATAACCGAGGTCAGCGGCGTGCGCAGCTCGTGTGAGACGGTCGCAAGGAAATTGCTCTTGAGCTGATCGAGTTGTTTGAGGTGTTCGACCGCGCGGACGAGCTCGGCGTTCTGTTGGGCCATCGCTCGCCACGCCGTCGCGCTCGATTGCAGATGCAGCTCAGATGTCACCCACGCGGCGTAGCTCGACTGCAACAAGCGCGTGAGAAACGCCGGCACTGCGCCAACACATCGCGCACAACTGGGATCAGCAACGGCCACCACCGCCCCGACGCGTTCGCCACCGACCACCAGCGGCCAAACGACCGCGCGCCGCTCGGCCACGCCGAACTCGCGCCCCCGTTCATCCGCACGACCGAGCGCAAGCACAGCTTCCGGGGGAAGCAGTTCCCAGCCCGCGGCGGGGGACCGCGGGGTACCGACCTCGAAGATCCGCGTGCCATCCTCAGCGAACACGACGATGGCGTCCAGGTCATCGCCGAGCAGCGGCTGCAAGCACGGGCGCAGCTCGCCAGGATCGAGGAGCTCGCCCAGCGGCGGCACGCGATCAACGAGTCCGCCGGCGCTCACGTCATCGGCCTCCGACCGCCGGCAACAGCGACCTCACCCGATCGCCGAACTCCTGCGACGTGATGCTGAACCGGCGCTCGAAATCGTAGCGCCGCTCGAGCTTGTGCCAAGTCGATTCGGCGAGGCCGATGAACGTCTCCGCGACACCCTCGCCCCGCAGTGCAACCGCTTTGAAGACCGGCTCCGCGCCCTTGGCCGCGATGCGCTCAACCTCCGCGTCGCTGCGGATCCCGTCGAGATCCCGCTTGTTGAATTGGATGACCACTGCGACATCTGCGAACTCGATCTGATTCTCCACCAAGTTATTGCGCAAATCGGCAAAGCTCTCGTTGTTGCAGCGCGTCTCGCGAATCCGGCTGTCAGCAACGAACACGACACCATCCGCTCCCTGAAGCACGATGCGACGGGTAGCGGCGTGGTAGACCTGCCCTGGCACGGTGAAGAGTTTGAGCTTGATCTTCATGCCGCCGCTGGCTTGCACCTGCAGCGGGAGGAGATCGAAAAACAGCGTCCGATCGTCGCGGGTGTTCAACGTCATCAGCCCGGTGCCGGCGTGCGCTCCCATCAGGGCGTGGAGTTGCTGCAAGTTGGTGGTCTTCCCGCTCATCGCGGGGCCGTAGTAGACCAACTTGAGGGTCACCTCGCGCCGCTGAATGTCGATGAAGACCATCTTCCGAAGCCATGGCAGCTTATCAGCGCTTCGGCGCCCGCGCTGCCTGGCGCTCTGCGGGCTCGCCGCGCGAACGTGCGCGCAAGGCCGTGCCCGCCCAATGCGAGCGATCACGCGTGCTCGATATCGGAGGGGTCGCCGGGCTCCGCGGCGACCGCCCGCTCGCTCGCTCGGCGCGGCAACGCGCCAAGCTCCACCGAAGCGCCTTCGAGCTGCGCAAGTATGTCGGCCAGGCGGGGGTCACTTGAGCTGGGCGTCTCGACCAGCACTGTGACGAGCTGGTCGCCGCGCGGCGGTTCTCCGCGCTTGCGGCCGTCGCCCTTCGGCACACCCCGCCCGCGCAACCTCATCTTGGTGCCCGACCGGATCTGCGCAGGTACTTCGAGCACGACATCGCCGTCGACCGTAGGGACGCTGACCTGCGCGCCGCGAACGGCCTCGGTGATGCTGATGTGGGCATCACAACGGATGTCATCACCATCCCGGACGAGACGCGGGTGCGGACGAACGTTCACGGTGATTCGCAGGTCCCCGGGCTCACCACCGAACCGGCCCGGCTCGCCTTGCCCCGCCACCACGCGCTCGGCTCCGGCCGGGGTACCCGGGGGAATCTTCACGTCGAACGACCGATTCGCGCGGCGGCTTCCGATACCTCGGCAACTCGCGCACGGATCAGGGTGAATCATGCCGGTCCCGTCGCAACGACCGCAGCGCGTACGTCGCGCGAACAGCCCATCGCCCTTCACCTCGCCTCGGCCGGCGCAAACGCTGCAGGCCTCCGCAGGTTTTCCACCGGCACGCGCCCCGCGACCACCGCAATCCTCGCACGGGCCCGGTGCCTCGAACTCGACGAGATGTTGCGACCCGAGGACCGCCTGCACAAAACTGACGGTCAACGTGTAGCGTAGATCGCGACCGCGCCGACGTTGCGAACGCCGGGTGCCGAACACATCTCCGAACACGTTGCCGAGCAAGTCACGGGCCGACTTCGCATCGAAGCCGCGCGACAGATCGATCTGCGGGAGCCGACGCATGGCGTCGTAGCGCACACGGGCAGCCGCGTCGCCAATCGTCGCGTAGGCCACGTTGATCTGCCGATAGCGCTCCTCGGCCGCAGCGTCGCCAGCATGGCGATCGGGGTGGAACTCGAGGGTAAGGCGCCGAAACGCCTTCTTGATCTCCTCGGCACTCGCGTCGGGTGCGACCCCGAGGAGTGCGTAGTAGTCAGCGTCGACCATGACGGGGCGAACCGGCAACGGCGCGGGGTTACTCCGACTCAGAGCCTGCGTTGGCTAGCATCGCTTCGTAGATCTGATGGGAGGAGTTCTCTAACGTTGCGAGGGCGTCGCGAAGCGCCGTCGCGCTTGCGTCGCCGCTGAGCAGGCCCTCGAGTCGGGCGGAATCCCGCTCAATATCCTGGCGATCGATGTCGCTGAGCGCGTGCCCGTACGCCTCGAGGGAGCGCCGACAGGTATAGATGAGCGTCTCGGCCCGATTGCGCAGATCGGCAAGCTCGCGCTTGGCCAGGTCGTCGGAGCGCTTGACCTCAGCCTCCTTCGCGATGGCTTCCAGCTGTTGTTCGGTCAGGCCAGAGCTCGCCTGGACGCGAACCTTCGACTCGCGCCCTGTGCCGAGGTCTTTGGCCGACACGCCAAGAATGCCGTCGGCATCGATATCGAAGGTCACCTGGATCTGCGGCACGCCGCGCGGCGCCGGTGGGATGTCTGCGAGCTGGAAACGCGCCAAGCTCTGGTTGTCGTCGGCCATCTCGCGCAGGCCCTGGAGCACGTGAATATTGACGATCGGCTGGTTGTCGACGGTGGTGCTGAAGATCTCGGACTTGCGGGTCGGGATCGTCGTGTTGCGCGGGATGAGCACCGAGAACACGCCGCCCTGGGTCTCGACACCGATGTGGAGGGGGACCACGTCGAGGAGCAGCACGCCTTCGACCGCACCCTCAAGCACCGCACCTTGGATCGCAGCGCCCGCGGCGACGACCTCATCGGGGTTGACCGA
Organism: uncultured Myxococcales bacterium; assembly: GCA_902826865.1. Taxonomy (GTDB): domain Bacteria; phylum Myxococcota_A; class Polyangia; order Nannocystales; family Nannocystaceae; genus Xiheibacterium. The sequence goes on from CADEGN010000032.1 coordinate 4,123, forward strand.
CTTCGACGGCTCCCGGCCGAAGAACTCCTTCACGCGCGCCTGGACCATCGGCATTCTGGTCTGGCCGCCCACGAGGATCACGTCGTCGATGTCACCCACCTTCATCTCCGCGTCGGCCAAGACCTGCTTGCACGGCTCGAGCGTGCGCTCCACGAACTGCCGGGTGAGGTCCTCGAGCTGGCGGCGTGTGAGCGTGTGCGACAGGTGCAGGGGCGTTCCGGCCTTGGCAGCGATGAACGGGAGATTTATCTCGGTTTCGAGCGAGAAGCTCAGCTCCTGTTTGGCCTTCTCGGCAGCCTCTTTGAGGCGCTGCGTGGCGAGCTTTTCGGTGCGCAGATCAACGCCATGGGCCTTCTGGAACTGCTCGGCGCAGTAGTCCAAGATCGCGTTGTCAAAATCCTCTCCGCCGAGAAACGTGTCGCCGGCGGTCGCAAGCACTTCGAAGACGCCTTCGCGCAACTCGAGCAGGGAGATATCGAACGTTCCCCCGCCGAGATCGTAGACTGCGACGACGCGGTTCTCGTGGCGGCGGTGGAGACCATAGGCCAACGTCGCCGCGGTCGGCTCGTTGATGATGCGCTTGACCTCGAGGCCGGCGATTCGTCCGGCGTCCTTCGTTGCCTGGCGTTGGGCGTCGTTGAAGTACGCTGGCACGGTCACGATCGCCCTCGTGACGCGTTCGCCCAGGTACGCCTCGGCCGACTCCTTCATCTTGGCCAGCACGGCCGCGCCAACCTCAGCCGGGGAATGCTCGCGATTCCACACGCGAATCCAAGCATCACCGTTGCTCGCGGGCGTGAGCTGATACGGGAGCACCCGCTGCAACGCCGTCAACGCCGGCTCCTCGAACTTGCGGCCAATCAGGCGCTTGGCGGCGAAGATGGTGTTGGTCGGATTCGTCAGCGCCTGGCGCTTGGCGATTTGCCCGACCATGCGTTCACCGTCCTCGGTGAACGCCACGACACTCGGGGTGGTACGGCTGCCCTCGGCGTTGGGGATGACCTTGACCTCGTCGCCTTCCATCACGGCCACGCAGGAGTTGGTTGTCCCTAAATCGATGCCGATGATCCGCCCCTGCGCCATCGACTACGCCTCCCCGGCACCGCCGCTCGACCCAGGGCCCGCGATCACGACGCGCGCCGGACGAATCAGCCGCTCACCCATGCGATAGCCGCGCTCGAACTCGCGGACGACCACGCCAGGCGGATGATCGGGTGAGTCGACTTGCTGCAGCGCGTCGTGAATCGCCGGATCGAACGCGGTGCCAACCGAAGGGACCGCTTCGATCCCGTGTTTGCGCAGCGCCCCGATGAACTCGTCCTTGACCATTTGCAGGCCCTTGATGAGCTGATCGACCGAGGCGCCGTTGCCTGCGATCTCGAGGGCACGCTCGAGGTTGTCCATGGTTGGGAGAAACGACGGCAACAGCGTTTGCACGACGCGCGTGGTCGCCTCGTCGACCTCGCGCTTCACCCGCTTCTTGTAGTTCTCGAGATCGGCCACCGCACGCAGCCAGCGATCCTTGGTGGCCTGAAGCTCGGTCTCGAGCTCGACTACGGCCTTGGCGAGGCCACCGTTGTCGGGTTGCGGGTCGGCTGCGGCGGGATGCCCCGCCGATTCGCGCCGGTCTTCGTCCGCCTCGAGCGCCGTTACCGCAGCCTCGGCCTCCGCCATCGTGCGACGGATCTCGTCGCTGAGATCATCGTCGTCGGGTTCGTTGTTGGGGGTCGTCATCGTCTCCTCGAACGGGCCGTCAGCGCCGGCAGTTGTTGGGCGCTCGACAGCAGGGGGAGCCTACGGCCCCCGAAACCGAGTTGCTTGGCGCTGGCGGCCGGATGCTCGTCATGCGTTGTTGCGCACGCAAATAGCCCGTGCTGCGTACTCTACCAGAGGAATCACGCTGGCGTAATCAAGCCGGTCGCCGCCGAGTACCGCGACAGCGCCAGTCCGGCCGGCCCCATCGGGCGGCCACCGGCAACCCACCAGCGCGAGCCGCAGCGCATCGTCGCTCAGCTCAGCATTCGGGCCCGGCGCGGTCGGGTCGAGCAGCGACGCCGAACCGAACACCACCCCTGCCCGCGGGTTGCCGTTTTCGTGCAGCGGCAGCAACTGGCACAGGATATCTGCGAGCCGACGATCGTCCTCGAGGCGCGCGAGCACTTCGCGCAACCCTGCGCCCCCAGACAGCTCGTGCGCAAGGCTCCACTGCCCCGCGACGAACATCCACAGCGGATCGAGGGTGATCCCACCGAAGACCGCGAGACCCACGCGCAACGCCTCGGCAAGCAACCGGTCGACCCGCCACTCGTGCTCGCACTTCAGCGCCGAAAGCTCGGCGTGGGCCTGCTCGAGCGTGCGGCCGACGCAGAGGCTGCGCAGGCGTTCCTGCAACCGTCGCAGGTCGAGCTCGAGGTCCTCCGCGTGTTCGGCGAACTGGCCGACCTCGATCGCATGGACCCGCGCGCCGCCATGGGCATGGGCAATCACGACGAGCGCGCGCGGGGGGGTCAGGGCGATCACCTCGAGCTGCGCCACTGGACTCGGACTTGTCGAACCGAAAAACGATACCGCCACACATCCAGCGACCTCGGCGAGGACCTGGACCACCCCACGCACGGCTTGCTCCGCCGATGCGCCAACGCCCAGGCTCGTATCGACTGCCCGCTGCACTTCGGCCGCGGCTGCGCCAGCCGGCAACGCGTGGACGTACCACTGCAATCCGGCCAGGGTCGGTCGCGCTCCGGCGGATCGATAGAGACGGGCGACCAGTCCGGCACGCTCGAGCACGGCGAACTCGGCCCGAATCGTGGCACTCGAACAATCGAAGCTGCCGACCAGCGCCGCCGACGGGATGTCGCCACCGTGGAGCAGATACTCACGACAGACCGCGCGCAACAGCGCGGTTTGGCGGGGCGTGAGGGCGTCGACGGACGGGCCCATCGGGTTCTTTCAGTGTAGCAGGCCGGGATAAGCCGCGGGGACATCTCCCCGAGGCTCATCCGAGCACGTCGCGGGCGATCGCGTCGTGGATCAGCCATCGGCCCGGCGCCACGGCGTAGCCGCCGGCGATCTCGCACACGTCACCGCGTGCAAGGGGCCGCGCCAGCCGCCGCCGTAGCCAGGCCGCGTCGACCGCCGGATGACGCCGGACGAGGTCGTCGACCGAGACCCCGCGAAGTAGGCGTAGGCCGAGCCAGAGGGCCTCGGCCGCCGATGCTTCGCCGGCCAAGACCTCGTCGTCGCCTGCGCCCGGGGCGGCGCGCCAACTGGCGACCCCCCGCGCGTTGGTGTGGCGCGTGACCGTCCCGGCGCCGTCATGCCAGGCGGACGCGGCCGACGGACCGAGCCCGACGTAGTCACGACCCCGCCAGTAGCCCGAATTGTGGATCGCCCGCGCACCTGGTCGGGCATAACTCGCGATCTCGTAGTGATCGAACCCCGCGGCGCCCAAGCGCGCCTCGACGCGGGCCAGCAACTCAGCTTGCACCTCATCGTCGGGCAAGCGTCGGAGTCCGCGTCGGACCAACTTCGGCCACGGCGTCCCCGGTTCGATGGTCAAGGCGTAGACCGACACGTGGCCGACCTCCGCCGCGAGGACCGCGTCGAGGTCGGCGTCTAACGCCGACGGGGTTTGGCCCGGCCAGCCGACGATGAGGTCGACGCTCGTCGGTAGCATGGTACGTGCACAGCGCGCGAGCGCACCGGCTGCCTGGGCCCCATCGTGCACGCGGCCCAACTCGGCGAGCCCACGGCTGTCGAAACTCTGGACCCCAATCGACAGGCGATCCACACCGCACGCGAGGAGAGCGGCGAGCAATGGGTCATCGACGTGCTCCGGGTTGAGCTCGACGGTGCACTCGGATGCCCCGCTTCGGTCGACGCGCCGATCGATCCACGCGAACAAACGTGCGAGCCCGTCGGGCCCAATCGCGCTCGGGGTCCCGCCGCCGACATAGACGGTCGAAACCGGGAGACGATCGTCACCGAGGCAGCGCGCCACCCACTCGGCTTCGAGGCCGGCAATGAAGGCCGGGACATCGGGGGTGCGACCGACTTCGAAATCGAAATCGCAATACGGACAACGACGGGCGCAAAACGGCACGTGCACGTACAACCCCATCGGGCGCCGCGCCACCGCGTGGATCACTCCGGCACGAGTTCGCCGAATTCGTCGCCGTGGGGCAACTCGTCGAAGACCTGCAGGGCGCCGCCGCGCCCCTGGTGGGCCGCAACACCGCGCCACCACCAACCGGGCAGCGAGTCCATGTCGATTCCGTGGCCCCGCAGCAAGCTGGTTTGCTCTTCAATGGTCTCGATCATCGACGGATGGAACTGCTGGCCGCGCCCACGCATCTGCGCGCCGAGCCAGATCGAGCTTCGCCGCGGCGTTGTCTCCTCGACATCCTCGACGATCGCGGACAGAGCACGCCGCACCACGGTGATATCCGGGAACTCGAACATTCGCGCTTGCACCGGCAACTCGCGGCCGGATAAGAGCGCGAGGCGAGCGGCGTACATGCTGACGATGCGGCTCTGGATCGCCACGGCCGTACCTGCGCGCGCGCTGGCGTCGTGGCTGAGCAACACCAGGGCCTGCTCGATATTGGCGTAGACGAACTCGCCAACGCCCGAGCGCAGCAGGCCGAGCCCGGCGCGCATGTTGGCGCGGGCGAGATCGGGATCGAGCCACGGGACATCGCTCGCGCGGCTCTCGAGCAATTGCGTCAACACCTCGGACGTCGGCCCTACGGCAACGACGATGCGGAAGCCGGGCATCGGCGCATAGTCACCGAATACCTGGAAGGCTCCGATCTTGCCCCACGCGGGCGAGGCCCAGGCGCCGGGATTGTGGTTGCCGTTGTTCATGCGACGACGAGGCGATTTTCTATCATTTCCTGGATGCGCAGCGGGACTACTTCGCGGAGAGCAGACCGTAGGCGACATACAGCAGGCCGGCGAACAGGAGAAATACGACGACCCACACCCACGCGCCGCCGCGCCGGGCCTGCGCGGTGACGACCGAGTGCCCGAAGGTGCGCCCCGTCGCCGCGTCGGGGCCGATCGTGGCGAGGGGCCCGGCGATGGGCACCGGCGCGCTGGCGCCGGGCGTTTTCGGCCGAGGCACGGCCAAGCGTGAACCGGTCGTGCGACGGCGCCGCGTTTGCGGGGCCGGCTCCTCGGACACGACCCCGTACAGGCCAGATCGCCTCGAGTCGGCTTGCGCCGCGTCCTCGTCGTCCGGCCGCGTTGTGGCCGGGTGGGTCGGCCGAGCCGGCTCCGATCTCGTCGGCGGCGGTACCCCGGCGGTCGTCGGGTTCGGACCCGATTCGTCAAACCTGCCCTGGGTAACGAGCGCCTCGAGGTTCCCGATCGTCATCGGTCGCTTACGCGCAGGCGGGGCCGGGGGCTGATTTTCCTCGAGTTGGCGTGCCCACTCCGGGACCTCTTCTTCGTCCCCGGTGGGCACGGTGTCAAACGCAGCGAAATCCAGGGCCTTGCTCGCGAGATCGTCGTACTGGTCGTCGTAGTTCACTACCGCTGGCGCGCCCGACCCGAACAGCTCCACCATCAGCGCGCTGATCTTTCGCGGCGTCCAGCCGAGCCCCGCCTCGGCCAAGAACGCTTCGAGATCGCGGAACATGTGATCGCAGTTTTGGTAGCGTGCGCCCGGATCGACCTCGAGCGCCTTCATGATGATCGCCTCGAGCGTCGCGGGGAACTTGGGATCGATGAAGGTCGGTGCCGGGACGTCCCCCTCGAGCACGCGTCGTGTGACATCCTCCTTGGGCCCGCGAAACAAGCGGCGACCGAGGGCAAGCTCGTAGAGAACGACACCGAGCGGGAAAATGTCGGCGCGGGCGTCGATGCCGTGCCCTGCGAGCTGCTCGGGCGCCATATACGACAGCTTGCCGGCGACTTGGCCCTTTTTGGCCACCGCCGAGGCACGAGTCGCCGCAATGCCGAAGTCGAGAATCTTGCACACCCCGTCGTAGCTGACGTGGATGTTGGTCGGGTTGATGTCGCGATGGACGAGCCCTAGCGGCACGCCGGCTTCGGTGGTGCGGGTGTGGACGTAGTGCAGCCCCTCGCACGCCTGCATGATGATTCCGAGGGAGAGCTCAAGCGGAATCGGCCGGCCATGCTGGGCCGAGCGGCGCATGACGTTGACCAGCTCCTCGCCCTTGAGCAGCTCCATCGCGATGAAGTGCTCGCCACCCAGCTCGCCCAGATCGTAGGTGTGGACGACGTTGTTGTGGGTGAGCGTGGCGGCGACCCGCGCCTCATCGAGGAACATCGCCACGACCTCAGCGCGAGCGGCGAACTCCTCGCGCAGGGTCTTGATCACCAACTCCTTGGCAAAGCCCTCGATGCCCGCGTATTGCGCCCGATAGATCTCGGCCATGCCCCCGGTCGCGATGTGTTCGACCAGGACGTACTTGTCTCCGAACGGCGTGGGTTCGATGTTGCTCAACGTCGAGCGAAGCCTACCGGACGTGGAAGGTCAAGCCAAGCCGATCGACGGGCAGGCGCGCGGGATCTCGCGGCGTTGCGCCGTCCTTCTTTCTGCGGGGCGTGGGGGGCGTGGGGGACCACGGTCAAGCCCGCCCCTTGTGCCGTCGCTCGGCCAGCGCGTGGGATCGGTTCGCGCTCACCACTCGCGCTCAGCTCGCAGCGCCCGGCCCATGAGCAGTTCGACGGCGTCTCGCACGGCGAGACCGCCATAGAGAATCGCATGCATGGTCTTCACGAGCGGCATCTCCACTCCCTCACGCTCGGCGAGGCGCTGGGCGGACAGCGTGTTCTTCACGCCCTCGGCGACCATCCCCATCTCCGCAAGGATCTCGTCGAGCGTGCGCCCCTGCCCGAGCGCGATGCCAACGCGACGATTGCGAGACAGCCCCCCCGTGCAGGTGAGCACGAGATCCCCGAGGCCCGCCAAGCCGGCAAGGGTCGCCGGGTGCGCCCCGAGCTTGATCGCAATGCGGCTGATCTCGGCAAGCCCGCGGGTAATCAGGCCCGCCCGGGCGTTCTGACCGAGCCCAGCGCCGTCCCCCACGCCGGCCGCCAACGCGATCACATTCTTGAGCACGCCACCGAGTTCAACGCCAATCACGTCATCGGTCACGTAGGCGCGGATCCCGTCGCCCGACATCATGGTCTGGATCGCGCCGCTGGTGGCAGGATCGTAGGCCGCGATCACGACCATGGTCGGCAAACCCTGGGCGACCTCGGCGGCAAAGCTGGGCCCACCGAGCACCGCCACGCGATCGCGGTGCCCGACCGGCAGCTCGCTGTGCAACACGTCGTGCATGTTGGCCAACGTATCGACCTCGATCCCCTTGGCCGCGATGAGATAGTAGGGCGCGGCGACGCCCGGATGATCGCGCAAGACCGCCGCCAGCTGGCGCATTGCGTCGCGCATGGCATGACTCGGGATCGCGCAGATTACGAGCGCTGGAGGCTGACCGCCGACGCCGACGGCGTCAGGCAAGGATGCGGTCGCGTGCAGCGTGTCGACAAAGGGTGCGTCGGGCAGGTACCGCGTGTTGCGACCCGCGGCTTGCATGGCTGCGACGTGCTCGGTCGACCGAGCCCACAGCGTCGTCGTGAATCCGCGCCGCGCCATGTGGATCGCCAGGGCGGTGCCCCAACTCCCCGCGCCGAGCACCGTGACGTTGCCGCGTTCTTGTCCCATGTCCCGTCTGGCCCGCCCCTCGTTGCAGCGCGGGTTTTATACCCGTGAACCGCGATCGGGTGGCTCCGCGGCCCGCGGCGGCAGACGCCTGCGGGATCCCGCTGCGAACGTGGTTTCTACGGCTTTTCCGGGGTCGCAGGCAGGAATGCGAGCTTTCTCTAGATAAGTAGGATGAGTTGGTGTACGCAGGCGGACAAGGGGCGTTCCCCCCGACTCGAGGTTCCCATGCGTCCGCGTCTCCCCCGGATAGTCCTCTCCCTCGCCCTTTGCGGCTGTGCCGGAAAATCGGCAGAAGAACCGAACCCGGCCAATGGCGAAACTGGGGAGTCCAGCGGCGGGGGGGACGCCGTGCACACCGACTCCGATGGTGGCGGGCACGACGGGCCCGCGACGACCGGCCCCGGGCCGGGGAGCGCCACCTCGGGCGGTGGATCGGAGGGCGAGGGGGACACGCAGATGTTCCTCGTGCAACCAGACGGTGGTGTGGTCGAGATGTGCGACCCAGGGGAACAGGACTGCCCGAAGGGACAAAAGTGCACCTCGTTCGTCAGTACCCCCGGCAACGACACCGTCGACGCCACCCACTGCGTCGACGTGATGGGAGATCGTGCTTTCGGCGAGGCGTGCGAACGCATCGAAGGCAACGACGACTGCGGCACCGGGCTGTTTTGCATGACGGACGTCAGCGGCCACTTAGGCGAGGGCGTCTGCCTCGAGTTTTGCACGGTCAACCAACCGTGCGAGTTCGGCGGTGAGTGCTTCGCGTTCAACGACGGAGCGCTCCCGCTGTGCCAGCAGCTGTGCGACCCGCTGATCCAGGACTGTCCGCCAACCCAGGGCTGCTACCAGGCGTTCGATAGCTTCGTATGTGCGATGCCGGGACCGCCCGCCGGCGGCGGCAACGACGGCGACGCGTGCGGGACGATCCAGGGCTGCAACCCGGGGCTCGTCTGTGCCGCTGGAACCGACGGGTGTACCGAGCCCTCGTGTTGCACACCGGTCTGCGACCTGAGCGGGCCAGCGACTCAATGCACCGCACCCGATGAATGCATCCAGGCCCTCGAAGATCCGCCGCCGATGCTCAGCCAGGTCGGCATCTGCGCGGTTCCGCAGTAACTTTCAAGGCGGCCAAGAGCTCCGCGAAGCAGGCCTGCACGCCGTATCGGGGCGTGCGGGTCCATCGTCGCCGCCCGCGATGCAGGGCGGGGACGAGCTGCGTACGTGCGGACAGATCTGGCACCGCAGCGTCGGGCCACAGATCGGCGAGCTCGCGTGGGTAGTCGATCGGAGGCCGGACAACGTGCGCGGCGCCGCCATCGATGACAACCCGCAGCTCCCACAGCGCGTCGGGCCCATCGCCAAGCGCCATGAGGTCGAGCGGCCTGGCGGCACGAAGGCAGAGTCCGCCGACTCGATCTCGTAGCCACGGCGTGCGCGCCGGCCACACCTCGAACAACCCGACAATGCTCCGGGTCACCTGGGTTGCGCGTGCCGGTTCGACGCCCGCAGCCGCGGCAACCGCTGCGAGTCGCGCGCGTCCCTCGCCATCGCTGGGCCAGCCCTCGCACAACGCCCAGTCGGCTCGCGCGGCCGCCCATGCATCGAACTCGGGGTCGCTCGGCCCGATCGCACCCGAGTGCGCATCCCACCGCGCAAGCGCGGTCAAAAATGCCGGTTCCGCGCGATCGAAGGCGACCTGCGCCATCGCGTCGAGTGCGTCGGCGAGTTCGCGATCGATCACGACCGACGCCGGGCCGCCCGCCGGATCACGAGTTCAGCGAACTCGTCGAACAATCCGGCCGCGTCGTGGGGACCTGGCGACGCTTCGGGGTGGTATTGCACCCCGAAGATCGGCCGGTCGCGCAAACGCAGGCCAGCGACGGTGCGATCGAAGAGATTGACGTGGGTCACCTCGGCTCCACCACCGACGGTGAGCGAGTCCGCATCGACCGCGAAGCCGTGGTTTTGCGAGGTGATCTGGACCGCGCGCCGCCGTTCCGCGCGCACCGGGTGATTGCCGCCGTGATGACCGAACTCAAGCTTGTAGGTGCGACCGCCCAGGGCCAGCGCCAAGAGCTGGTGGCCGAGGCAGATGCCGAGAATCGGTCGATCGTGATCGCCTCCGACGAGCTCGCGGATCTTCGCGATTGCATCGGCCAGGGCCGACGGATCTCCCGGTCCGTTGGAGAGCAGCACACCGTCCGGATCGTCGGCCCGCCACTGCGCCAGGGGCGCCGTGGCCGGCACCACGGTCACCGCGAGTTGCCGGTCACACAGGTGGCGCAAGATGTTGAGCTTGACCCCGAAGTCCACGACGTTGACCCGCGCGCGCGTCTGGGGGGCCGAGCGCGCAGGCCATGTCGGCGTGGTCCAGGGGTAGGCCACGCGCGTGCTGACATCTTCCGCGAGCGCCCTGCCCTCCATCGGAGCCGCGGCTCTTGCCGCCGCCACCAGGGTCGCCACGTCGCTCCCATCGGTGGCGAGCGCCCCCATCATCGCGCCGTGGCTGCGCAAATGACGGGTGATGGCGCGCGTGTCGACTTCGGCGATCCCCGGCCGCCCGCGCGCCGCGAGTGTCTCGGCCAAACTCGCGCGTGCGCGCCAGTTCGACGCCACCGGCGATAGCGAGCGTACGATAAGTCCCTCGGCCCCGAGGCCGTTCGACTCGTCATCATCCGGGTTGCAACCGACGTTGCCGACCTCGGCAACGGTGAGGCACACGATCTGACCGCGATACGAGGGATCGCTGACGATCTCCTGGTAGCCCGCCATCGCGGTGTTGAAGACGACCTCGCCGACCACCCGCGTGCGAGCACCGAAGGCCACGCCGCGCCAGTGGGTTCCATCCGCCAAGGCGAGCAGGGCCGGTGCGTGGTCGACCATGGCCGCGGAGGCTCGCCCGCCCGGCGGCCGGGGTCAAGCCCGACGCCAGCTTGCCCGTTGCCGCACGATCACGAGGACGGCGTCGACGCGCGCCCGTACGCCGCTCGGCACGCGCGGCTCGTCGCGCTTCTTGCTACGCTCCAGTGCCAGCAGCTCCCATGCGAGAGATCCCGTCCACCGCAGCGGTACTTCTCATCGGAGACGAACTGCTGACCGGCAAGGTTCGTGACGAGAACGGCCACGCCCTGGCGAGGTGGCTGCGCCAGCGTGGGATCCGGCTGGTGGAGATCTGCACCGTCGGCGACACCCCCGACGAAATCGGCGCGGCGCTGCGGCGACTCGCGGCGCGCGCTTCGCTGGTCTTCACCTCGGGCGGCGTCGGCCCCACCCATGACGACCGTACCCTGGCGTCGATCGCCGCCGCCTGCGACCTCCCGCTCGAACGCAACGCCGAGATGGAAGCGTCGATCCGCGCGCACTACCGCGATCGCTTGACCGACGCGGCGCTCCACATGGCGGACGTGCCCCGCGGCACGGTTCTGGTGGCGCAGGAGGGCTGGCCGGTCATGCGCCTTGACCTACCGCCACCGCTGCCGGCCGCGCGCGTGTACATCCTGCCAGGGGTTCCGCCGCTGCTGCGGGCCAAGCTAGAGCATCTCGAGGCCGTCGAGGGGGAGCTACCCACCGGCGAGGGTTGGCACCTCGCATTCGTCTACACCACCCTCGACGAGAGTCGGCTCGCGGCCGACCTCGATGCGATCGTCCTGGAATTCCCCGAGGTGGAGGTGGGCTCCTATCCGCGGTTTGGACGGGGCCACGTTGGGAGGATCCACATGCACGTCCGCGTCACTTTGGAGGCGCCGCGCGCCAGCGCTGACCGCGTCGAAGGAGCGCGACGGCAGCTCCTGGCCCGGCTCCCGCCCGAATGCGTGCTCGACCACGAGCCGGCGACGTGAATGGACAACCCCCGGGCAAGTGATAGGTTTACCGCCAATGCGCGCTTCGCAGCCCCGGTCGGCCGGACCCGCCCAATCGGCCACGCTTCGGCGGCTCGTGCTCGTCCTTCTTACTGCCCTCGTCGGCTGCCAGAAGAACAGCAAGTACGAGGACGCCAAATGGATGGCCAAGCCGAAGGCCTTCGACCCAAAAGGAACTGAGCTCACGTTCAACGCCAAGAACCTCGAGGCGTTCAACAGCATGTCCACCGACGATCGGGCGGCGCATCTCGATAAGCTCAAGGCCGCCAAGGGTAGCTTCAAGGGGCAAGCAGAGTTTCGACGGCTCGAAGAGATCGGCGAAACCATCGACGATCGCCAGCACGGTCGCTTCGACATCTGGGCGACCGTCCCCGAGCCGCCGTTCCTCGAGATCCAGGTCGAGTACCACCTCATCTCCGATGAGAAGCTGCTCAGCGGCGTCGCCGATCACATGCCCATCGAGTTTAGCGGCACGCTGATCGAGCTCGAGTATCAAGACCACACCAAGCCGCGCAAGCTCGAGGCGAAGATCAAGGCCGATTCGATCTCGGTGGTGAAGGACTGACCTTGCTCGCGATGAACACCACCGGGTCACCCGCGATGTGGGTGGCCTTTCTCGTCGGCATTCTCTTTCTTCTGCTGCTCGACCTCGGCGTGTTCAATCGCAAGACCCACACGATCGGTGCGGGTGAAGCGTTGGCTTGGTCCGTTGTCTGGGTCGCACTCAGCCTGACGTTCAACGCCTTCGTCTGGTGGAAGTACGGGCGTGATCCGGCACTGGAGTTCCTCTCGGCCTACGTGCTGGAGAAGTCGCTGTCGGTCGACAACCTATTCGTCTTCATCGTCATCTTCCGCTACATGGACGTGCGTCCGCAGGTGATGCACAGGGTCCTGTTCGCCGGGATCGTCGGCGCGCTCGTGCTTCGCGGCGCCTTCATCATGGTCGGGCTCGAGCTGATCGAGCTGTTTTCGTGGACGCTCTACCTCTTTGGCGGCTTCTTGCTCCTCACCGGGGTCCGCCTGCTGTTCTCCGATGAGGACGAGGTCGATCCCAGCGGCAACTTCGCCTATCGGATTGCCCGCAAGTTCCTACCGCTCACCCGCCGCTACGTGGGCGCCAGTTTCTTCGTTCGCCAAGATGGCCGCCTCCGCGCCACGCCGCTCTTCATCGTCCTGCTCATGATCGAAACGTCGGACGTCGTGTTCGCGCTCGACTCGATCCCGGCCGTGTTTGGTATCAGCCGCGATCCATTCATCGTCTTTAGCAGCAACGTGTGCGCCGTACTCGGCCTGCGCGCGATGTTTTTCCTGCTGCAGAACGTCCTCGACAAGTTCGCCTACCTCAAGTACGGGCTTGGCCTCGTTCTCGCCTTCATCGGCGCCAAGATGATCGTGGCCGAGGGTGTCGGGGTGTTCCCGCCCTTCGAGGTCCCGATCCCGGTCTCGCTTGGGATTGTCGGGGCCCTGATCGGACTGTCGGTTTTGGCGAGCCTGCTCTTGCCGCCGAAGCCGGAGCGCGGGGCCGCGCTCGAGCACACCGAGGCCGCCTCACTCATCGCGGATATCGACCCCCACGCCTCCCTCTCGCAAACGGTGGATGCAACCGCGACCCGCAGCCCCGCCGAGGAATCACAGATCGGCGCCATCCCAACGCGCGGGAGCGAGAACGGCCCGGGCTAACACGGATCGCGTCGGTGCGATCGGTCTTAGCGGCGCGCCCAGTGGCCGGGACGATCGATCGCCGCGAGGGCGCGCGCAAGCACGGGGTAGACCCGCGCAATGAAATCGGTGCCATCGCGCGCCCGCGCCCGATTGGCCCAGGGCTGGGCGTCGGCGTGGCGGCCGCTCGCGAAAAAGGCCCACGCCAGCAGAGCTGACGTGGCGCCAACTTCGTCGAGCTCGGCGACAACATCACTCCACCGATCGAGCTCAGCGCGTACGCGATCGACGTCGTCGCCGACGAACGCCACGAGCAAGGCGAGGTGAATCCGCCACAGCCGCGCGACGGCATCGCCAGGGGGCGCGTGGGGCAGCTCCGAGAACAGGGCAGTGGCGCGCGTCACGTCACCGCGCCGCGCGGTGACGAGGACTTCGCTGGCGAGGATGGCGAAGCGCTGCGATGTCTCGGCGTTGAACTGCTCGCGTTCGGCGTCCGCGGCGGCCGCGATCCAGCGCAACAACGCCTCGCCGTCCCCGGTCCGCCAGGCCAGGGCGGCCAGGGCCACGCGCGCCCGCTGCCGGGTCATCGGCCGCTGCCGTTGGGAGCAAGCCACGGCAGCAAGGGCGCGCTGGGCCGCGCCATGCCGCCCGCGGCGGATGTTCTGTAGGGCGTGTGGCACGCGCGTGTCGGCGTACAGACAAAGCGGCAGGGCGGCCGTGATCGCAGCGGCCACAAGGGCGGGAACCAGGTCGTGTCCGGCCACGGCCGCGACCACGGCCAGCACGCCGCAGAGCGCCATCGGGATCGCGCTGGCGTGGGCAAGCAATCGCACAGCGCTGGCATCGACATCGAGCTCACGCGGGTCGAAGGCCGGCAGTTCGCGGAGGCATTCGGCGCGCCCTCGCTGACGAAGCTCGCCGTCGGAAACACAGGAGAGATCGACGCGCTCAACCCCAACGATCGCGGATGAACCGTCACTCACGGCGCGCTCGACGGTCGACGTGGCCCGAGGTCGAGCTTGAGGCCACCCTTCCCCGGGTCGCCGCGCGGACGTCTGGCAGGCGCTGGCGCGCTGGGATCCTCCCCGACGCCCGCGTCGGTCGATTCGTGCGGCGCCGCGTCGACGGGGTCCTCCGCGCCACGGTCGACGTGGGCACCGCGTTGCTCACCCGCAGCGTCGGGCAACTCTGCGGAGTCGGCCAGCACGTCCGCCGGCGCCCCGGCTTCGTCGGCCCCGAGCGCGGCGCGGCGCTCGGCCAGCTTCGCCCGCTCCTCGAGTTCGAGCAGTCGCAGCCAGTCCTCCCCGGCCACCGCGACGGCGCCGTCGCCAGCGATCGCGAAGTCGATCTTGGTCGAGACCGGTCGGACGAACGATTCGGGCTGCCGCGGCATCCGTAGATCCCGCAGCGCCCGCGCCACGCAGCTGCGCACCTCGCTGGGCAAGCTGCTGCCGTCGATGCGATTGATCATCGTCTTGCCCTCGCGGTCGACCAGGTTGAGACCGTCCACCTGATACCCGCCCGGCGCTGCGCGGCCCCGCAGGCACGGTTTGGCCCGCACCCCCGCGGCGATCGACTCGCGCCGCAAATGCGTGCGGTACTCCTCGGTGTGGACATCGCCCTGCATACCGAGGCTCACCCAGTAAATCACGTCGACATAGTGAGTCACGCCGCTGCGGTTGGGCGGAAACTGCTGGGCCTCAATCGCTTTCTGGATGCAACTGGGGACCTCGGTGTCCGCGAAGCCGGTCTCGAGCACCTCGGTGCGCACGACCTCGCCGGTATATGCGATGCGCGTGCGGATCTTGACCTGGCCCTCGGGCACCCCGGAAAACCCTCGGTCCTCCTTGGGCTCGGGTTCCATCGTCTCGATCGCACGCAACAAGAAACACTCCGCGGCCGGTTGTCGTAGGGCCTGGGCGATCTCGTTGAGGCGGGGAAGTTCGAACACCCGCTCCGCCTTCTCCGACGGCATCAGGATCACGCCCTCGTTGGAGGAGCGGATCGCTCGCTTGACATAACTGGTCGCGCCGCTTTTCGTCGATGGCGTGGCGCTCGCGCGATCCACGGTCTGCCCGCAACCCATCGCCGCGAGACCGGCGACGAGCACCAACGCGGTGCCCTGCCGCAACGTCCGCCGGCCCGAGCCTCGTGCGTCCGACATGGCCGAGATCTATCAGTTGTCGTGCCGACGCGCCCGAGCCGAGGGACGCTTGCACTCCGCGGGCCCACTACCCCATAGTGCAGCCGGCCCCCCATGCCCGACGACGCTGCGTCACTCCGCCGAACCCCCCTGCACGACGTCCACGTCGCCGCCGGCGCCAAGATGGTCCCGTTTGCCGGGTGGCACATGCCGATCCAGTACAAGCGCGGCATCCTCGCCGAGCACCGTGCCGTGCGCGAGTCTGCCGGCGTTTTCGACGTGTCACACATGGGTGAGATCGACGTTCGTGGGCCCGGCGCGGTCGCGTGCGTGCAGCGACTCGTCACCAACGACATCGGCAAGCTGGTCGACGGACGCGCCGCCTACACGGTGACGTGCAACCCCGAGGGCGGCATCGTCGACGACTGCATCGTCTACCGGATCGGCCCCGAGCATCTGCGCATCGTCGTCAACGCGGCCAACATCGCCAAGGACTTCGATCATTTTCGCCGCCACGGCGAAGGCGCCTCGCTCGAGAATCGTTCCGACGAGTTCGCGCTGCTCGCAGTTCAGGGACCCAAGGCTGTGGCAATCGTCGCCGAGCTCGGCGGCGGACATCTGCGCGAGGTGCCGAGCTTCGGCTTTGCCAGCGGTCGGATCGCGGGCGTCGAGATCATGGCCGCCCGAACCGGCTACACCGGCGAAGATGGCTTCGAGCTGTTTGTTGCCCCAGATGGTGCCTGCGCGGTTTGGGATGCGCTCGTCGCCCGCGACGTTGCGCCGATCGGCCTCGGCGCCCGCGACACACTCCGACTGGAGGCGCGGTTGTGCCTCTACGGCAACGACATCGACGATGCGACCGACCCATTCGGTGCCGGCTTAGGATGGGTGGTGAAGCTCGACAAAGGCCACGCCTGCGTGGGCCACGACGCACTCGTCCGCATCAAACGCGATGGACCCATGCGCAAGCTCGTTGGCTTCCGCGTCACCGACCGGAGCATCGTTCGCGACGGCGCCGAGATCCTTGGGGCCAACGATGCCGTGATCGGGCGCGTGACTTCCGGCGGCGTCGCCCCCACCGTTGGCGGTTCGGTGGGGCTCGGCTGGGTGCCAGCGGCACTGGACACCCCCAACGCCGAGCTACGCCTCCAGCAACGCGGAAAGATCTTCCCCGCAACCCTCGTCAAGGGACCATTTTACCGCCGGGCGTGACCGGCGAGAGCTTTCACAGGATTGCGAACGCGCCATGAGCAACGACATCCCCGCCGAGCTCCGTTACACCAAAGACCATGAATGGGCGCGCCGCGAGGGCGACCTCGTGGTCGTTGGCATCACCGCCCACGCCGTCGAGCAGCTCGGCGACATCACCCTGGTGACCCTGCCCCCCGCCGGCACGAAAGTGAAAGCCGGCGAGCGCTTCGGCGACGTCGATTCGGTCAAGGCCGTCTCCGAGCTGTTCGCGCCGATCGCTGGCGAGATTGTCGCCACCAACCCTGAACTCGAGAACGCCCCCGAGAAGGTCAACGAAGAGCCCTACGCCGGCGGTTGGATGATCAAGCTGCGCCCCAGCGACCCCGGTGAGCTCGACGGGTTGCTCACGGCGTCCGCGTACGCGGCCCTGCTCGCCTGAGCCGGGGCCGCCCGGTCGCGTGGTACCCTGCCCGCGCCATGTCGTCCGGCCGACGCGGTGATGCGCGCCGAACGCCGCTCGCGATCATCTTCATCGCCGCGGCCAGCGTGCTCGTGCCCGCGCGCGCCGACGCTGAGCCCCCGCCACGCCCGGAGGATTACCTCTCGGCGCCCGTCGATCCCGGGGGTTGGTTGGCGCGGCGCAAGCTATCGCGCCGTGCTCGCGCCCGCACGCCCATGCCGACCCCCGATGTCCCGCACAACCTCGGGCTCGTGCGTCGGGCCGATGGGGTCTTGCTGTACCGCGATCCCGGCCATCGATTCTCGGCGGTGATCGCCGCCGACGGGACCGCGTGGTTCGCCGACCGCTGGCGCAGGATTGCCTGGAAAGACCGGCAAAACGGGCGTGGTATCTCGCTTCCACCCGAAGGCGCGATCGCGTTCAATCCGTTCGCCGGCGTCCAAGTGGCGCGCGGAGGGCGGGTGCAGGCGCGCCGCGGCGTCGACCCTCACGGCGACGCCAAGGCCGATTTCCTCGCGCGCACCGCCGAGTTCCGGCTGCGTCTGGCGGTTGCTGCCGCCCGGGCGCGCATCGAGCAGAGCCTCGCCGCGATGCCCCACGAGCTCCTCGCGATTTGGCGCGACCGCAAGCGCCCACCAGCGCAACGACGGGCCGTGTTGTTTCGCCGCTGGGATGACTGCGACGACGTGTCGGTCGCAACCGTGGGCACCGACGCAACCCCCGCCTCCGAGGCCGCCGCAGTCGAGCTCGCGGTCCTCCGCCGCGATGCGGCCGACCGCGCGCGGCGAACCATCGAGGCCTTCGTCCGTCGCCACGCGCCGGCCGGATCGCCCGAAGCCTACCCATCCGACGAGCTTGCGGCCCTCAACGCCCATCGGCGCAGCACCGCAGCATTTGTGCCCTACGCCCACGAGAGCAAAGGCCCAAGATGAGCGCACCGAGCATCGCCCCGAAGATCGATCCAGAGCTGGCCCGCTGGCGCTCGCAGTACCCGATCCTCGCAGACAGCGTCTACGTCAACAGCAACAGCATGGGCGCGATGCACCAAAGCGCGCCCGCGGCCCTGCAGGCGTACACCGATGCGTGGGCGTGCGATGGCGTGGAGGCCTGGGAGACGTGGATGCGCGTCGTCGAGGCGACCGCCGATAGCGCGGCGCGGCTGTTCGGCGGTGCCGAGGGCCACACGTCGCTCAACCAAAACGTCGCGTATTTCCAGGCGGCGGTCGCGAGCACCATCGATTGGCGAAAAGGGCGCAACAAGGTGGTGATCGAGGCGCTGCAGTTTCCCAACGTCATCTACGTTTGGGAGCGGTTCCGCGAACTCGGTGCGGAGTTGGTCTTGGTCCCGTCCGACGACGGTATGACGGTGCCGCTCGAGCGCATGCTCGCAGCGATCGACGAGCGGACCGCGATCGTACCGATCTCCCATGGCGTGTACGTCTCCGGCGCGCTGCAAGATATCGGGGCGATTTGCCGGCGTGCCCGCGACGTCGGGGCGTTGACCCTCATCGACGTCTACCAGACCCTCGGCGCGGTGCCGATCGATGCCGAGGCGTGGGGCGCCGACATGATCGTCGGTGGCAGCCACAAGTGGCTATGCGGCGGCCCTGGCACCGCCTTCTTGTACGCGCGACCAGGCCTGCACGAACAGCTGCGGCCGCGCACCACCGGCTGGTTCGCCCACGCCGACCCGTTTGCATTCGAGCCGGCGCCGATCCGCTACGCCGACGGCACCCGGCGACTGATGGCTGGCACCCCGTCGATGCCCGCGTACTACGTCGCCCAACGGGCGTACGAGCCGATCCATGAAATCGGCGTCCCGCGGATCCGCGCCCACACCCTCGCGCTCGGCCGCATCGTGATCGAGCGCTCGCTCGCGGCCGGCCTTACCGTGCGGTCGCCGCTCGCCGACGACGCGCGCGGCGGTTGGGTCGCGGTCGACTTTCCCGGGAGCGAGGCGGTCAGCCGGCAACTCGTCGCGGAGCGGTTCAAACACGACTGGCGCCCGAACTGTGGGCTGCGGATTGGCCCGCACTTCTACACGACCGAAGACGAGATCCACCGGACGATGGATCGGATCATCGCCCTGTCGAAGCGATGAAGGTTGTGGCGCGGGTCACAACCCAAGGCCGAGGGAGTCGGACTATTCCCCTGGCGTTGGCGCTACGCCGCCGCCTGGACGAACCCAATGCAACTTGATCGACTCTTCGTTTGTGTCCTACCTCTTGCGTGTACGCCGAGCTCTGGGGATGGCCCCGTCGCCTCGGCCAGCGATAGCTCGACGGGCGAGGGTAGCTCAGGCTCCAGCGGTGGCGACGCGTCATCGGGCGCCGACACCACCGGCGCCGGCACCACCGACGACATCGAAGCCGCACTCGCCTTCTACGCCCGCTGGCCCGGGCTGTGGGTGGGCGCCGTCGACTCGATGACGTCGGTTGGGGACTTCCCGTTGATGAACATGGACGTTCGGCCCGTCGACGGTCACACCCTGTTCTCCCGCGTGGATCTCGACGCCATGAACTCGCTGCGCTTCGCCTTGGTCATCGAAGACCACGAGAACACACCGACGTTAGTGTTCCGCAATGGCGGCTATTTCCTCGGCATCTTGCGCGATAGCCGAACCGTTCTCGAATCGTGGGACTCCGACGCTGAGCGTTGGCGGTTTTGCGCGCTCGACGGAGGATGCGACTACATCGACGCGGTATTTGATTTCGATGGCGCAGACTCCATGGCCATGCACGTGGACGTCCGCGGCAAGACCCACTTCGACTGGCCAGCGACTCGAGCTGAGCTCCGCGAACTCGACGGACCGTTCCCGGTCGACACCACACCGCAGCCCGGCGATGCACCCTTTCCCGACGTGCCGCAGCTCGACGTCCGCCTTTCCTGGACCGCGCCGCTTGCCGCCACCGCCGATGCGTGGATTATCCTGAGCACGACCAACTGCGGGCTCACCGGCGGCTGCACGCCCAGTCGAACCCTGCGTGTCAGTGCCGCGGCCGGCGCGACGTCGGCCGATCTCACACTCGAGCAGATCCACCCTGGCACCTACAAGGCCAATGCGATCCTCGACCGCAACGGTGACCTCGGCAGCACACTGCTGCCCAACGCCGGCGACACGGTATCGATCGCCAACACGTCCGTCACGGTCGACGCGACCGGCACCACCGAAGTGTCGATCGCCTTGCTCGTGGACATCTAGTGTGGCGAGTCACGGATCACTGACTCACCACACTAGCGAAGCGGAGTTTCACACCGGCCGCTACATGCCCCGGGTGATCCGCCACGCGCGCCCGTCGCGGACCAGCTCGAACAATGCATGATCTTGCTTCCGGGTGTGCCGACCGTCGACCTTCACCGCCCCCGACTCGTCATCGACCACCGGTTGGAGCCGAAAGCTAGCGTCGATCCACACCCGCACATTCGCCCGGTCCTTGGCGACTTGGATCTCGAGGTAGTCGATGGTGAAGCGGACCGAACTGAGCTGCGTCATGCGCTCGCGCAGCAGCGGCCCGAGCTCGCTGTATTCGATATCGTCCTCGGGGTCGTCCGTGCCGGCCGCGTCGTAGTAGGTCGGGTGCGCCGTTGCCAGCACGCCGGCCGCATCGCGCCGGACGAACGCCGTCCGATAACGCTCGAGAACCGCCAAGATATCCCGGTTTTCCTCATTGTCGGGGATCTCGGTCCCGGGGATCGTCGGCTCGCGTTTGCAGCCCGACAGGACCGGCGACGAGGTCAACGCGAGGAGGCACAGAAGGAACGAGAGCGGCCGCGAACGCATGGGGACTCGACGGGGTGCGCCGGCCGGACTCGGCCTGCACCCGAGGCGGTGTGCAAGGCGGCGGCCGGAGGGAAGGTACGGGAAATTGCCCACGATCCATAGCCTTGTTCGCGCGGGCCCGATACCGGTCGTTGCCAATTTGGCAGCCTCCACGTCGCCGGCGTGCCAGGCCGTCGGCGCGGCCCGGCGATCTGTCGTCCCCCCGGCTGGCGGCCCGTGGGTATCATCACGGCGTGTTACCCGACGCTCGCCTGCACCCGCGCTTCGCCATCGATGCGATTGCAGACGTGATCGGCGACGAGGTGGTGCTGGCGAGGCCGGTGGCAGACCTGAGTTTGGGCGGCTGCCGATTCGCCGCGCCCGGTTGGGAGGAGGTTGGAACCGAGGTGCAGCTCGTGTTGAGCTTCCCGTCCCTCAAGACCAACCTGCCCCTCACCGGCGTGGTGGTGCGCCGCTCCGATCGCGATTTGGGGATCCGCTTCGCCCAGCTCACCGACGAGCAGAAGTGGGCGCTCCGCAAGCACATCCGCGATCTGCAACGCGAGGCCACGCGATGACGGCACTGTCCGCGGAGCAACGTCGATGGGTTGAGCAGTGCGTACCCCGGATCGCCGCGCTTGCCCGCGCCCTCGCCCCCCGCATCCCCCACGCATCCGTGGATGAACTCGAGAGCGCCGGCTACGAGGGGCTTGTGCAGGCCGCGTTGCGCTACGACCCCTCGAGCGGTGTGCCGTTCCACGCCTTCGCCCATTACCGGGCGCGCGGGGCGATGATCGATTCTGCGCGGAGGGCGGCCCCGGAGATCCGTCGCCGCTCCCGCGCACTCAAGGCGTTGCAAGCCACCCAGGCCCTCCTCGAGCACGCCGAGAGCCAGCAGGTGGCGCCCGGTGCCGCGGATCCCCGCACGCTGCGTGAGCGCATCGCAGCGGCGGAGCAGTTGGTCGCGCAAACCACCACGGCGGTGATGTTGAGCAAGTTGGCCCCGGCAGACCCCGAGCTGGTCGCGGCCGGTGCCGACGTCGAAGCAGACGTCGCCGCCGAGCAAACGTGCGCGCGGCTGCGAGATCTGGTGGCCCGCTGCAGCGAGGACGAGCAGAAGTTGATCGCGGCGCTGTACATCGACGGCCTCAACATGCACGAATACGCCGAGGTGTGTGGCAAGAGCGTGAGCACGGTTTCGCGACACCACGCCAAACTGGTCGCGCGACTGGGCGTAGACCTGCGTGCACAACTGGCAGAGCCCGCGAGCGGCCGCGGCTGAGCTGGTCGACAATTTGTCGGACGGCGGGGGTCGCTGCCACACTGCCACGGATGGAGCGGCTCTTGCTGGCGAGCGCCGTCTGCCTGGTGGCAGCGTGCGGAGAACCGGCCAACCCCGACGGCCCGCGCCGGCGTGCGCCCGCGGACAAAGCCCGGCTCTACGGCGATCCTGTCCTGGTGCCGAGCCGCGACGGCGAGGCCGCGCGCCGCGAACTCGCCTTGGCCGGGGAGATCACCGCCGTGCTTGAGGCGACTGATACGCTCGATCGGCTCTACGTCGACGTCGAGATCGATGCGACCGCGGTGCGCGTGGTCATCGGCGGTCAATGGCGCATGGGCGTGGCGACAAACGGCGTCCCCATCGCAGATCTCGTGGCAGCCATCGTCGGCGGCGAACACAAGCTCGTCCTCGCCATCTCGGACATGCCCGCCAAACCCGACCGGCCTCCGCTTCCCCTCGCGCTCGCCCTCGTTGCGATCGGTCTGGGTGCGAGCATCGGCATCACCCTTGATCGCGTGGCCCAACGGCGTCGGCGCGGCCGCCCGCGCCGCCAACGTTCGGGCGCAGCCGGATCCTAAGTGCCCGGTGTCGGAAGTTCGTGCGGGCACTAAGCAGCCCGTGGTGGAACGCGGGCTGCTAGGCCGCGAGCCGCGGACTCAGGGCGTGCGTGACGGCGTCCGCGTAGCCACCATAGTCATTCAACGCCGGCCCGAGTCCGTGCTCAAGCACGAGGGTGAGCCCGACAAGATCTGCGTGTTGCAGGCTTCCGTCGACACGGCCGACCAGATCGATAATCCGGCGGCCGTAGTCCGCGATGACCGCCCCGAGGGGTGCGTTGGCGCGGCCGAGTAACTCCGAGCTCACCACCACGAACGTCAAGAACCGCTGGAGCCGGTCGGTCGTTGCCTCCAGCGTCGCGAGGGCGTGACGGACCTCGCCCGCTCGCATCGCGTGCGCGATCTGAGCGCAGTCGAATGCGAGCGTGGCCGCAAACGGCCCGGCCGAGGACGCCGTGCGGTGGGCGATGTCGAGGGCGGGCGCGTTCATGCCCACGACATCGCCCCACGCTCGACGGGCTTGAGTGGGCCGGACCTCCGGGGGCCGCTTCGGCCGCGTCGCGGCGTAAACCTGGCCCCTTCGCGTCGCGTCGTGCGATGCTCCGTGAGTGCGCCTACGAATCTTGCGCTTCAGCCCGGTGATCATCGCGCTCGTCGCCGCCGCGCCCACGGTGCGCGCGGACGAGAGCAACCCGGCGGCGGTGGCCTGCCAGGGCAAGGCCGCGAACGATCCATGCAGCGTGAAGCGACCACACAAGACCGCCGAGGGTGAGCCGAGCGTCCGCGCCGAGCCCGGCACGTGTCAGCCCGACCAGTGTTGCGTCCTGGACTACTCGGGCGGATCGCCGCCGAAAACGACCTGCGGCCCGTGCCTGGCGTGCAAGGCAGGCGGCCCGCCGCCGCCCTCGGCGACCGGATCGGGCGGAACAGCGGTCGAGCCGCCGCGAACCAGCGCGGCCGACCCACCGGCGGCGACGCCGAGCAAGCGGGGATGCAGCGTCGACGCCCCGGGTGCGGCTGCACCGCTCGTGGTCTTGTTCGCGTTGCCGTGGCTCGAGCGTCGGCGTCGTCGGTCGCCGACGGCAGGCTAGCGCTAACGCACCCGACGCGTTGGGGCAGTGCCGCGGCCGAGCGGTCGGGCGCGGATGCTACCCGCGGCCGACGCGTTCAACTGCCGCACGCCTTCTTGCCCTTGGGGCTACTGAGCTCGGCGATCTGAGTGTTGGCCGCATCGATCCACTCGGCCGTCGCCGCCGGGTAGCCGGCGTGCGCCACCAAGTCGAAGCACTGCAGGGCCAGCTCGCACTGCCCGCGGGCGATGTATGCCAAGCCCGAGTAATGCAGGGCGTACGCCACGAAGTCGTTGTCCGGGTAGTTGACGACGACGTCGTACCACTCGGTCAGCGCCTCGTAGAATTTCTCCTCCATGTAATAGCCGTAGCCGAGCCAAAATCGCACCTCGGGCGTGCGCACATGCCCGGGAAAATCGGTCAGAAACTGCGAGAAAAGCGATCGCGACGCGGGGTACTCCCCGCCATCGAACGCCGCGTACGCGGCGTCGAAAGCCTGATCTGCGGACTTTCCGCTCGCCGGCGCAACGCTGCCATCGGCGTTGCTTGGATCAAAGGTGACGACGAACGTCTCTGGCTCGAGTGCCTTGTATTTGCCCTTTGGTGTGAGATCGAGATTCTTGTCCTTGTACGTCGTCCAGTTGATCGCACCATCGGATGACTCGGCCCAAATGCGTGCCGCCCCAGCGAGGATGGGCGCGGCCTCGCCAGACGCTTCCGCCGAAAGCGTGGCCTCATCTCCCGCGGCCACGGTGAACGCGAAATCGGCCGCATCCTTGCCCGGAGTCGCCGGCGCCCACTTCTTGCCGGACTTGTATTGGAGGTGGACGCGGATCGTCTTTGCCGTCTTGTTGCGCACGCTGACCTTGCGCACATCGAAGCTGACCGGCTTGGGCTCCGGCTTGTTCGGCTCCACGATCGCCCAGGCGGCGGACCATCCGATGCTGTTGGTGCCGTACTTGATCCAAACGTGAGCAAGATGAAAGTGGCGTGGACTTTCTCGACTG
>CADEGN010000032.1:28817-42614 GCA_902826865.1 uncultured Myxococcales bacterium
CGTCTTCCCCCCACCACGTGTCCCATGAGTTCCGGACCAAGCACCCCCCGTGCAGGTCGGCCCAACCGACGATCACGACGGCATGGTTTGGCGTCCCGTTCGCATCCTCGTCGAACACGCCCCCGCTGTATGCAGCGAGCGCCGGCGTCGCGAACACCGACGAGGTAACGGGTCCATACTTGCACAACGCCGACTTCAGCTCAGCGACCGACGGCTGCAGCGACTGATCGTTGACAAAGCCCCAGGCCGCGACCTTGTACTCCGGCTTGAGCTTGTGATTGCACTGCCCGTTCTTTTGCAGGTAAGGCGATTCGATCTCGTTGACCGATCCGTTGCGCTGGAGGAAGTCGAACACCCACGGGGTGTAGCCACCGGCGCAATCACCGATGTCCCGGCCCGAGACGAAATCACTTTCACCGCAATCGACGACGTATTGCTCGGAGAGGTTGAGGTTCTTGTCCACGCCGTTGGCGATGTTGTGGGCCGCCTCGAGCACAGCCGTGGGGGCAAATGCCCAGCAGCTCCCGCAGGTACCCTGCGACCGCGGTGGGGCCACGTGCTCCTTCCAGCTCCACGCGGTCCCCGACGGAGAGCACACGGAGTCGCCCACGCTCGGCGCAACGGGGTGATCGACCGGCACGCTGCCGCCCTTGTTTTTCGGTTCGACGATCGGTCCGCCCCCGGAGGCGTCGCGATGCAGGACCTTGGGCTTGCGAACCGCCAGCTGCATGAGATTCGGCAAACCTCGGACGCCACGCCGCGCGAGCACACCGCGC
The DNA here is from genome assembly GCA_902826865.1 of uncultured Myxococcales bacterium. Taxonomy (GTDB): domain Bacteria; phylum Myxococcota_A; class Polyangia; order Nannocystales; family Nannocystaceae; genus Xiheibacterium. Next base: position 29,594 of record CADEGN010000032.1, read on the forward strand.
GCGACGACGTTTTGCTTCTGCATCCGGCTCTTCAAGTCGGGTGGCTCGCGCAAACCGGTGAGCTGGGCGAGCGGGATGTCCATCGCCTTGGTGTAGCCCACGCGAAAGCGGCGGGCTTTGAACTTGCTGCGCATGTTGGCGAGCTGCGTGCGGATCGCCGCCGGCGCAACCTTCTCGCGTGCCTCGATGTGTTTGCGATTCGTCACCGTTGTAAAGACACTACGCGGCAGCTTCTTCGGTTTGCGCGTCGCGCCCTTCTGACCTGGTGCGCGCACCGGAAGACGTACGTGTGCTGGACCCACCGGCACCATTGCGCGCAGGCGAGCTTTGGCAAGCTCCGAGGCGGGCGTACGCATTCGACCCGCGCCCGGTGGGAACACCGGCCCGGCTGGGCGCTTGGGTTTGCTGCCACCGGGGGTGACCACCGGTGGGCGACCGCGGGCGCCGCGGGTGGTCGGTGCCGGCGCGCTCTCCACGTCGACAAACATCGCGTAGGGCGTTGGGCTGACAGTGGTGAGCTCGACGTCAAACGCGTCAAGCGACTGTTCTTCAGCAACGGCGTGCTCGTGGATTGCGAACAGCAACAGCGCTTCAATAAACATCTCGGGCGGCTCCGCGTGTGTTCGACGTCGGCTTGGCGGGGGATCCGGCGCAGCCGCGTTCGACGAACGTACAACTTCGACGGCGGCCGCGGAAGGGCATTGCACCGCCTTGATCACTGCCACCGGCGCGGATCCGTCTCGCATCGAGATTTTAGTCGATGGACCTATTGCCCTCGGTCGCCACGACTGCGAGCGGGGAGCACAGTGCTCGGGCCCGCAACCCCGTCCCGTGGCTCCCACACCCTTTGGACGTAGGCGAGGTTGCGCGGGCCATCGCGGTGGCGCCCAAGCCAGCGATGGGCCCCAAGTAGGACAACCCCCGCAACTGCACCGGCCACGAGGGTAGCGGTATCGCGGGCCCTGAGCTCGATGGCGCGCATGGCCACGACGACGAGACAAACCCACGCACCTACCACGCCGATGGCGGTGACATCCACGGTTGCGACGACCCCGAGCGGACCGTAGGGGCGCAGTGATCCTTGCCACAGCGGCAGCAACACCTCGGCCACCGGGGCGCGCACGTGCTCCAGGTCGAGGTGCGGCCACAGGTTCGCGGCCAGGCCGCAGGCGACGACCGAGTGACCGACGAGCACAGAATACGCGGCGATCCACCCCGGTCGGCGACGAACCCACGACCACATTGCGGCGAAGCCGAGCACGAGCGACGGAAGCGCGACGACGGCATAGCGAGGGCCGACGCGCCAACCGCCTGCGAAAGACAGACTGCATGTGATCCAAAGGAAGGTCGCCACGATTCCGAGGTGAACGGCGGCCTCAGCCCGCCGAGGCCCAGCCCGGCGCACCAGCGCCACCAGTCCCGCGATCCCGAACACCAGCGCGGGTGCCCACCACAGCAAGCCACCGCCCGGCGCGAGCAGATGGGTGCGAATTCCTTCGAGAGTCGGAAAACCAAGGCCGAGAAGGCCCTGGCTGTGCTTGGCCGCGAAGTCAGCGACCGTGGCGTGGTGGTAGCCGGTCTGCCAAGGCGATCCAAACGCGAGATCGTGGTAGCGGGCGAGCCAGAGAATCGGCACGAGCGCGCCGGCGATCGCCACAACGACGGTTCGGCGCGGCGCGGGTCTCCGGCAGGCAAGCGCAAGCCAGATCCCGATCGGCCCGGCGGCAAACGCCGCGGCGTACTCGACCGTGACGGCGAAGGCTGCGAGCGCACCGCCGAACCCCGCCAACGCGAGAGCGCGACGGCCCGGCGACCCATCGACGGCCGCCCCCAACAGGCACACGCCGATACCCACGGCCGCCGCCGCCAAAGCATGACCGTAGAGAAGATGGGCGTAGACCACCGCGGGTGTGGCGAGCACCCACGTCACGATGCCCGCCTCGACGCTACGCACTCCGAGCGCCCGTGCGTGCCGTAGCCAAAGTGCCGCGCCGAGGGCCAAGGTCGGCAGCACTCCGCCCAGCAACCGCGCCCACCATGTCGCGTCGCGGAGGCTCACCGGTGCATCGGCATCGGCCAGGGCCCGCGCGGTCGCGACCGCCACGATTGTCACGAGGGTCGTGCCCGGCGGCTTGTTGGGGTAAAGCCGACCGTCGACGCCCCTGGCCGTGTCTGGCCCTGGATCCACGGCCAAACCATCGATCGACCACGTCCCGCGATCGAGCCACGCGATCGCCTGCAGGATCCGCGGGAGCTCGTTGGCGTTACGGGTCTTCTCGAAGTAAGGGAACGCGGCTGCGAGCACGATGGCCAGGGCCAGGCCGAGGCCGATCGCGGATGCAAGCGCCGGCGCGTCGGCGGCCGGCCGCCCCCGCGTCATGGCTTGTCCGAGCTCTGGCCGGGCGGCAGGCTCTGCTGTGCGGCCATCTTGGCCTTGAGCGCCGCGAGCTCATCGTCGAGCGCACTGGTTTCCCCGAGGCTTGCGAGCTTGGCATCGATCGCGGCCTCTTGGACTTCAGCAGACATCTCCGCCTGGACCTCGTTGAGCGCTTCGAGCGAAGCAATGCGGGACTCGATGTCGTCGATTCGTGACAAGCTCCCGCCGTCGCTCAGCTGTCCGGGCATGACGCCGCGCTTGGCCGCACGTGCCTGCGCCATCAACGATCCGCGCCGGAGGTTGAGCATCTTGAGCTTCTGCTTCGAGGTCGCAACGTGTTTGCCCATGCTCTCGACCAGATGCGTCTGATCAGCAAGGGCTGCGCGGGTATCCGTCAGCAACGCGGTAATCTCGCCCTTGCGGCGCAGGGCCTGACGCGCGAGGTCCTCGTCGCCGAGTCGCAGCGCCGTCTCGGCGCGCTTTTGCCAGTCGGCCTCGTCTTTGGCCAGCTGTTCGACCTTACGCTCCATCATCTTGCGATCCACCACCGCCTGGTGATGATCCTTCTCGGCGGCCTGGATCTGCGCGGCGAGGTCGTCGAGCATGAGCGCGACCTCCTGGCCGGGATCGGAGACGGCCTCGACCGCGCTGTTGAGCGTGCTTGAGATGCTCTGCTTGAGGCGGCCCAGAAGGCCAGGCTTGCTGTCGGACATCGGCGGCTCCCTCGCGCGACCGATCGCGCGACCGATCACGACAGCGATCGTACAAGAACCCGGCCCGCGCGCCAGGACACCCGCAACATTCTGCTATGCTCCGCGGCGCCGAAGTTCGCTGAAATGTCGGAGCCCCCGGCCCAGTTCCCGAATGTGCGTGGCCACCGGGCCGCCCAGGCCCAGCTCACCCGGGCGCTCGCGCGCGGGCAGCTCCACCATGCGCTGCTTGTGGTCGGGCCGCGCGGGGTCGGCAAGGCCACCCTGTGCCGGGCGATGGCGCGGGCACTTCACTGCCCTGTCGCCCCAGGGATCGGTTGTGGCACGTGCGTGAGCTGTCACCGCATCGAGAACGATCGCCACACCGGTGTGGAGTGGATCACGCCGGAGGACGCGGGCGGCAAGATCAAGGTCGAGGTGGCGCGCGAGCTCGCCACACGCCTACAGCTGGCACCGTTCGAGGGCGACCGACACGTGGTGATCTTCGATCCAGCCGAGGCGCTGACCGAGCAGGCGTTCAATGCCTTGCTCAAGACGCTCGAGGAGCCCAACCCCGGCGTCCACTTCTTTCTCATCGCCACCGGGCTCGACGCGATCCTGCCGACGATCCTAAGCCGGTGTGCGACGATCCGGCTCGGGCGCCTTGACGAGGCAGACGTGGCGCACGCCCTCGACCAGGCGCTTGCACGTCGCGGTGATGAGGCCGAGCCCGTGCCGCCGGACCGGCGCGAGCTCGCCGCGCGCCTGGCGGATGGGAGCGCCGGAACTGCCGTGGAGCTCGCACTCGATCCCATGCTCGATCGCACCGCCGATCTCGTGCGAGCGGCGGTCGCGGCGGTGCGTGTGGGAGCGGCGGAGATCTTCGCCGGGGAACAGGGCGAGCTCGGCCGCGCTTGGGCGGCGGCGACCGCCGGCCCGACCGCCGGCAAGCCTGCGCGCGAGCGCAATGCCACCTTGCGCATGAGCGAGCTTTGGCTGCTCCACCTGCGTGAGCTCATCCGCGCACGTGCACCGATTCCCGGCCTCGACGACCCGTGGGGCTCGCTTGCGGGTTGGTCCCGCGCCGCAGATGTGCTGCTGGAGCTGCAAGGACGGATCGCCAACAACGCCAACGCCAGACTCGTCCTCGAGCAAGCGCTTCTCGAGCTCGGAGATATCGCCCAGGAGCGCCCCAGCGCCCATGCTCGGACCTGAGATGACACTGCCCGCCGCGCTACGCGACGCCGACGAACCGGCGGTCGGCGTTCGGATCGCGGGTGTCCGGAACCTCGCGCTCGCCATGCTCGCCGAGCTCGGCCGCCCTGCGCCGGCATGGCTTGCCGATGAGGACCACGGCCTGGGCGATCGCGTGCGCACGCGCTTGCTCGCGGCGCTCGACGATTCCTCTGCTGACGTCCGCGGCTACGCGGCGATTGGGCTCGGCCTCGTCGGGCGGCCAGAGGTCGTCGACCGCGTGGTGCCGTGGTTTGAGATCGGCGGCGATGACGACGCGTCGCAGTGGTTGCGCCAGTCGGCGGTGATCGCCTTGGCCCACGTGGGTGCGGCAGCGCCGGTCGATCACGCGGTGCGAGCGACGATCGCATCGCGGCTGCATGCGGCCTTCGCATCGCCCCACGCCGATCTCCGCTTCCAGGCCGCCCTCGCCCTCGTGGAGGTCTGCGACGCGCGGGCCGAGCCGAGCTTGGTGGCCGCCCTGCCGCGCGAGGGCAATGCCGAGGTCCGCACGCAGATCGTCGCGGCGCTCGCCCACCTGCCCGCGCTCACCGATGCGAGCTGCGACGCCCTCGCCCCGTTGGTCGATGACCCCGGGGCGATCGGGCTCGAGGCGGCGCTCGTGCTGGTCGCCAACGGTCGACGCGAGGGTGGCATGCGTTTGACCGCCGCCGTGGGTCGCGCCGAAGAACGCGACCGCGCCCTCGAGGCACTCGCGGTTCTCGGCCCCGCAGCCCCGGCTACGGCGGTCGAACCGGTCGCGCGGTTGGCTGCAAGTTGGCGCGCGCCGGCAATCACCCGGGTACGGGCCGCCTACGCCTGGCGGCGGATCGCCCGGGACGACGCGGACCGGCGCCGAGCCGAGCGCCGCCTCGCCGGCCTCGCCTGGCACCCACGGGCCATGGTCCGCGAGGCTGTCGCCGACGCCCGTCGCGCCATCGCCGAGCTCGAGGCGCGCGTCAACCGGGGGGATTGACCGAACCCCACGCTTGCCAGCGCGCCTTCGGCCGATCGGTACCGGTAGAATCGCGGCGTGCGTGATCCCGCAGAGTGGTTCCGATACCTCCTGGGGATTCGCGCGCCCTGCGATGGGCGCAGACGTCGGTGGAGCCACGCGTTCCTCGAACGTCTCTCGCCGAGGCCAACCGCCGCCCCCGCGGTGAGCTTCAACGTCGCTCAGCTGCGAACGCGGTCAGTGGCTGTACGACCATTCCAGCGAAGCGCGAGAAGTCGCGATCCTCGGTGAGCAGTGTGCGGGCGCCGTGCTCCAGACACACAGCGGCGATCTGCGCATCGAAGATCAGATTGCCCCGCGCACCGGAGCCCTCCACCGCCTGGCGGAGCAACGCAGTGTACCGCGGGCCCGGTGTCAGGAGTCGGACCGACGGGCTCTCCAGCAACGCATCGATCGCGTCGAGGGCTTCGATCGCGGGCGTCGGCGGATCGAACACACGCGGATGCGAGACCACACGCGCGAACTCGCCGATGCAGAACACCGGCAACGCCCAGGCCTCGCGCCCTTCGGCCAGTCTTCGGATCGCCGCCACCGCCTGGTCGTGCAGCGGCATCTCCTCGCGATCGGCATAGACCAGAATGTTGGTGTCGACGGCGATCACCGCCGGCCCTCCATGCGGTCGAACAGTGCGTCCCTGTCGGCGATGTCCACCCCGGGCTGCAGCTTGCCGCGGTGGGTCTTCCAGCGCAGCTGGAACCGCTTCGAGCGGGCCGGCGCGGGCGCCAGCGCGGCCGCCAGCGCCTCCTCAATGAACGCGGTCAGCGTGCTGCCCTTGCGCGCTGCTCGCTCCCGCGCAGCGGCCAGGAGCGCGTCGTCGAGGTCGAGGGTCGTTCGCATGCAGATAGCTGTATCATGCGTGCAGCAGTCTGTCCAACCCGACGAGCACCCGCGGCTTCTACACGGGCACGCCGAGGGCCTGCGCCACGTTCTCGCTCGCGTAGTCAGGAACTGCCGCACCAGCGGCGAGATCGAACCCCCTCGACATCCAGCACGCGTATGGGTCAGTCGGGCAACGGGTGCCACGCGAGCGGCTCGATCACGCGGCCACAGGCCAGGCCTCGAGGAGCGAGGAACGACGGTACCTCGTGACGACGTCGCCCTCCTCGGCGAGCCGTCAGGCACAGGACGGCGGCGCTGAACCGCGGATTGAGGTGGCCGGTGGGTGCGTGGTTCGCCGCGCGCGCGCGCGTACCATCCCAGGCGCGCATGCTCAACGACTACCGGCCACCCACGTGGAAAGACCGCCTGTCGAGCCCGATGGCGATCGCGGCGATCGTGCTCGTCGTCGCCGGCGGATCGCTCTGGGGCTGGTCGGCGTGGACGAACGCCGAAGCAGAGAGAGCGAGGGAAGCGATCGAGCCGCTCCGACGCGAGTGGGACTCGATCCGAAGCGGCGCGGTGCCGCGACTCGCGGCGATCGAGGGCGTCCTCGCGAACGCGCCCGCGCCTGTCGAGCAGCGCTGCGCAGCGGTGCCGAGCGCGATCGAGATCGTACACCGCCCGGTGCTCCGCGCCATCGCAGCCGGCGAGCGCTTGCCGAGGCTCGACGCGCCGCACTGGCTCAGCTCGACGGCGTACGGATACCTCGCCGAGTCGCTCACGCCCCACGCCCTCGACGAGCGACGCCATCGCCACCGCAACGACGTCGTCACCGCCGCGCTCGCCCGCCCTTGCGTCGGTGTGATCGAGACCGATCGGGCCGAAGACGCACGCATCACGGGCGCAGCGCGGTTCGATGGCGGCGCAGTCGCGGGCTGGCTGCGGGTCGTGTGTCTCGGCGATCCCGCGCCGCGCATCGCCTGCCAGACGCGCGTCGCGAGCCAGGCTCTCGTGGCGGTGTCCGTCGTGCAGAACAACCCGCGCAGCCAAGCCGGCGCCAACGCGTCGGCCGTGAGCAGCAGCTCCAGCGACGCGTACTGGGAGAGCGTCGATCGAGCGCTGACCGGGATCGGTGCCGCGCGCGTGCCGGAAACCGGCTGAGCCGCGCGTCTGCTGCCCGAGGGTGCCGCCGCATGGGCGCACCCGGGGGCGCGAGCTCACCTGCTTCGAGACACAACCTGGAGGCCTCCCCGGAGCCTTCGACGGGCTCGGCGATGGAGCTGGCGGGTGAGCGGGCCGCCGCAGGGCACGTTCATCGATCGCGCGCCCGTGGCGCTCCGCTGGCCCGACCCTCGCCGGCCCGGCCTGAAGGGCCACCCCGGCCCTTGCAGGCGCCCGCTCACCCTGCTTGACGGCCCCGGGCGCCTTGGCCATAGTCGCGGCCCCCACGCCCTGGGGAGACCAACGCCATGAACCTCCAGCCCGGCATGCTCGCGAAGAAACTCGGGATGACGCAGATCTTTCTCGAGGACGGAACTCGTATTCCGGTCACGGTGCTCGCCGTGCGCGGCAACACGGTGCTCGCCCACCGTACCCTCGAACGCGACGGTTACACGGCCCTGCAGGTCGGCTTCGAGGACCAGAAGCCGACGCGCATGACCAAGGCTGACCTCGGGCGTTTCAAGCAGGCCGGTGTTGCGCCGCGCAAGTTTGTCCGCGAGTTCCGCGTCGCCGCGGACACCCTCACCAAGTTCCCAGTCGGCGGCGACATCGCCCTCGATGTTTTCGCCGAGGGTCAATACGTCGACGTCGTCGGTACGACGAAGGGCAAGGGCTTTCAGGGCAGCCTGCGTCGTCACAAGGTGGGCGGCAAGCCGAACACCCACGGCACCCACGAGTACTTCCGTCACGGCGGTTCGATCGGCTGCCGCCTAACGCCGGGCAAGGTCCACCGCGGCAAGCGCATGGGCGGCCACATGGGTTCCGTGCGCCAGACGGCCCAGAACCTGCGCGTGGCGAAGATCTTGCCGGAGCAAGGCGTGTTGCTCGTGCGCGGGCCCGTCCCGGGTGCGGCAAACGAATTCGTCGTCGTGCAAGCGGCCCGCAAGGTTGTCATCCGCAAGGGCCACGGCACCGAGAAGCGCGAGAAGAATTGAGACGCGAGCGAGGGTGAGCCGGCGCAAGAAGCTCGACACCCGCGACGCTCGGCACGATGCCGCCTTTCGCCGCGCACGCGAGGGCGGCTTTGCTGCACGTGCGGTATTCAAGCTCGAGGAACTCGACAAGCGCTTTCGCCTGCTCCAGCCCGGTCGCAAGGTCCTCGACCTTGGCTGCTGGCCGGGTTCGTGGATGCAATACACCGCCGAGCGCGTGGGCCCCGCGGGGCTCGTCGTCGGCATCGACCTGCGTGCCGTCGAGCTGGCGTTGCCGACGTGGGTGCATCCACGGGTTGGCGATGCTGAGGGCCTCGATGCAGCCGCGTTGCGCGACGAGTTTGGCCCGTTCGACACCGTGCTGAGCGACATGGCTCCGCACACCACGGGAGATCGCAACAGCGACCAGTACCGCAGCGAGGAGCTCTGCGCACGCGCGCTGACGATCGCGCAGGTCGTGTTGCGCCCAGGCGGACACTTCGCCGCGAAGGTGTTCCAGGGCGGGGGTTTCGCCGCGTTACTCGTGCGCATGCGGGCCCAGTTCGCGGAGGTGAAAGCCGTGCATACGGAAGCGACCCGGGCGGGCAGCCGCGAGCAATACCTGCTGGGGCGCGGGCACAAGCCGGGGCGAAGCGATCCGAGCTAACGCAGTCGTCCGCCGACGGTAGCGTCGATCCCAATGCGTCCCCGCGAAGCGGGCGCGAACGTGGGGAGCGGCATCATGCCCTCACAAGCCGCGATCACAGCTCGCCGCCCGCCGCTCATCACGTACACTGCCGGCCAGACGATGGTCGGACTCGTGGCCTCGCAGCCGGCACCCACGCGCGTGCTGATCCTCGGCGCCGGTTTCGCTGGCCTGACCGCCGCCAAGACCCTCGCGGCGGGCACCGGGCGCGACGTGGAGATCACCGTCGTCGATCGCCGCAACCACCACCTGTTCCAGCCGCTGCTCTATCAGGTCGCGACCGCCGGTCTGTCGCCGGCGGACATTTCCATGCCGATTCGCTCGATCCTCGAACGCTACGCCAACGTCTCGGTTCGCCTCGGCGAGGCGCGCCGAATCGACACCGCGGCGCGCGAGGTCGTGACGACCACCGGCACCCTTCCCTACGACTACCTGATCGTCGCCTGCGGAGCGACCCACAGCTACTTCGGCAACGACGCGTGGGAGGTCCACGCGCCGGGCCTCAAAACCCTCGAGCAAGCCACCGAGATCCGCCGCCGCGTGCTGACCGCGTTCGAACGCGCGGAGCTCGAGCCCGATCGCGACAAGCGTCGCGAGCTGCTCACGTTCGTCGTTGTCGGCGGGGGACCAACCGGCGTCGAGTTGGCCGGCGCCCTCGGCGAGCTCAGCCGACATACGCTGGTTCGGGACTTCCGTCGTATCGATCCGTCGGCCACTCGCGTCATTCTGATTGAGGGCGGCGAGCGGATCCTGTCGTCGTTCGACCCCGAGCTCTCGAGCGCGGCGGCGCGAACGCTCGAGCGCCTCGGTGTGACGCTGTGGACAAGCACGCGCGTGACCCACATCGACGAGCACGGCGTTCGTGCCGGCGACGAGTTCGTCCGCGCCGCGACGGTCTTGTGGGCGGCCGGGGTCCACGCTTCGTCGCTCGGCACTTCGTTGACGGGATCCCTCGACGGCGCGGGCCGGGTGCCGGTGACCGCCGAGCTCTGCTTGGCCGATCATCGCGAGGTGTTCGTGATCGGCGATCAGGCGCGATTCGAGATCAGCGGCGTGCCGGCCCCGGGTCTGGCGCCTGTGGCGATTCAGCAGGGTCGCGCTGCCGCCCGCAACATCCTCGCCGACCTGCGCAATCACGGCCGGGAGCCATTCGTGTACTTCGACAAGGGCTCCATGGCCACGATCGGTCGGGCGTTCGCGGTGGTCGAGAGCCACAACGTGCGGATGGCGGGGTTCGTCGCTTGGCTGGCCTGGTGTTTCGTACACATTCTCTATCTCGTCGGCTTTCGCAACCGAATGCTGGTGTTCACACAGTGGATCTGGTCGTACGTCCGCTATCGTCGGGGCGCGCGACTGATCACGACGCCACAGTGGAGGCTGTCGGACCCGCCGGCGAGTCGACCTTCGGCGACACCGGCCCGCGACGACGCGGACCGCGTCGCGCCGTGACGCTCGTCCCTGACGGCGCAGCGGTCTGACGGCATGGATCTGCGGGAACGCGCGTAGCGAGATACTAGCGACGCCCAGCCCCGGTCGTGCTCTCCGAGCGCGCCAGCGCATCGTCGATCCGCGCGCGGAGGCCAGGCTCGCGGAGCTGTTCGCGCTCGACCAGCGCCAACGCGGCACGGGCTCGTACGCCAGCATCGCGCCGACGACCGAGGGCGAGCAGAGCCTCGGCCGCGAGCACATCGGCGGCGGCACTGCGTTCGGTATCGCCAGTGGTGCCAAGCACTACCTGCGCCGCGGCGGAGTGATCGAGAGCGGCTGGCGCTTCGCCGCGGTGGAGGGCCAGCTCGCCGAGACCGATCTCGATCGCGGCTCGTTCACTTCCGGCCAAGCGCGGCACTTGAGAACCAATGGTCTGGGCGCGCGCAAGCATGCGCGCGGCCGCGTCGGATCGCCCGCGCTCCACGAACGCTCGGGCCGCGGTAACCAGCGGAACAACGAGCTCAGGTGCGTCGCCACCGTGGGCGGCCTCGCCGACCGAGATCGACCGCTCGAGATGCTCGATCGCCCCGTCCAAATCAGCGAGCGCCAAACATACGTTGCCCAACTGTGCGAACACCGCCGCGGTCTTCGGGTGATCGAGGCCAACCGCGTGCTCATCGATGGCTGCTGCGCGTTCTAGCAACCCACGTGCGCGCGCGAGGTCGCCAACGTGCACAAGTGCATCGGCGAGTTCCACGATGGCATCGGCGACGCGTACATCTTCCCGTCCGTGGGCGCGTTCAAGGGTGGCGACAAGACCTTCAAGTTGCACGCGGGCACCGCCCCAGTCGCCGGCGGCGCGCCGGCTATCGGCCCGCATCCCGAACAGTTCAACTTCGAGCTCGGCGTCCCCGCCGGTGCGCGCGAGCAGGGCGTCCGCAAGCTCGGCCCACGATTCCGCCTCAAGAGCCGCCTCTCGATCGCGGCCGAGTACGTCGACCAACGCAACCGCAGCACGCGCCGCCAGACGATCGGCGCGCCCTCGCAGAGCCGCGGTAATCGCCTCGCGCAGGTGGGCCTGCGCCGGCATGCCCTCGCCACGATCGTCTTCGAGCCGCGCGAGCAGGATCAGCGACTCGGCGATGACCGGCTGGTAGTTGGTCTCCCGCGCGCGACCGACGAGCGCCCGCGCGGCCGGCAGGCCGACGTCTCCCACGCCCGCGCGCTGAAGCGCGCCGACCTTGGCCAGTTCGGGGCGAAGAGCCATCACGTCCGCGGAAACGGCCGGATCATCGGGCGGTGGCACCGGGTCGAGGAGCGACTCGGTGTTGGCGCACGCACGCAAGCGGGGCAGGCCCTGCACCGTCGCGAGCGCGCGCTCGACCACGTGTGCCTCTGCAGTTTCGAGCAGATCGACCGCCGCAGCGAGTTCGTCGAGACGGCCCCCGAGGCAAAGCATACGTGCGTCGAGCAGGGCCTCGGACTGCTCGCCACGCACGTGGGTGGCTTCACAGGCGTCGATGTACCCACGGAGCCAGTCGCGTACGTAGGCGTCGAGCTCGGTCTCGATGGCTGGCCATTGTTGTTCCGCGTAGCTGAGTCCCGTCGCGGTGAAGCGCGTGCGGATGGCCCGTGCGCGGGCCTCATTCCACACCGGCTCGACGTGGGCGGTTCCGGCTTCGCACGGCGCTGGTTCGGGGTCGAGGACCCAGCCGGCGTAAACCCCGGTGACCGCGGCCGCGGCTGCGCTGGCCGCGATCGCCCACCAGCGCGGGCGCCAGGTCCGATCGCGCGTGAGCTCGTCGAGAAGCGCGGTCATGTTGGGGTAGCGTCGCTCAGGCGCTAGCGCGAGCGACCGGAACACCACGCGCTCGAGCCAGCCTGGGACCTGCGGTTCATTGGGTGGCATGCGCACATTCCCCGCGGTCACGCTGTAGGCCAAGGATGCGAAGTCCTCGCCGGGGAACGGGCGCTGGCGCCACAGCGCCTCGTACAACACCACCGCGAACGAAAACTGATCGCTGCGCGCGTCGGCGTTGCGGCCCTCATGCTGCTCCGGGGCCATGTACGCCGGCGTGCCCATGATCGCACCGGCGGCGGTGACCGTCGCCGATAGCGGACCACGACTGGCCGGTGGACGTACATCATCGATCGGACTCGGCAAAACGGCTGACTCGTCGCCGCCACCGGCGGCACGCGCGAGGCCGAAATCGGTCACAACCACACGTCCGCCCGCAGCGATCATCACGTTGTCCGGCTTGAAATCCCGGTGGACCAACCCGGCCGCGTGGGCAGCCTCGAGCCCGCGCCCCGCCTGGACCATCACGCCGAGCACGTCGCTCCACGCCCGCGGCACTGTCAACCAACTCGCCAGGCTTTCTCCGTCGATGAACTCCATCGCCACGAACACCTGATCGTCGAGGGTGCCGACGTCGTGCACGACGATGACGTTGCGGTGGGTCAGACGCGCCATCGCCTGGGCCTCACGGACCAGGCGCGTGCGTCGGGCCTCAGCGCGGTCACCGACGTCGTGATGCAGGAGCTTGAGCGCGAGCTTGCGGTCGAGCTCAGGGTCGTAGGCGGCGTACACGATGCCCATGCCGCCTTCGCCGACCCGACCGA
>CADEGN010000033.1 GCA_902826865.1 uncultured Myxococcales bacterium
TGGGCGCCGCTCGCGAACCTCCGCGGGCCGTTGATTGTCGGCGCGTTGATCGCTCTGCAGGCGCTCTGGCCCCGCACGCGCAGACCCGCGCCCCCAGCCGCCCACTATTTCAACTTGGCCCTCGCCTACGAGCGAGTGGCGGAGTTTGGACCGGCAATGGCGGCGCTTGATCGCGCGGTCGAGCGGGCACCAGAGCACGCTGTGATTCGGATGGAGCGCGCCGTGATGCGTCGCCGATTGGGGGCCAATGAAGCGGCGCGGGCGGATCTCAGGGTGCTTGCTCGCCAAAGCGACGTGCCGATATGGATACGCGAGCGAGCGGCCGCCGAGGCGGTGACGCTCGGTCTGTCGCTCGGTTCGCCGGGACTGCCGCCGTGAAGCCGCCGATTCGCCAACGTTCGCGTGGGTATGAGGACGCGGTGGATTTGCAGTTCCGCGTCGCTCCGTAACGTTCACCCCGGCGCACCGACGGCGACGTCGTTGATCCCCGAAGCCACCGACGTGTAGACCGGCTCCCACGTCACGAGATCGTCGGACGCCAGGAGACCTGGCGAGGCGATCGAGAGGGTTGTTCCGCGGATGTCGGCGACGGGCGCGTAGACGCTGGACGAGGGGAGGAGCTCCCACGCCATGCCGTCCTGTGAGGCCCAATAGCCACCGTCGCCGTCGGCGAGAAAGCCGTTCTCCGTCGCGATCACGCGGTGGAGCCCTGCGGGCAGGGTGGTGTCGGCATCTTGCCAATTCACCCCGTCTGCGGAGACGTGAATCGTGCCTGCCCCGTCCAGCGCCACGAACACGCCGGGGTGCGCGGCGATCGAGGTGTAGCCAGGGCCGCCGATCTGTGGGGGACTCCAGCTCGCGCCATCGGAGGTGGTCGACACCACGCCCTGGATCGGATCGCCGCCGTAGGTGCTGCCGACTGCGACCGCAATCGTCCCGTCGCTCGCGATCGCGCGAAAGTGGGCCGACAGGCCCATGCTCGCGTCCTGCCACGTCACGCCCTGATCGAGCGACCGCATGCGCAGGCCATTGCCCCCGGCCGCCACGAAGACACCGCCGACGAAGGCGACGTCGGAAAGGAAGCTCGCGGGCGTGCGATTCTCGTCGGTCCAGTTGATCCCATCGACCGATCGCAGGGAGAAGCCCAGGGCCGCGCCACCGACCGCGATGAACACGCCTGAGCCGTAGCCGACACCGCGCAGGACGTTCTCATCGTCGCCTCCCTGCGGATCCACCACCTGCATGTCGGTCCAATTGCGGCCGTCGCTGCTTCGCACCGTTTGCACCCCGTATCCGACGGCCACAGCGATCGCGTCGGGATCAGGACCGGTGGTCGACGCCGTCGAGTTGGCGCTCGACCCGGTGCTCGTGTCGATCGCGCCGCTCGTCTCGATCCCGCCGCTTGTCGCGACGGGACCCGAGGTCGATGTCGTCATCGCGGTGCTCGTCGAGTCCGCCGCCGATGTCCCCGAGACGTCACTGGCTCCCCCACCGCACGAGACCACGAGCGCGGATGCGAGCGAAGCGACGCGGCGGCGGGGCAGTTTCGACATCGGTCATCACTAGTGCACCGCCGGCGAGGTGGCGTCAACCGTGGCACGCATTGCGCCGTCGCCCCTTGGTCTCCCAGGGCAGTGCTGGGCGGCGAGTCTGGAAAGCTGCGATCCGCCTGGTACCCTCGCTGGGGCTCCGTGGTTCGACCTTCCCTGTTGCGCAGCACGCTGATCGCGCTGGCCGTACCCAAGCGTGCGCTCGCCATCGCCGTGGTCGCCATACCGCTGCTGCTGGCGCAGGTCCGGCTCTCGCGCGAGCCGCTGGCCGGTTTGGTCGGCGCTGCCATGATCGGTGCGTTCATCCTGTTGGGCCCGCTGACCTGGCGCGCGCTGTTTCGCGACCCAGACGCGTCACCGAATACCTTTGACGCGCCGTTCGGTCGGTTGGTCGTGTTTGCGACCATGGGAGCCGGCACAGTTGCGCTCACCGGTGTCGTGTTCCCGCGGCTATTCGGCCTCGGTCCGACGTTGATGACGACCAACGCGAGCTTGATCGTCTCGATGGCGTTGTTTTGGGTCGGTGGCTATGGCCTCGGACGAGACATCGATCTCGAGGCCGGGCTTGCCCGAGCGCGGGCCCGTGCCGACGACCTCGGGCGTCAGGCCGAGCACGCTCGACTGTTGGCCCTGCGCAGCCACCTCGATCCCCACTTCCTGTTCAACACCCTCAATGCCATCGCCGAATGGTGCCGCGAGGATCCCGAGATGGCCGAACGATCGATCATGCGCCTCTCGCAGATGCTGCGCACGATCCTCGGCGCCAGCCGGCGGACCTCGTGGTCGTTGCCCGAGGAGCTCGCCGTTTGTCGCGAGCTTTTCGAGCTCCATCTCGTCCGAGATCCCGATCTTTTCGAATTAGAGATCGCGAGTGGGATGGATTTCGCCGACGTGCGCGTACCACCCCTTGTGCTTCTGCCGCTGTGCGAGAACGCGGTCAAGCACGGGCCGCGCGGCTCGCGGCGGGGTCGTATCGTCGTGAGCGCCGAGAAGAAGGGCGAGGGGGTGGAGGTCACGGTGGAAAACCCGGGCGGCTACGCCGGCCCCCGTGCGGGCGGCGAGGGGATCGCGCTCGTCGAGCAGCGCCTCGCCCTGGCCCACGGGGCCCGCGCAACGCTGCGCCTCCGCGATCTCGGCGACCGCACGCGCGCGACTGTCGAGCTGCCCCGTGGACGCGAACCGGAGGTCGAAACATGAGTGAGGTCGGCGAGCTCGAGCTTCGTGTGATCGTGGCCGACGACGAGCTGCAGGCGCGCAAACGCCTGGTCCGACTGCTCGAGGCGATGCCGGGGGTGAGGGTGATCGGCGTGCACGAGGGCGGCGAAGGAGTGCTCGCGCAGTTGCGCAGCGACAGCGCGGACGTGCTCGTGCTCGATGTCCAGATGCCCGGACTGTCCGGAACCGATGCCCATGCGCTCTTGCCAGAGGACGGTCCCTACGTGATCTTCGCGACCGCCCACCCCGAACACGCCGTCGCCGCATTCGATCTTGGCGCCGTCGACTACGTACTCAAGCCGATCGATCCGGCCCGGCTCACCAAAGCCATAGAGCGCGCCCGCGGCAACATCCTCGGTCGCCGCTCGGGTTCGTCGCCCATGCCCCAAGACGATGAGGCCCCGATCCGCTTGCCGAGGATCCCGGTCGCCACGCGCCAGGGAATCGTGCTGGTCGACCCCGAGGATATCGGCCACGCCGAGTTTGATGGCACGCTCGTGAGCCTGCACCGGCTCCAGGGCGAGACGTTGCTCCTCGACATGAGCCTGCAGGATCTCGTGGCGCGGTTGCCCAGCGATACATTCGAGCGGGTGCATCGCCGAGCGATTCTCAATCTCCGGGCCGTGGTGATGCTCGAGCCGCAGCCAACCGGCGGGTATGTTGCGATCACCAAGACGGGTGCCCGGGTCAGCGTGTCACGCCAGTGCGCGCGTCGGTTGCGGCGGTGGCTTGGGATCTCGAAGGAGTGAGGAGCTCGGCAGCCGGTTCAACGCGGTCGGCTCCTCACGCGCGAAGCGGCGTGCGAGCCTTCGTCAGGGATCGTCGCGGACCACGCCGAGCTCGCGCTGCTCGTTGACGTCGGCTGGCTCACTGCCAAACACGCCCTCCCACTTGGCGATCACTACGGAGGCGAGCCCGTTGCCGATCACGTTGATCATCGTGCGGGCCATATCCATGACCTCGTCCACCGCGAGCAGCATGGCCACGCCCGCGTCGCCGGGCAGATCGAAGCTGGCGCACGTGCCGGCGATGATCACGAGGGTGGCGCGGGGGACCCCGGCCACGCCCTTTGACGTGAGCATGAACGTCAGCAGCATCGCCAACTGCGTTCCGATGTCCATGTCGATGCCGGCGGCTTGGGCGATCGTGATCGATGCAACCACCAGATAAAGCGTCGAGCCGTCGAGGTTGAACGAGTAGCCCGTCGGGATCACGAAGCTGGCGACCCGCCGTGGCACACCGAACGCGACCACGTCCTCGAGGAGGCGCGGCAGCGCGGCCTCGCTCGATGCTGTGGAAAATGCGGTTGCGGCCGGCTCGCGAATCGCTTTGATGAAGCGAATCACCCGGATGCCAGCGATGAGCATCACCGGGAGAAACACCAGCACAAATAGGAGCGCCAGTGCGAGGTAGAGCGTTCCCACGAGGGCGGCATAACTGCCAACGAGGTGGACAACCGCAGGCCAGCCCTTGACGAACACTCCGTCGATCTCGCGACCGGCGGCCATGTGGCTTACGTTATATGCCATCGCCCCGAACACGCCCAGCGGCGTGAGTCGCATGACGATGTCGGTGTACTTGAACATCACCTGCGACACCGCCTCGAAGAACCCGACCACGACCTTGCGATGGTCGGCGCGCACGCGCGTGAGCGAGATTCCGAACAGGGTGGCGAACACCACCACCGGCAGGATGTCGCCCTTGGCGGCGCTCTGGATCAGGTTCTCGGGGAACAAGTGGAGCGCGATATCCCAACCCGTCTTCTGCTCGGCGAGCGGGACCTGCGGGTGTTCGCGCAGGTCGAGCGGCAGGCCCTTGCCCGGCTCCAACCAGTTCACCACGCCGAGACCGATGAAAAGGGCGGCGGTGGTGACGACCTCGAAGTAGAGCAGCGCCTTGCCGCCCATGCGGCCCACGGCCTTGAGGTCGCCGGTCTGGGCGACGCCGACCACGATGGTCGCGAACAGCAGCGGAACGATGAGGCCCTTGATCAGTTGGATGAACGACTTCGATAGGAAGCGAAACAGCTTGTACGCAGTCGGGTACTGGTCTTCGGGGAGAAACCCGCCGAGCACCACGCCGAGGGCGAGACCGACGAAGATCCAGAACGTGCTCCGCAGATAAAACGGCTTGGGGCTCGGGAACGCCGCCATCGCTCCCGGCACTGTAGCGTGGCCCGCGCGGGCGGCGATAGCTCGGATCGCCGGTCGCCGAGGGACCGATCTGGTCGGCCGTGCACGACTGCCACGGGCAAGGCGGCGGAACGGTTCAGGCGACAGGCACGGGTAGAACGCCGCCAAATCTGCTGATTGTGCGCGAGCATCGGTTCTGTTGCCCGCGGCGGGATTCGATCACGGCACCACGAGCACACCGCAATCGGCACGACGGGCGAGCTCAACACCCACGCTAGACGAGAAGATCCGCTCGACGGTGGTAAGGCGACGCGAGCCACAGACGACGACCGGAGCGCCATGCGTGCGCGCGGCGGCCAGAAGCCGTTCGACGGCGTCGCCTTCGAGCAGCTGCGGGGTTGCGGGGCCGATTTCGTTCGCGACGATCCACGCCTCGATGTCGGCGGCGCTGTGTCGCGGTTCGGCGAGGGCCAGGCTGGAGGCCGCGCCGAAGAGCGGCTCGTCCGTTGCCGGAGTGACGTGCACCACGACCAGCCGGCGGCCGATGTCGCTCGCGAACTGGCGCGCGAGCTGACCGGCGCTCACCGATCGTGGTCCGAGGTCCGTCGCTAACACGATCGGGCCGGCTCCGATGGTGCTACGCACGACATCGGGGGGCACGACCATGACGGGTGCAGGAAGTCGCCGCAGGAGACGACGCGCGACGCGTCCAAGCCTCACGGGCGAGATCCCCGCGCGCGGGGCAATGCGACCGACGACGAGAGCGTCGACGGACATGGCCGCCTGTGCGAGCGCGTCCTCGGCGAAATCGGCGATAACGACGCGCGCCGTCGAAAACGGCGATCCCCCCGGCTGCTGGTCGCTCGTGCGAGCGAGCGCAGCTTCGGCCGACCCGACCACGGTGTCGAGGACGTCATCGCGCACGCTGACGCGGGCGTGTTGCTCGACGATATGGAGGGCGCCGAGCTCCGCCGACGCGGGCGAGTGCTCCCGCAACCACGCCGACATCTCCAGGGCTCCATTGCTCCTGGCGCGCAGATCGATGCCCGTAAGCCACCGCATCATTTGATCATAGCCGGGGCTCGACGCGGGGTTGCGCGCATCTCCTGCCGGCGGCCCACGCCGCGCGGCCGCCGATGTCGTACGGACCGGGCGAGGTCGTCGCGGTGCGGTCGCCCGGCGGGACGCTGTCTTTAGGGTAATTCGGCCCGCGGGATCGTCTCTATGGGCGGCACAATCACGGGTTGTGCAATCTTGGTGACCCGGTTGCGGTACTGGTGCGCCGATGTCCCGTGGACGCCTCGCTGCTGCCGTGCTGGTGCTGCTCTCGCTCGCCCTGGCGTCTGTCTGGTGGTGGCGTCAAAAGCAGGGCGCACCGGCGGGCGACGAGACGACGTCGACAAAGCCCGATCGCGTCGCCATCGTGCGCGACAAGCTGGCAGCGCGCGAGCGCGGCGAGATCGATCAGTCTGCTTCGAGCGTGGGCGGCAAGGTCGTGGGCGAAGACGGCAAGGGGATCGCGGGGGCGCTCGTGCTACTCACGCCCAAGGGCTTTGGTGAAGCCGAGGGCCGCACACCCGGCAAGCCGGCGGCGCCACAGTATGTGACCTCTGACGCTGGTGGCGGGTGGTCGATCGCCGACGTGCGACCCGGCCGATACACACTCGGGGCCAGTGCGAGGGGCTATCTGCCCGGCCGTCTGCTCGCCGTCAACGTCGAGGCTGGACGCGCGAACACGGGCTTCGACCTCGTCTTGATGACGGGCGGTCACACGCTCAGCGGTACCGTCAGTGACATCGGCGGTGGCGCCATCGACGGTGCGCTGGTGGCGATCACCCGGGTCGACGAGGGCAACATCTTGTCATTTGATCGCGCCCCGGCCGGGGCGATCACCGATGACGAGGGGCGCTTCGCATTTCAGGTGAAGAGCGGCCACTACACGGTCACCGCGAAGCACGACGACTACGTCACCGACCACATCGGCGCCGAGGTGGCCGACGGACCACGCCATCTGGCGCTCACGCTGACGCCCGGTGCGTCGGTGTCCGGCATTGTTCGCAGTTCACCGGGCGGGGAGCCCGTCGCGGGCGCCGTGGTCATCGCCGGCGACGGCGATAACAGCGGATTCACAGTGGCGGGGTTTGGCGACCATCGCGTCGTCAGCGATGGCGACGGACGCTTCACGTTCCACGGGCTCTCGTCGGGCGTGCACGCTCTCACCGCTGTTGCGGACAAACATGCCACCGTCGAGCCGGTGGAGGTTGCGCTCGGTGTGGCCGAGCAAGTCGACGGCGTGGAAGTGTGGGTTGAAGCGGCGTTCAAGATCTCGGGCTTCGTCGTGCGGCGGGGGCACGAGCAGGAGGGCGGGCTCGAGGGCGTGCTCGTCGGCGCGTTCTCGCTCCAGCCACCGGCGTTGTTCGCGGCGACCACACCCAGTGCCGCGGATGGCTACTTCGAGGTCCTTGGCGTGCGCAAAGGCAACTACATGGTCGGTGCCGTGGGCGAGGAGGCACTGCCGAACCTCACCGGCACCAGCGCACAGGTCGACGACGCGGACGTGAACGACGTGCTGGTGGTGATGGATCCCGGCGTCGCACTTCGCGGGCGCGTGACGCCTGCGAAGCCGGCGACGATCACCGTTGGCGTCGACACGGAGTCACTCGGGCTCTCCAACGTGCTCGCGTCGATCGGCAACGCGTTCGTGCGGGGTCGCGCCGAGGGCGACGGAGTCTTTGAGCTCGCCCCGGTTGCCGCCGGCAAACTTACCATCACGGCGATCGGTGACGACGGAAGCAAGGGTCAACTTACGATCGAAGTGGCCGACGTTGATCAGGACGGGCTGGTGATCGAACTGGCTCCCCGTGCAACGATGTCGGGCCGCGTGGTTGACGCCCACGGTACGCCCTTGGCCGGCGCCACGGTTCGCGCGCACTCGGAAAAGCCGAGTCCGCGCGACGGTCTTGTCATCAACATGAGGGGCGGCGGCGGCGGAAACCAGGCGACCACGACCGAACAGGGCACGTTTGCCCTCCGTGGCCTCGAGGGCGGCGCATACCTTGTGTCGGTGGACGATGGGGGCGCAGCGCTTGGGTGGGCCGACCCGAAGGACCCGAAGGATCCGAACGCACCGGTCAAGGTCGAGGTCGTGCCGCCGCTGGGAGCAGAGGGGCTCGAGTTGGTGGTCGAGGCTCGCGACGGTCGCATTCGCGGCGTGGTGCTCGACAGCGAAGGCGCACCGGTCGTCGACGCGTGGGTGAGCGCGATGCTCGAGGGTTCCGCCAAGGAGGTCCTGTCCGAGCGATTCGAACGGAGAAACCCCGGCGAGCGGCGGGCCGAGGTGCCCGCGAGTAAAACCATGACCGACCTCGAGGAGACCGGCTTCTTCGCCGAGCGCTCGAAGCCAACGCTGACCGACGGCGACGGCGCGTTCGAGATCACGAAGCTGCGGGCGGGGGTGTACACGGTCGTTGCCGAGGCCGGGAAGGGTGCGGCAAAGGTCAGGCAGCAGGGCGTCGTTCCGGGCAGCAGGGTGAAGCTGGAACTGGCCGCGCTCGCGTCCATTCACGGCGTCGTCGAACGGTCGGGTGCCAAGGCCAGCGATGTCACGATCTCGGTCGAGGGGCCCAGCGACCGCAGCAAGCGGGCGCATCGCGGCGAGTTCCGCATCGATCGACTTGAGCCCGGCAAGTACGAGGTGAGCGCCCGATCTTCCGACGGCTTCGCCCAGACCGAGGTGGAGGTCGCGGCCGGTGACGATGTGGAAGTGAAGCTGTCGCTCGCCGGCTTCGCCAGACTCCGTGGCAAGCTCGTCGACGCAACGGGAGCTCCGATCGCCGGGATCAAAGTGATGGTGATGCCCGACAAGGGCGAGCCGTCGATGTCGGCGGCGCTCTCGCTGCTGACGGGCGGAGGCCCGACAACCGACGGCGATGGCAAGTTTGAGGTCGACGAGGTGCCGCCCGGGACCGGCCAAGTCCAGTTCATCGACGGCGACGCGTCCTTCGGGGGTCAGGTTGCCACAGCCAAATACAAGGTGGGTGGCGATGAAGACGAGGACCTTGGCACGATCACCGGCGTCGCCGCCGGAAAGGTGGCCAAGGGCGAGCGCGGAGACCTCGGGCTCACGACGCATGTGGCGACGTTCGCCAAACGCCCGCGCGCTTCCGGTGCGAAAGACGACGACCGGCCGGCGCCGGACGACAATGAGCGACTGTGGGTGATCGCCGTCGAGATCGGCGGCGCGGCCGATGCCGCTGGGATCGAGCCGGGCGACGAGATCACCGCGATTGACGGCCAGGGGGTCGCCGGCCTGGGTTGTGCGACAGCGGCCCTGCTGCTCTCGTCCCAAAACGTGCGCGACGGCCAGGATGTGAGCCTGGTGATCGATCGCGAGGGCAGTTCGAGCACGATCCGCGTGCGCGCGCGCCCTCAGGACGGTGACAAGGGCCCCGACGCGGGCAAGTAGGATCGCTTCGCCGAGGTTGGAGCGCGCCCGAGCAGCTGAACTGACCGAGTTAGCACCGAGCAAGCGGCGGAATCGCGATCTCGTCACCGGGCGCAAACGGCCCTCGGACCATGAAGACGTCGGGTGGTTGCATGACCCGGGTGCGCCAACGTGGACCGGGGAATCGATCGGGCGCGAAGAACAGCTCGACGCGGTCGAATCGCCCCGGGATCCGACGGGTTATCTCGGCCAAGGGCGGCAGGCTGGGTCCGACGATGTCGTAGATCTGCGCCACCCGGTCGGCGACGTCGAGGGCGATCACGACGTCGAGGTCTTCGGCGAACCATAGGCGACGGAGGGTCCCGCAGCCCAGGCATTCATCGAGCAAGAAGATGTCGGCGGCGTCTCTCACGCCGAGCACGTGGGACACCGGGGCGCGCGCAACGAACAACCGTCGCACCAGCGCGACGTCCTCGGGCGTGGCCGCGAGCCTGCGCAGTGATGGACCGCGCCCCTCGGGCCGGTCGCAGTGGAACACGCGCTGCGCGACCGGGGAGAACCCGAAGGGCGCGTACAACTCGGGCGCACTCGCGTGCAGCAGCACGAGGTCGGCCCGATCCTCTGCGTGCGCGATGGCCCGCTCGATGACGCGGCGCGCGAACCCTCGGCCGCGGTGGGCCTCAGAGGTGCACACCGCGTGGATCCCAGCCGCACGACGTGGCTCGCCCGCCACGAGCAGAGGGATCTCCAGCACGCCGGCGTGGGCCACCGGGAGGCCATCTTCACGTTCGATGAACGCGGTGGACATCTCGGCCCAGCGCGCGCCGAGATCTGCCGCCGCCGGTACGCGGTCGCACAGCGCCGGCCAAACCGAGCACAGCAACTCGAATACGTCACTAGCGAGGGTGCTCGAGCCGCTGGCTCGATCCACGATCGGCATCTTCGCGACGCTACCGTGATTGTGCCCGATTGCAACCCTGCGGCGGGCTCGCGAGGTGCTCTTAGTGTCGTGGAGGGCCGCGTTTGCCGGTCCACCACCGGGCGCCCGGAAGCAGCCGCGCGACCAACCCATGCGGGCCGCGCGGAGGCAGCGGTCCGCCCGGTTCAAGCCGTGGGCGCCGCCGCAGGAGCGTCCGCATGCCTCGCGTGACGAAAAAGCGACCCCTGCGGTAACGTCTTGGAGCCAACCAGGCATATCAGGGGCACATGGCCGACGCACCATCGAAGTTCGACGAGGGATCTCCAACGGATTCCCCAAGTAGTACGCGCCGCGGGATCCTCGGTGCCACCGCCGCGGCACTGGGCGCCGGTCTGGCTGCCACCGTGCTCGGCCCTGCGGTTATTTTCGTCGCGCACCCCCTCCGGCACGAAACCACCAGCGGCAGCGACGACTTCATTCCGGCCGGGCCGCCAAGCCTGTTTACCACCACCACGCCGATCAAGGTCGATCTGTTCGCCGATCGCGTCGACGCGTGGAACCGCGTGGTTCAGGTCAAGGTCGGGTCGGCCTGGGTGATGGAGAAGGGCGGCAAGCTCGTCGCCCTGTCCACCGTGTGTCCGCACCTCGGTTGCGGCGTCGACTACGACACCAGCCACAACAAGTTCTACTGCGCGTGCCACAAGACTTGGTTCGGTCTCGATGGCAGCGTGGAAGAAGGCCCTTCGCCACGCGCGATGGACGAGCTTGAGGTCGAGAGCGCCGAGAAACTGGTATCGATCCGTTTTCGGCGGTTCAAGCTCGGGGTGAAGACGAAGGAGCCGATCGGATGAGAATCCTCGAGCTCCTCGAAGAGCGCAGCGGAATCGCGAGCGCGTGGCGCAACTTCGCCGATCGACCGTGGCCGGGCGGGCCGGCCGTGCGCCACTCGCTGTTCGCCGTGGTTATCTACTTGTTTCTCCAGCAGGCGATCCTCGGCGTGCTGCTGTCGATGTACTACAGCCCATCGTCGAGCGACGCGTGGGCCAGCACCGCATATCTGGTCGATACCGTCGAACTCGGTTGGTTCATTCGCGGGTTGCACGACCACGGCGCGTCGGCGTTCATCCTCGCGGCGGTGGCCTACCTGACCTCGCTTGTGGTGTTCAGTGGATATCGCCGCCCGCGCGAGTTGGTGTGGGTGGCCGCGCTGGGCGTGCTGGCGCTCGGCCTCGCCGAGGGCATGACCGGCAATCCTCTGCCGTGGGACGAGACGGGATACTGGGCGATCCAAGTTGAGCTTGGCATCGCGGAGCAGACGCCCGGTGGATCGATCATCAAGCAGCTCGTTCAAGGCGGGAGTCAAGCCGGCAACTTCACGTTGACGCGCCTGTTTGTCTTGCACGCGTTCGTCTTGCCGGCGGTGCTGGGTGCGCTCTTGCTGTTTATCGCCAAGCAGCGCAATCGTGTCGGCGTGGGCAGTGCGCCGCCGCGGGGGCGGACCGGCACCTACGCCCCCGGTCAGCTCGTGCTCGACATGGCGGCGATGACGATCGCCGCCGGTAGCCTCATCGCCGCCACGATCTCGAGCCACGGCACCGAACTCATGGCGCCCGCGGATCCGACGAGCGGATTCCAAGCGCGCCCGGAGTGGTACTTCCTCTTCCTCTACAAGCTGCGGATGTACTTCGAGGGTCCGAACGAGGCCATCGCCACCATGGTGATCCCGGGCCTCGCGGGTGGGTTCTTGGTGGCGATCCCGGTGATGGAGGCGGTCGCTGGGCGGCTCGGTCGCGTCCTCGCGCTGCTCGGCTATTCGAGTCTGCTCGCCGGCGCGGCGGTACTCACGAACGTCGCTCTCCGCGATGACCGCGGCGATGAGAGCTATCAGAAGGCGCTCAAGGAGGCCAACGTCCAGGCCGAGCGTGCGCGTCGGCTGGCGAAGGAGGGCGTCATGCCCGAGGGCGGCCCCGCGGTGTTTTGGAACGACCCGGAGTTCAAGGTCAAGCAGCTCTATATCGAACACTGCCGCAACTGCCACGAGCTAGATGGATTTGGCGGCGGGGAAGCCCCGGCGTTGACCGACTACTCGAGTCGAGAGTGGTTGTCGGCGGTGATCCGCAACCCTTCCGACGACAGATTCTTCGGCAAGACCAAGCACACCGACATGGACGCCTACGGGCCCGACAAGATCGACGCGGAAAAGCTTGCCGCCACGGTGGAGTTTCTCGCGTCGCTAACCGATGACATGGGAGCGGACGCGGCGCTGGCGGCCACCGGCGAGAAGCTCTGGGACGACGAGCTCGAGTGCAGCACGTGCCACGAGATCGAGGCCGGCAAGGCGAGCGACGCGCCGAATCTGTATCGCCACGGCACGCTGGCGTGGGTCGAACGCGTCATCCGAGATTCGAGCCAGCCCGATCTGTTCGGCAAGGCGGCGCAGATGCCGAAGTTCACGGACAAACTGAGCGACGAAGAGATCACTAGCTTGGCGAAATTCGTCGTGGCGCGCCGGAGCCCGGCGGCGGCCGACGACTCGTGACCAAACGGTGCGACGCTTGCAGGGAACCAGCAATTCGCGCATCTTCCTCGGGCCCGCCCGAGGCGGTGCCGGCGCTCGATGATCGCACGCGGATCGCTCTTCTTCTGGGGTGCCCTGGCAGCGTTTGTCGCCGGGCTCGGTTGCAGCAATTGCGGTGGAGCGTCGCCCGCCCATGTCCCCGAGGGTGGCGGGGCTCCCTCGGCTCCCGTGGCGGCGCGCGCGGAGTTTGAGCTCGTGGCATTCGGTCGCGTGCTCGGCACGATCGCGCCATGTGGTTGCACCACCGAACCCCTCGGCGGGCTGCAATATGTATTCGGATGGCTGCAGGCCAACACGTCGATGGGTGCGCGCCTGGTTCTTGAGCCGGGCTCGTTCCTGTTTCCCGACCCACGGGGACCGAACGCCGCGACCGACAGTGCCGGTTGGGAACAGGCCGAGGCACGCGCGACGCTTCTCAGCCGAACGTTCGCGGAATTGGGCGACGCACTCGTATCGGGCTACGGCCCAACCGACGCGTCGTCGCCCGCCGGTGCTGCGGCTGACCTCGTCCGTGCGCGACCCAAGGTCGCGTGCAATGTGACGCCGGGCGATGGCACGTCGGTCGCGCGCGGCCGGATCGTCGAGCTGCGCGATGAGGGTATGACGTGGAGGGTTGGCGTGACGATGGTGCTCGACCCCGCGCTGCCCGACCTCGCGGCCATGGGCGCCGTCGCGCCTGCGGCGGCATCTGTGCGCGACGCGATCGCCGAGCTGCGCGCGCAGGGGGCCGACGCCGTCGTCGTGATGGCCCACGGCGATCGCAAGTTCGCCGAGGCCCTCGTCCGCGAGGTCGAAGGGATCGATGTCGTTGTCGTCGGCGTGGTCCAGGGGGTCGAACGCGCGCGCACCGGCTTCCCCGCGGCCCGGCTGGGCAGTACCTGGGTGCTCGAGCCCGGGGATCAAATGCAGACGGTCTCCCGATTGCGGCTGTCGATCGACACCGCCGGCAAGGTCATACCGGCGCCGACGGCCTGGGAAGCCGTGCCGGCGCGGGCCGACCTTGAGCGCGAGCTAGCCCGCATCGAGGAGCGCCTGGCCAAGTTCGCCAGCGATCCCACCGCCGATCGGTCGTTCATCGCCCGCTTGGAGGAGGAACGCGCACGCGTGAAGGCCGATATGGATCAGCCGGTCAGCGCGCCGGCGTCGGTGTTGTTCGAGCAGGTCAAGGTCACCTGCAAGCTGCCCGCGGACCCTGCCGCGAGCCAAGCGCTCACGGCCTACGATCTCCGCGTAGCAGAGTCCAACAAGAGACGCTTCACTGGCGTCAAGCCGCCGGCCCCTGACAAGGGCAAGGCCGGATTCGTCGGCCTGACAGCCTGCGCCGACTGCCACGAGGACGCAGTCGAGTTCTGGAAGACGACCGTGCACGCTTCGGCATGGAAGACCCTCGTCGATGGCAAGAAGGACCTTGATCTGTCGTGCGTGAGCTGTCACGTCACCGGGTTCCGCAAGCCTGGGGGCAGCGAGCTCGTGGAAAACCAGGGGCTTCGCGACGTCCAGTGCGAGGTGTGCCACGGACCGGGAAGCCTGCATGTCGATGACGGCGGCGACAACCTGGCTCGAATCACGCTCGCCACGCCGGAGAAACTGTGTCGAGGCGAATGCCATACGCCGGAGCACTCCGACACCTTCGACTACGTGCCGTACTTGCGCGATATCCTCGGGCCCGGCCATGGTGCCGCTGCGCGGGCGAAGCTCGGGGACGGACCGACCGGCGCTGAGCTGCGCAAGGCCGGGCTCGCCAAGGCGGGCGGTCCGTGCAAGAAGATGTGATGAGCGCCGACGCTCGTCGTTTCTCACCGGCCGCGGCGCGCAACCGCGGGCCGATCCTGGAGGTACTCGCTCGGGTTCTGCCCGCGCAGGCCCGCGTCCTTGAGATCGCCTCCGGCTCGGGTGAACACGCGGTGCACTTCGCGGCCGCGCTACCCGGCCTCGACTGGCAGCCGACGGACGTCGATGCTTCGGCGTTGGCGAGCGTTGAGGCGTGGCGGGTGCATGCCGCGACGTCGAACGTCCGTGCGCCGATCCAGTTCGACGTTCACAGCACATCTTGGCCCGTCGACAATGTCGATGCGATTTACTGCGCCAACATGATCCACATCGCGCCGCCGTCGGCCACCACCGCGTTGCTCGACGGGGCAGCACGCCACCTCGCGGCGGGCGGGCTACTTGTGCTCTACGGGCCCTACCGCCTCGGCGACGGGCACACCGCCGCCAGCAACGCGGCATTCGACGAGGACTTGCGCGCACGCGACCCCCTGTGGGGCGTTCGCGATCTCTACGACGTGTTGGCTCAGGCCGCCGCACGTGGTCTCGCGCATCGCGAGACGGTGGCGATGCCGGCCAACAACTTCGTGGTGGTACTCGCGCAACGTTCTTCGCAGTCGCGGTCGTCTCGGTAGGGGCGGCCGAACAGGCAGCGGCAGCTTGCGATCGCGTGTGCACGCAGGAAGCCGGCCTGGAAGCGCGCGCTCACACACGTATGCGGGTCCACGCCCCGCGCGCGAACACGCGACCCAGCAGGATCGTCCTCATACCCCAGTCGATCGTGCTGGCCCACCAGATGCCGACCAATCCGAGGCCGAGTCCGGCAGTCAGTCCCCACGCCAGCGAGACCCGCACGACCAAGCCGCTCACGATCGCGGCGCTGAGCGGGCTACGCGTGTCGCCGGCGCCGCGCAGGCCCTGGGCCAAGACGATCGCAGTCGTCATAAACGGCTGGGCAAGGGCGAGCAGCGGCAACACACTCGCCGCGGCCGCGAGCATCTCGGGATCCTCGCTGCCCGGCGGCACGAACACAGGCAGCGTGTACCGACCCGTGCCCCAAACCGCGACACCGACCGCGCTCAGAGAAACCACCGCGATCGTCGTGGCAATCGCTCCACCCCGACGCGCGCGGTTCGGATCGCCCGCTCCGAGGCTCTGGCCCATGATGGTTGCCGCCGCCACGCCAAAACCGTCGGCGCACATGAAACAGACCGATTCGACCGTCACGAGCGCCTGATTGGCGGCCATCGCCGTCGGGCCAAGGCGGGCGATCGCGCTGGCATACGCGAGAAAACCGGCATGGACGACCACGCGCTCGGCGATCGCCGGCAACGACAGGCCGAGGATCTCGCGCCGCGCTTTGGCATCTTCGTCGCGCAACGCTGCGGGACGGGTCACGAGCCCAGCGATGCACAGCGGATGGGAGCGCCTGCGCAGAACGCCGAGCAGAATCGCCGCCTCGAAACCGAACGCGATCGCCGTCCCGATTGCCGCGCCGCGAACGCCGAGCGCGTCGACGCGAAGGCCCGCGAACTGAAACCCGTGGATCAGCGCGGCATTGACCGCAATATTGATGCCGTTCGCGACGACACCGGCGAACAGCGGCGTGCGCGTGTCACCCGAGCCGACGAGAATCATGGCCGCTGCGGTTGCGACGAATGCCAGCGGAAGCGCGGCAATCGTCACGCCGAGGTAGTCGATCGAGAGTGCGCGTAGATGTGGAACATCCGGGCCGAGGGCCGCCACCAGGGGATCGAGCACCGCGAGCCCCACCGCGCCGACGATCACGCCGAGCACGAATGCGATCCGGAGCGCGGCGCGGGCGACCGAGCGCGCCCGCGCCAGGTCACCGGCACCGGTCGATCGGGCCACCAGGGCGACGGTGCCCACGCACGAGGCCATGAACACCGAGGTGATCGACCAAAGCAGCGGACCTTGCAATTGCATGCTCGCGAGGCCGTCGCGGTGCCAGCGGGCCAACATCATGCGATCGGCAAGGAACACCAGGGTTCCCACGAGTCCAGTCGCGATCGCGGGGATCGCCAGCACGAGCACGTCGCGCACAATCGATGGGGAGGGGGAACGCACCGGCGCCCGAGAGTCTCGGCGAGGCGGCGTCGCTGGTCGCTGGCCGACCGGCTTGGGGTATGCTCCGGCCGGTGCTCCGCAAGGTTGACACGTCGCGATTCGATGTCGCCGGCGCCGGCGATCCCGCCGGCAGTGTGTTCGGGCTCCCGTACGATGAACGCGAGAGCGCGATCGTGCTGGTGCCGGTCCCGTGGGAGGCCACGACGAGCTATGGTCGTGGCACGGTGCGCGGTCCGTCGGCGATCCGTGCCGCCAGCCTCCAGCTCGACCTGTTTGATCTCGAGCTGGCACAGTGCGGGCTCGGGCAGCCTTGGACCTACGGGATTCACATGCGCGACGAGTCGCCCGAAGTTCGGGCGTGGAACGACGAGGCTTGCGCGGCGGCGCTGCCGATTGTCGCCGCGGGTGGCGAGCTCGGGGGTGATCCCGCGCTTGCGCGGGCGCTCGACCGGGTCAACGAGCTCTCCCACCGGCTCGACGCCTGGGTCGAGCGCGAGGTCGCGGCGCTCTTGGCCGCAGGCAAGATCGCCGGTGTCGTCGGTG
This sequence comes from uncultured Myxococcales bacterium, assembly GCA_902826865.1. Taxonomy (GTDB): domain Bacteria; phylum Myxococcota_A; class Polyangia; order Nannocystales; family Nannocystaceae; genus Xiheibacterium. The sequence goes on from CADEGN010000033.1 coordinate 17,237, forward strand.
GCGATCACTCGGTCGCGCTGGGGGCGATCGCCGCCCATGCGGCGCACTACGGAGAACTCGGCCTGCTGCACATCGACGCCCACGCCGATCAGCGGCGGGCCTACGAGGGGTTCGATCGCTCCCATGCGAGCGTCCTGTACAACGCGCTTGAGCTGGTGCCGGGCGTGTCCCGCGTGGTTTCCGTCGGCGTTCGCGATCTCAGCGCGTGGGAGTTCGATCGCTGTCGCTCGCACCCGAAGATCGAGCTGTGGTCCGATCCGAGGATGCGCGCAAAATTGGCCGATGGCACCCCCTTGAAGGCGCTGTGCGACGACATCGTGGACGCGCTGCCGCGCGACGTATACGTGACGTTCGACATCGATGGTCTTGACCCTGCACTGTGCCCCGGGACGGGCACGCCGGTGCCGGGCGGCCTCGCTTTCGCCGAGGCCACCGCGCTGCTCGCCAGTCTTCATCGCCACGGGAAGCGGCTCGTCGGCTTCGATCTCGTCGAGGTCGCGCCCGGACCCGAGGGTGGCTTCGTAGGCGGCGCGCCGGCCGGGCAGTGGGACGGCAACGTCGGTGCGCGCGTGCTATACAAGCTATGTGGATGGTCGCTGGCAACTCGAGGTGGACGTGACTGACGCCGAGCGCGAACAAGCGGCTGCGGGAGCGGCTCAGGGCGCGGTTGCGACCGTCACCGATGTGCCACTCGTGGTCGATCTCGACGGCACGCTCATCAAGTCGGACGTGCTGTGGGAGTCGCTGATGCTGCTCATGCGCGATCGGCCTTGGGCGTTGATTCGCGCCCTGCGATGGCTGAGCGGAGGCAAAGCGTCGTTCAAGGCCAAGCTGGTGGCTGAGGTTGCGCTTGATCCCGCTGCCTTGCCGTACCGCGACGACGTGCTTGCCTTCGTCCACGCGGCCCGTGGCGAGGGCCGGCGGGTCGTACTCGCAACCGCCACCCACCAGGCAGTGGCGGACTTGGTTGCGGGTCACCTCGGCGTGTTCGACGAGGTGCTTGGCACCGAAGGCCAGACGAATCTCGGGGGCGCGACGAAACGCCACGCGCTCGAGCAGCGCTACGGCAACAAGGGTTTCGACTACATGGGCGATCATCGCCGTGATATCCCGATTTTCGCGGGCGCACGGTCCGCCCATCTCGTGGGCGCGAGCTCCTCGGTCGAGCAGGCGGCCCGCACCCACGGCAACGTCGATCGGGTGTTTCCCCGCGCTCGCGGAGGGCCACTCCTGTGGCTCAGGGCCATGCGTATTCATCAGTGGGTGAAGAACGCGCTCTTGTTTCTGCCCCTCACGCTGGCCCATCGTCTCACCGATTTTCACGATCTCTTGCGCGTATCGATCGCGTTCGTCGCATTTGGCCTGGTCGCATCCTCGACCTACCAAATCAACGACTTGCGCGACTTGGCGGCCGACCGCCGACACGCGCGCAAGCGGACCCGAGCGCTAGCGTCTGGGGACCTCAGTATCCCGGCCGGCTTGACTCTCGCCGCCGTGGCGTTTGTGTCGGGGTTTGCCGTAGCCCTCGCTTGGCTCCCGGCGGCGTTCGCTGGAATCCTCGCCGGCTACACCGTGCTCACGCTTGTCTACTCGTTCGAGCTCAAGCGCCGATTGCTGGTCGACATCATCGCGCTCGCCCTGCTGTACACGCTCCGCATCGTCGCGGGCGGGGCCGCCGCGGGCGTCGTGGTCTCAGAGTGGTTGCTGGCATTTTCCTTGTTTTTCTTCACCAATCTCGCGTTTCTCAAGCGCTACATCGAATTGCGGCAGATGCTCCCGACCGCGGGCGGCAAGGTCGCGGGTCGTGGCTACGTCGATACCGACGCCAACATGATTCGTTCGGTCGGTCCGTCGACGGGCACGGCGGCGGTCCTCGTCATGGCGCTTTACATCAACGGTGCCCAGGTTCAAAAGCTGTATCCCGCGGCGTTTTGGCTGTGGCTGATCGTCCCCATCCTCATCTATTGGAACATGCGGGTGTGGTTTCTCGCCGAACGCGGCGAGGTCGACCACGATCCGGTCGTGTTCGCCCTGCGTGACCGGGTGACCTGGGCCGCCACCGCCGCCGTTGCAGTTATTGCCGTGCTAGCCACGATCGGCTAGCCACGATCGGCTAGCCACGATCGGCTAGCCACGATCGGCTAGTCACGATCGGCTAGCGCACGGTGCTTACACAAACCGTGCGTGCCGATACAACGCGGGCAGCGAGTTCGTGCGTGCCAAATCGCTGGCGGCCGCCCATGTTGAGGGCGTAAGCTGCGAGCATGCAGGCAATGCAATGCGCGGCGTGGGGCGTCGTGCTCGCGTGCGGTTGCGCCAAGGACGGTGGGCGATCCGACGGGACCGATGGCGGTCAGGGGATCACAGTGACGGCGGGCGCTTCGGAGGGGGAGGGCATCGGCGAGGTTGACGGCGGGGTGAAGCTCGATGTCGAAGGCGCTGATGGAACGATCGGTGGGGCCGAGGGTGGCGACGCCGGGTGCAAGAAGGTGGATTTCCTGTTCGTGATCGATAGCTCGCCGTCGATGGAAGACGAACAAGACAACTTGCTCACCAGCTTTCCTGGATTCATCGATGCCATCGAGCAGACATTGATGATCGATGATTTTCACCTGATGGTGATCGACGCCGGGCCCGTGCCGGGGGGAGGCTGCGACGGCACGTTAGGCGCCGGTCAACTACAGAGTGCGGCCGGGCAAGACTGTGGCCTGACGGACGGGCGACGCTACGCTGATCAGGATCAGCTCGATCTTCCAGGCACGTTCGGCTGTATTGGTGCGCGTGGGTTCGCGGGGGATCCCAACGAGCGCACGATGGACGCAACCACGGCGGCGCTCACTGATCTGGCGCAACCTGGCGCGTGCAACGAGGGGTTTCTCCGCGACGATGCAGTGCTCGTTGTCACCATCATCTCGGACGAAGAGGACAGCCCGGGCGATGTCGGCGTCAACCAGTTGCCAAGCGGCCAGTGCGAGCCCGTCGACGACGATTCAAATTCGAGTGGTGATCCGGGAGCATGGAAGACGGCCATCGTCGGCGCCAAGGCGGGCAACGAGGACGCTGTAGTTGTCTTGGGCTTGCTTGGTGACTGTGATGCAGGCGGCGATTGTCCCGGCATTGCCCTCGATCCGTTCGACCCGCTCGTGCCGATCACGGGTGCCGAGCCGGCGCCGCGCCTGCGGATGTTTGCGCAGTCATTCGGCTATGGCTCTGTCGGTCCGGTGTGCGCGCCGGACTACTCGACGTTCTTCGCCGATGCGGTAGGCGTGATCGCCACCGCGTGTGGCGAGTTCGTTCCGCCGGGATGACGGCTGGCCGCGCGGTTTGCGGGCCTACGCTGCCTGTGGACGTCGTCGGGTTGCCCGAGCCCGACACGAAGGACGTCGCGTGCCGGATCGCGAGTACGGCGTGGACCGCCAAGGGGCTGCGTCTCGAAGTCGACGGTCCGGCGTTTGCCGGTGTCGATGGCGCGCCTTCGACGCTGCTGCTCCCCGTGACGGATGCGCTCGTCACGATGGACGGCGGTGCGGTCTTGGTCCGACCGCGGTCTTCGATCATCGGATATTCGCCGAGATCTCGAAGATGGGCGCGTAGAGCCCGCACCAAGTCAACGCGACCAGGCCGGCCCCGACCGCTGCCACGCTCGCCAGACCGACCACGCGCGCCTTCGCGCCACGCGGCAAACGATCGGCGAACAGCGCGGCCGCGACTAGCCCAGCCAGGCACGTCACCGCATAGGCGCCGGAGGTCACCAGCGAGAACACTCGGGGCACGTGCTCCAAACCCAGGTCGGCGACCATCGCTACGAACGTTGGCGCGGAATGGACGAACCACCCGAGCACCATCCACTCGATCAGGACGATCGCCGTGAGGAATCCTCGCCAGAAATTCATCGACCAGCGACCATACCATACTCAGCCGTGCGTTCCGGTCACGGATCGCAGACGCTTGCGCTGGAGCAAGACGACGGACGGCGTTCTCCGCGCGCCCCTCGGAACGCTGATCCGCGCCACCCCAGAGGCCTCGAGCAGTCGCGGCAACAGGGCGCGCTGATCGCCTGCGAACACCAGCGTCTGCGGCTAGGCGTTTTCTAATGTGGGAACGGTGCCAGCCTGGTCGAGCGCCTCGGGTTTCGCCGCGAAGCGGCGATTCCGTCACTCTTCGACAACGAGGTTGTAGACAGCCGAGGTCGTGAAGCCCGAGACCTCGCCCTCGCACACCTCGCCACCGAACTCGAGCACGTGCTCGCCGGGCTCGAGCGGGCGCAACAGCGCCCAGTGGCCGTCGGTGACGGTCGGCGTCGGTCCGCCGAGGAAGCCGAACTGCGTCGCCCAATTGTCGGGATTGATATCGGTCTCGAAGATGTCGAGCTGTTTCACGTAGAGCTCTTCGTCGAGGTCCTCGAGGTCGTTGCCGAGCAAGTCCTCGCCGTCGAGGCGCAGCGTGAGCCCGCAGGTGTGGGCGCGGTGAACCGAGAACCACTCCTCGGCGAACGCGAGGTACTCCTCCTCCGTGGGCCAGAACTCGAATTCAGGATTGATGACCCAGCGGTTCACCAGCGGGAAGTAGAGGTGCTTCCTCTTCGGGATGGTGCAGGTGCGCTCGACGGGGCCGCCGAACGTGCCCGCGAGATACCAGACCTTGCCGGACTGACCCTCGTCACAGAACTCGCCGGTTTCGTCCAGGATGGGGGATGCCGTCGAGTGCGGTTGACCGAGTGCCCACGCGAGCCAGCCCTCGGCGTGCTTTTTGTAGGCCTTGGCCCCAGCGTTGCTGTCCTGGGATACGACGGGATCGTCGCATCCGGTGGCCATCGCGCAGAGGGCGAGCACCATGACAATCGACCGGCATGCGTGGTTGTGTTGCATGCGTCGGCAGACCCGCGTCGCGCGAAAACGATCACGAGAAAAATCGCAGAATTGCGACGGCCGGGTGAGATCGGCCTTCCCATTCAACGACCCGCGGCCGGTTGGCCATCACGCCTCGGGTCGCCGACGGGTCCAGCCGTGCGCGAGTTCGAGTTGGTGCCCGAGCTGAAGCAATGTCACTTCATCACCCCACCGCGCGACGAACTGGATCCCGAGCGGCAGGCCATTCGCGTGGGTTGCCAACGGCAGCGAGATCGCCGGCTGCCCCGTAAGGTTGGCGAGCTGGGTGTTGGGGCAGGCCGCCAGCTGGGGGCCGTCGATCATCATCTCGCGGGCCAGCCGAGCGCCGGCCACGGTGGGCATTGTGGTGGAAATCGCCATGAGCACGCGCTGAAAAAAAGGCGGATCAAACGCTCCAACCCGCGCCGGCGGGGCAGCGAGGCTCGAGGTCACGAGCACGTCGTGGTCGGCGAAAAACTCGGCTATGCGCTGGTTGCAGCGCTGCACGAGATTTTGACAGTCGACGAACTCTTGGGCCGAAATGTTGCGACCGATCATGCGCGCCAGCGCGGTCAACGGCTCGATGTCGTTGCCCGCGGGGCGACCAAGTTCGCGTTCCCAGTAGCTGACATCCGCCGCGACGTTGGCTGCCACCAGGGTGCACCAGGCGCGGGCGAGGCCGCGACGGTCGAGCTCGGGTACCGCTTCGCAAACGACGTGGCCGAGCCGCCGCAGGTTCTCGGCGGTGCGTTCGACGGCGGCGGCGCACTCGGGGTGGTTTTCGCCCGGGAAGATCGACCCGGCGAACACGGCGATGCGCAGTGGCGGTGGCGGCTCCGCGATCGCGGTGGCGTAGGATCTTGGTGCTGGGCTTGGCACCCACGTCGTGCCAGGCTCACTGCCGGCCTCGACGTCGAGGGCGAGGGCGGTGTCTCGGATCGTCCGTGTCAGGACATGTTGCGCGACCAGCCCAGACCAGCCGTCGACGTTCGGCGGCCCGTTGGGCGTACGTCCTCGCGTTGGCTTGAGCCCGACTAGGCCGCAACAGGACGCGGGGATCCGGATCGATCCTCCGCCGTCCCCGGCCCCGGCGATCGGGACCATCCGCGCTGCCACCGCGGCCGCCGAGCCGCCGCTCGATCCCCCGGATGTGTGCGCGGTGTTCCACGGATTGCGCGTGGGTCCATGCAGGGCCGGTTCGGTCACGCCGACGATGCCGAACTCGGGCACGTTGGTCTTGCCAACCACCACCAGACCCGCCCGTTTCCACCGGCGAACGATCTCGCTGTCTTCGCGCGGCACCCAATGCTGCAACATGCGCGAACCGTAGGTGGTTGGCACGCCTGCGACGTCCATCAACAGGTCTTTGACCAACATCGGCACGCCGGTGAGCGGCCCATCGGGAAGCCCTTCGGCGATCTGGCGAGCTGCGCCGTCGAACAATCGTGTCACCACCGCGCCAAGCGTCCGGTCGCGAAGCTCGATGCGTTCGATCGCCGCCGCGAGCAGCTCGCTCGGTGAGAGTTCGCCACCACGAACAAGCTCGGCCATTGCAGTCGCGTCGAGTTCATCGTACTCGCGGAGCGCCATCCGCTCTGCCCATACCACAGGCCGAAAAATGACGACACGGCCGAACTTGGTGATGTGCGCCCGACCCGGCATCCGATGCGGTTGCTCGACGCGCCCGAGACCATCGCCGGCTGCCAGGAGCCGAGCGCGCCGCTGTGGCGCGTCCGAAAGCGCTAGTTCGGCGCGGCCCAGCGCGCTGTGACGCGGCCAGGCGCGCAACTGCGGCGGTTTGGCGAGGCCCGAGAGGGGCTTGGCGGGCCTATACGGGGCTTTGGGCTTGCCCCGGATGTGCCCGCCAGGTATGACCCGCCCGCTTCATGGCCACGCGCCGAAACGATGTCCGCAACGTCGCGATCATCGCGCATGTCGATCACGGCAAGACGACGATGGTCGATGCCCTGCTGGAGGTCGCCGGCGCCTTCGAGCGCAGCGAGGTCGGTCGCGAGCAGGCGATGGACTCGGGCGATCTCGAGCGCGAGCGCGGCATCACGATCACCAGCAAGCCTACGGCACTGGTGTGGAACGGGATTCGCATCAATATCGTCGACACGCCCGGGCACGCTGACTTCGGTGGCGAGGTCGAACGTGTGCTCAACATGGTCGACGCGGTTTTGCTGCTTGTCGATGCGGTGGAAGGTCCAATGCCGCAGACGCGCTTTGTCACCGAGAAGGCGGTCAAGCGCGGCCTGCCGATCCTGCTCGTGGTCAACAAGATCGACCGCGCCGCCGCAAGCCCGCACAAGGCAGTCGATGCCACCTTCGATCTGCTCGTTGCTCTCGGCGCGAGCGAGGCCCAGCTCGACTTCCCGGTGATGTTCGGCAGCGGTCGTGAACGCTTCGCCACGCGGGATCCCGAGGGTGAGCGTGGTGACGTGACGCTTATCCTCGACATGATCGTCGCGCACGTCCCCGCGCCAGAGGTCGATCCCGACGGCCCGCCCGCCATGTGGGTCTCAACGCTCCACCACGATCCGTACATGGGGTTCCTTGCCATCGGTCGCATCGCCAGCGGGCGATTCGGGGTGGGACAACGCGTGGCGTTGATGCGACCCCTGGCAGATGGTCCGGCCCAGTGCACCGAGGTGTTTCGCGTGCAGAAGGTGCTCGGGTTTCAGGGCTTGCGCCGCTTCGAGCTCACCGACGCCCAGGCCGGCGACATCGTCGCCGTCGCTGGAATGGAAACGCTCCAGGTCGGCGACACGCTCACCGCCGAAAGTCCCGAGCAGCGTACGGTGTTCCCGGCGCTGACGGTTGACCCTCCGACGTTGTCGATCCGTATGCGCACCAACGACGGGCCATTTGCCGGGCTCGAAGGGCAATGGGTCACGTCAAGGAAGCTGCGAGAGCGCCTATATCGCGAGGTGCGTTCCAACGTCGCGCTGCGCGTGTTCGATACCGATTCTCCCGACGAGTTTGAGGTCCATGGGCGGGGCGAGCTCCACCTCACGGTGCTGATCGAGACCATGCGGCGCGAGGGCTACGAGGTCTGCGTGGCCCGGCCCAAGGTCATCTTGCGTGAGGAGCATGGACGGACGCTCGAGCCGTTTGAGCGGGTGCTCGTGCAGTGCGACAGCGAATACGCCGGCGCGATCATCGAGCACATTGGAAAATACGGTGAGATGACGGTGATGGAGGAAGACGGTCCGGGGCGAACACGGATGGAGTTTGTCGCCCCCACGCGGGCGCTGATCGGCTACCGCTCCGACTTTCTCACCCAGACGCGCGGGACCGGCGTCATCTCCTCGGTGTTCGAGCGCTATGGCCCGTTCTCGGGGGCGATCAAATTGCGGCAAAACGGCGTGATGATCGTGATGGAGCGCGGCGAAACCTCGACGTACTCCCTCCACCGCTTGCAAGATCGCGGGCCGTTGTTCGTCGGCCCCCAGACGAAAGTCTACGCTGGCATGGTCATCGGTGCGCACGTCCGCGACGTCGACATCATCGTCAATCCGAATATCGCCAAGAAGCTCACCAACGTGCGCTCCGCGGGCGCCGACGAGAAGCTGTTCCTTACGCCGCCGAAGCAGCTCTCGCTCGAGCAGGCGCTGTCCTTTATCGCCGACGACGAGCTGGCGGAGATCACGCCCAAGAGCCTGCGGTTGCGCAAGCGGATCCTCGATCACAACGAGCGCAAGCGACTTGAGAAGCGCAGCGCCGAAATGATCGAGGACTGACTTCCGGCGTGGGGCGGCTCAGTTGGTTTCGTCGTAGGGCGCGAACTTCTGCTTGCTCCGCCGCCCGCGGTTGAGGGCCTCGAGTTCGGCGGTGCTATACGCGTCCGCGCTATCGCGCGGGGCATGGCGGCGCACGAATGCGACGATTTGCGCGCGGGCCTTCTCGCCGGCGCTGTGGCGGAGTTTGTCGATCCGCGAGTCTTCGGCCCCCTCGAAGCCCGGCAAGGCGATCTTCAGCGTCTCCTCGCATTCGTCCCAGCGCTTGAAGATCGTCTTGCGCCGCGCCACCGCCGGCCGCGCGTCTTCCGACCAAATCTCGACCAAATCGCGGTAAAGCTGCTTGATTCGGCGATCGATCTGCGTCTCTGCGAAGGCCACGGCGATCGCCAGACGGAACTCGAACGTGCGTTTGAGGAACTGCGATTTCTCGCGCGCCCACAGCTCTTTCTTCTGCGCCTTTGAGACGAGGCTGTAGAGGTCAGGCGCATGAACGCCGCCTCCGGTGCTGAACATCCGATCGGAGAAGTGCACGCGGCCGTCGGGCAGAAGCTTGGCGAAAAACTGACCGCCCGGCGGCGTGTAAACCAACTCGCCCTTCTTGTTGCGGACGAATGTGTCGTCTTTGCCCGAGCCACCCGTGCCGCCCGAGCCATCGGTGGCGCTCGGTGCCGCGGGGCCACTCGGGCCAATCATCCTGCGTCGCGTCTCGTCGCTGAGCCGCGGGCTCGTCTTTCCCGCCACGCTCGCGGTGCGCCCGCGCAAGCCGTCGATTTCGAGCCGCGGCGGCGTTGACGGATCGGAGATGGACTCGGCGGGCGGAGGCGTCGGGCCTGGCGGAGCAGGGGACGGTGCGGTTGCCGGTGGTGTCGGATCGGCCCGCGCCTTGGTTTCGCGGGCGGATGCTCGGGGCGCCGGCGTCGGCTCTGTGGTTGCGGGTGGCGGTGGTTCGCTCGAAGGTGGCTGCGTCGAGTTCGGTTGGGCGACCGGTGGGGCTGTGACCGTCGTGAGCTCGATGAGGTCGATCGGCGCGTACACGAGGCCGCTGCTGGTCCGCAGCTCGGCGGGCGGCAAGATCGCGAGGGTCACTAGCACCGCCGTGTGCGTTGCCAGCGAAGCGACCGCGATCCCAAGCGAGCGCCGCGTCATGCCCCACCCACCATACCGCCGCACAGAGCCACGGCCAGCCACCCCCGTGACGATTTTCGCGCCCCGTGCGTAGCCCTCCCCCGGGAGCATCTGTGGGGGCGCGCGCGACGCTCACGCATGCACCAGGGCGTGGCGTGCGTCGGTCGCCGGTCGTGCGAGACTCCTCCGGGGCGCGCGCGACGGCGCCGGAGAGACCCGCGAACGAACCATGGTCCCTCGTCCACGCACAACCCTCCCAGGGGCGATGCCTTCGGCCTATCAGCGGCCCCGTCGTGGGCGCGTGGTCCTGCTCGCCGCGGCTGTGGCGATGTATAGCTCATTCCTGCTGCTCGCCTCCCCGGATGCCGGGACCCTCGACACCCGCCTCGCCTACACTCCGAGGAGCGCGATCCAATTCCTCGAAGGACTGTCGGTTGGCGATCGCGCAACGTACCGAGTGTTCGCGTTCGCCGATCTAGGGTTCATCCCGATCTATGCCGCGCTGCTGGTGACATGGTTTCGGTTTCTCCGCGTGCGCGGGGCATTGACGCTGAAGCCAGCCTTCGCGCTCGTGCCCGCCGCGATCGATGTGATCGAGACCACAGCGATCGCCCTCGCCCTGGGACATGCGGCGATGCCCGCGGGACTGGGATGGGCGATGGCGATCGCGACACCACTGAAGTGGTTGACTGTCGCCGCCGTGGCGGTCGCGATCGTTATCGGCGAGCTGCGGTGGTTCAAGGCTTGGCGGTCGCGTCGCGTGGTGCTCGCCGACATCGATTGATGGTGGCATGGGCGAGACCGCCCCTCGCTCGCCGTGTACCACTGGCGGTCGCGATCGCGACATGATCGTCATGGGGGCGGCGGACACTACCTGCGCGGGTGCGGAGGCCAGAACATGGGCGCTCGAGGGGGCGGATCTGGCGGCCCGAGCCGTACTCCCTTTCACGCACTCGACGGCGCTTTCGCGCCGCAGTGCTCCTGGTCGCGCTGCACCTCGCGGTCTGCGTCGCTTTTCCCTGGCGGGCGCCGCGGCGGTCGGGCGTACTCGCCCTCGCCACGGCCGAGTTTGAAGCGGGGCGCTGGAGCGCGGCGGTGAACTACGCCGAGGCTGCGTTGGCGGGGACCGACGATGCGGAGGTGCAGGCGTCGGCGTTTCTGATCCGCGGGCGCGCGCTCGATCGCAGCGGCGAAGCCATTCTTGCAGAGGACAGCCTGTGGCGCGCCAACGCGCTCGCCTCCCGCGCTCACGCGCCAGGGCTCGGCGTGACTGCCCTGATCCAGCTCACGTACGTCATCGGCCGCAACCCTACGCGTACGAGCGAGGCCGAGCGGATCGCCGACCTCGTGGCGCTTCGCATCGAGGAGCTCGGCACGCCGCCGCCGGCGCGCGCGCAACTCGACGTCGCACTCGGGGTCGTCGCGCAGGCGGCGGGCCGTCCGAACGATGCGGTTGGTCACCTGCGGCGCGCGTTGGATACATATGGGCGCACCATCGGCGACGACCACCCGGACGCGCTGCGTGCCGCCATCAACCTCGGCAATGCCTTGCGCGCCGCGGGGGCACCGCAGGAGGCGGAGGAGGTGCTACGGGGCGCCCACGCGGGTCTCGTGCGGGCGCACGGGCTTGATCACCTGGACGTCGCTGTGGCCCAGGCCGACTTGGCCCTCGCCGTGATCAGTTGCGGTCGACCGCGTGATGCGGTGGCGTTGTTGCAGGACTCGATCGCGACGCGCGAGCGGCTGGATCGTCATCATCCTTCGATCGCGACAGCGCGCTACAACCTGGCAATGGCGTGGCAGCGTGCCGGGGAGGCCGCGGCCGCGCATGGCCAGTTCGTCGCTGCGCTTGTTCACCGGGCAAGCACGGCCGACCCTGCTGGGCTCGCTCCCTTCGCGCGCGGGTTGGCGGACGCTACGGCCGTGCTCGGCCGGTCGCGATGACCATTCGCACCCCCGCTCAGCTGGGGAGATCGAGCTTGATCACCACGCCGTCGCGTCCGCTCGGGTTCTCGACCCGCGCAATGACCAGCTTCTCCTCGGCGGTGCGCCCAAGCGTATCGCCGGTGGGCAGCTGCTTGGTCGGATCGTCGAGCATCCACCGAACCATCGCAAACACGAAGTCGAGCGCGCCCTTTCCTTTTATGGGGCACGTCACATAGACCTCCTCGCGTCCGTAGCGGGTCATTCCATGGGTCAGAAACGACATGCGGTCGTCGGACTCGGCGCCGACCGTGACATCGACCGCGAGCTCGGCGGGCAGCTTGCCGCGTTCTCGTCCCACCGCGGCGAGCTCCGCAAACAAGCCGGGGTTATGGAAGACAGCCCCGTGGCCGAGCATCGCCGCCGCTGCGTTGGTGCCGCGGAGCACGGCCGCGGTGAGCGCGGCCAGCGTGGCGTCGCGCTCGCCGTCGCTCCCCTGGAGGCCGATCGCCGTGACGATGAGGTGGCCCTTTGCCTCGGCGATGTCTTCGGCCGGCGCCGCCGTCGGTCCGCGTGCCATGCCCGCAGCATCGGGGTGCGGCGCATCGACGGCCATCACCACGAGCTGCGCACCGTCGGGCAAGTCGAACATCTGGGGTGACTCGATCTCCGCGACGTGCGTCAGCTCGAGGCCCATCCCGGCACCCGCGGCGATCACAGCAGCGACGTCGAGGGGTTGCGGGCGGCGGACGAGGACGAAGGCGATGTCGACCATTCGGCCCAACGTAACACGGACCCGGCACGAACTTCCGACACCGGGCACTAGGGCCGGTCACCGGACGGGGACAAGCTTGAAGATCTCGTCGCCGAACATGCCGCCGGTGAAGAACACCTCGCCCCAGGCGTTGGTGCCGCTGCCCGCGGCCGCGAGGTTTGAGGCGTCGATGACGCCCAGATCGGTGAGCGTCTCATCCTCGAATCGCAGGGCCGACACACCGGGAGCACAAAAGTCGGCACGAAAGTGCAGGCCCTGCCAGGCGGGGACCTCGCAGCTGTTGTAGATCGGTCCCACGATCACGGCGCAGGCCGGAGCGTGGTCGTACTCGATCAGGGGTGCGATCACGCCGATATCGTTGGGCTGATTGGGCGCCGCGGTGGTGTCGCAATTCTGGATGGCGGCGCAGTGGTTGCCCTCGAGATAAGGCCACCCGTAGTGGTTGCCGGGTCGCACGAGCGATACCTCCTCCCAATAATCGTTGCCGACATCGCCGACGTAGATGTCGCCTGTCGTGGGGTGGAAGTACCAGCGCCAGGGGTTTCGCACGCCCTCGGCCCAGATCTCCGGGGCATAGTCGGGATCTTCGACGAACGGGTTGTCGTCGGGAATCGTGTAGTCGAACGGCCCGAACTCGGGGCATGCGCCACAGACGATCGGGTCATCCGGCGTACCGTCAGGTTCGACGCCGATGCGGATGAATCGTGAGTGGATCGCGTGGGTGTCGTACACGGCCATGTCATCGGCGCCGTCACCGAGGCCGATCATCAACCATCCAGCGGAATCGAACGCGATCATCCCACCGTAGTGGATGCCTGTTCCGTTGTAGACCTCGAGGATCGTGGTGCCGGAGTCCGGATCGATCGGGGTGAGCTCGGCTGGATCGATGAAGTACTCGGCGATCCGGCTGCGGCCGTCGGGCTCCGCCGCGTAGTAGATATAGAAGCGCGGATCGTCTGGGTAGTCGGGGTGAAACGCGATCGAGAGCAAACCCTGCTCGTTCATGTTGATCACCTGATCCGCAATATTGAGGATCGGCGTATCTGGGGCGGTATCCTGGCCCGGCTCGAGGACGCTGATTAAGCCGGCCTGCTGAACCACGAACAAACGATCGGGCTGCGTTGGATCGCCCGCGACATGGGTCACGCGCGAGGTAAATCCGCTCGCAATCGAAACGAAGTTCATTTCGGGATCGCCCGCGACGGGGTCGTAAGGGCAGGGCGGCGACACGCTGCCGTCGCTGCTGCTGCCCTCGGTGTTGCCGCCGCTGCTGCCGCCGTCGCTCGTGCCGCTGCCGGTCGTCGTGGCCGTGCCGTCGGCAGGGCCGGAGCCGCTCGCATCGCCGGTTGTGGTACCGGGTGAGGAGGTCATCGTGTTTAGGCCGGTCGTCGTTGCCGCCGAATCGGTTCCCGCGCCCGGGCCGGTCGAGGCGCTCTCCTCGCCACCGCCGTCGTTGCCGCCACCGTTGGATGCGCAGCCAGGGATGGCCAACGCCATGCCAACGGTCGAGAGCAGAAGACGGGCCGAGAATGCCATCGGCCGACCCTAGCAGAGCCGACCGTTGATCTCCACCCGGCGGCGGCGTCCGGCTAGGAAAACAACTCGGCCGCCACGGCCTCGGGCGCTCGGCCGTCGGCTCGGCCTGCGATCGTGGCGGCGTCGTGGCGATTGCATGCGCGCTCGATCAGCTCGAGCCACCACATGCGCTCGAACGTAGTTGCCTGGGCGGATCGCAGCTGCCGCACCACTTCCGTCCAATCGGCGAGCGAGGCGCTAACCTGCGGTGCTGGCGGGGAGATCGCCAACTCGGCCACGGTGCGCGCCCCGAAGCAGGCGGTGCCCTCGAGGACGTCGGCGATCGAAAACTCGTTGGCCGTGCAGTCGTTGAGCGAGTCGATCAGCATTTGGGCATCAAGGCCGAGCCGGTGGCTTTCGACAATGGCGCTGCACAACCGTTCTATTCGGGTGATCTCGGCGGGGTCGAGGCGCGGCACGGACAGCGCGACGGGTAACGACATTCGGGCAGCAGTCTAGCGCGCGTAGCCGCGCAAGCGAGAAATCTGCGAACTCGCGGCAGGTACGTCGGCACTCGGTGCGGACGGAAAACCGCAGGACCGCGGCGCGAATCGCCGCGGACGGAAAACCGCCGGACCGCGGCGCGAACCGCCGCGGCCCGGCGTGCACGGACTGACGATGGACTGATCACAACCCGGCGTCGCAGCGGCCGACGCCGTCCGGCTCCCACCGGCGCTCGCGGTACGGTGGAGCCGACCGTCTGGATCGATCGATATTTCATGTGGCGTGGTAGGCTCGCCGGCGTGCGTCCCTCGATGCGCGATACCCCGGCGACGGTCGAGGCGATTTTTCACAGCTTGCCAGCCCGATTGCGCCCCGATCGAGTCGAGGGCTTGACTGGGACGTATCACTTCGACATTCACGGCGCCGCCGAGCCCCATTGGACCGTGTCGATCGCCGACGGTGCGTGCGTCGTGACAACGGGTTTTGTTGGCGAAGCGACCTGCACAGTTACGATGGACGAGGAGACGTTTCTCGCCATCGAAACCAACCAGCAAAACCCGATCTTCGCGTTCGTGAGGGGGCGAATCAGGGTCACGAACGTCGGGCACATGCGGCGCTACGACCGCGCCTTTTACCGGTTCTACGACGTGCCCGCCGACGCCGACGCCGTCGCGTCGCGTGGGCCCGAAGGTGGCTGAGGTGCTGGCGCAACCGCGTACTGCGCCCCGCAGACTCCTACCCTGTGCCCCAAAACGCGATCTTCGCGGCCAAGCGCGGTGATCCGCGCTGCTCTGGCGGGCGTATGACGTCTGTCGGCCGGCGTGGCCGAAAAGGAGCGGAATCATCGGCCTGAGCGGGATGGCAGAATTGACCGGAGAAGCGCTGGTGACGTACCGTCGCTGGCACGTGACGCAAGTCAGGGCAACGCCCGTAAGCTTCGCAGAGCTCGACGATGTCGAGCTTATTCGCGAGGCCGCTCGCGGCGAAGTCGGAGCAATCACCTGCGTCTACGATCGCTTCGCGGCCCTGCTGCACGCGATGGCCGAGAAGATTCTCGGGGACCGACCCATGGCGGAAGACCTGGTCCACGACGTATTCCTCGAGGTTTGGCGCCATGCCGCCAGCTACGACCCGTCGCGCGGAAGCGTGCGGACGTGGATGCTGGTGCGACTGCGAAGCCGAGCGCTCGATCGCCTCCGTTCGGCGCGGACGCGACGCGAAGTTGGGACCCCCGACGACACGTCGCTGGCCGCGGCCGAAGTTTGCGAGGATCCGAGCCTCGAGCCGGATCGCAAGGCCATCCGGCGTGCGCTCGCCGAGTTACCGGCGGAGCAGCGCGAGGTCCTTGAGCTCGCGTACTTCCACGGCCTCACCTCGAGCGAGATCGCCGAGCGCATGGGGTCACCACTGGGTACGGTCAAGTCGCGCACTGCCGCCGCATTGGCCAAGCTGCGCGCCGTGATGGAGCCCATGAGGGAGGCCGCACGATGACCGCGCGTGACGAGGACGACGTCCCGACGGACGTGCTCGACTTGCTTGCGCGGGCGCTACCGGTCGGTACCCCGCGGGTCGACCTGCGCGACCGATTGCTCGCCCAGCTGGCGGGACGTGAGCGGTTCACGCCCTTCCTCGATCGGCTGATGCAGCTATTCGATCTCGAAGAGTCGGCCACGCGTATCCAGCTCGAAGCGATTGTTGACCCTCAGGCGGAGTGGGACGAGATGGGGAATGGCTGTTCGTTTCGCGACTTCGACGGGGGCCCGGCCATCGGTGAGGCCCACGGCGGTCTGGTGCGGGTCGCGCCCGGGTCGGTGTTCCCCCAGCATCGCCACGTCGGGGAAGAGCGGATGCTGATCCTCCAGGGCCAAGTGGCGGATGAGCACGGCGGACACTTTCGAGCCGGCGATGAGATCGTCATGGGCGACGGGACGACCCACGAGCTGCGCGTGATCGGCGACCAGGAGCTGATCTACGCCGCGGTCATCGTCGCCATCGATTTCGTGGTCCCCGAGGGATGACGGGGGCCCGATTTCGCGGGCGATTTTTTTCGATTGGGTGTCGGTCCCGGGCCGGAAAGCTGCGCTGTCCCGGGGTCTATCCGTCGGGACAATGAGCGAGGCCGCGGTCCCGTTCGCACCGGGGGGCGCGGACGGGACCGTAGGCCTCCACCCACTTTTGCTCGCGCGTGCGGTTCGCACACTGGGCGGATCAACGCGCACCGCAGGGTGCGCTACCCAGGCGGCGGCCGCTCGCCGATCTCGTGGACGGCTCGTCCGGCCGGCGCGGATGACTTGGCGTGCGATCGGTCCCAAAACGACTGGCACCCGTGCACTGAGTGAGGCAAGCTCGCCGTGTCATGGTGATGCTCGCCCGCCGCGCGCGCGTGCCCCTTCGTGGCACGATTTGGGCCATTGCGGCGGCGATCGCGATCGCACCGGCGGTCGTAGTGGCCCAGGACCCGGCCCCGCTCGGGCCAACCGCGGTGACCGCTCCGCCCGCCCCGGAACCCGCAGCACCCGCGCCGGTCGCGGCCCCCGCCGCCCCCGCGGCCGCGCCTCCAGCCGTCACACCTCCTGCGCCCGCGGCGAGCCCGGCGGTGACGCCCCCGCCGATGGTCGACCCGTTTCGCCCGGACCGCGTTGCCGACACCCAAGGCGACCCCTTTCGCAGCGGGGACGCGTGGATCGTTCCTGCGCAACCACCGGGGACAACGACCCAGACGACCACCGTGGTGGTGACCGAGCGCGTGACGGTCCCGCCACTGCCGCCACCGCCACCGCCTTCACCACCACCCGCGGTGCGCCGTCCGTTCGTCAGCGGCTACGGCGGCCTGCAGCTCGATCTGAGCACCACCTCGCGGCGGTTCACCACGTTTACCGGCGTCCACGGCGGACTGCTCCTCGGCGAGCGTCTTTCGATCGGTGCGTCGATTCGCAATCTCACGCGGCGCTTTGGCCCGCCCATCGTCGGCACGAGCGGGAATCAGTATCGGCTGCTCATGAGCTACGGCGGACTGGAGCTGGGCGCGGTGTTGTTTCGTCGCGATCGCTTCGAGTTCAGCCTCGAGGCTTTACTCGGAGCGGGCGTCGCCTGCATAAGCCGCCAATCCCGGGAACACCGCCGCGGGAACTGTGTCGACGCCGTACGCATGGCGGTGGTCCAACCCGGTGCGTTTATCCACCTCAATCTCACCAATTGGATGCGGGTGGGCCTGGGCGGTGGATATCGTTTCGTCGCCCGCCAAAAGTGGAAGACCAACGCGGATTTCAAGCTGGCCGCTCCGTACTTCGGGATGAGCGTCGACTTCGGCTGGTTCCGCCGTTGAGAGTTCCGCGGTCGCGGCAGCCCCGATCGTAGTGCTCGACGTCGACTCGCGGCGGCTCTCACTTGGCTGCGGCTGGTCGGACGGCCTCGGGCAAGATCGATGACGTGGTCAAGCGGGCGCGGTTTGACGCCGGCGGCTCCAGCCCTTCGAACCAGCCAAAGAACGTCCCGAGCTTGGCCTTTTGCTCGGGGCTTAGGTAGTCGAAGTTGGAGCCACGGTCGTTGACCTCCCAAAACTCGCGGCTCTCCAACGACTCTAGCTCTTGCCAAATGCTGCGCATTCGCTCGATGGGCTCCTCGAGCATGTCTTTTTGGATCCGGCGGGCACACGCATCGGCGTCGTGCAGGAGATACGTGGTGGCCAGTTTGACCTGCGCGCGTCGTACACCGCGCAGCGATTTCTCCTGCTCTTTGGTCTCGGCGTGTTCGTCGACCGAAAGGAAGACCGAGAGAAACTCGTCATGGGCGCGCGAGCAACGGTCGTAGGCGATGCCGCAGAGCGTGCCGATGTCGTGGGCGATGACCTCAGAGATGAAGGTCATCCCCCGTTGATAGGCCACGGAGCTGTAGTAGCGCATGAACCGAGCGACTTGCAGCGCGCGGTGCTCGAGCGTCTCGCGACGTTCGGCCCGCTCGGCGGCGTCGCGGCCTTGCATCAGAACGAACTCGCCGAGCTGACGATACTGGTGCAGAACGTTGTAGGCCGTGCGAATGTCCGAAGCATTGATCGCGGCCCGCAGGTAGGTATTGAAGAACTTGATCGAGAGATCGAGCGCGTCGAGGTCGTGACGGCGTCCGGCCGCCTCACCGAGCCGGCGCGTATCGATCGCGATGAGGTAGCAGGTGTCCTTGATCTGGCCAAGCGCCTCGCCAAACAGCATCTGGTATTGACGGAGGATCTTCCACTCGAGCCACGTTTCACGCCGGCGCAAGTCGTCGATGGCGTCGTCGGAAAGGCTCACGAAGTCAGGGCTCTGGCGATTCCACGCCAAGATAGTGTGCCACTGCTTGCGCATGGCCGCTTTACTCTCGCCATAGCGGATCCCGAACTCGCACAGCGAATCGACAGCCTCGGAGGCGATGCCCTTATCCTTCTGCTGCAGGGCGTTGAGGCCGATGTTGGCCAGATGCTCGACGGCCTCGACGGCGCGCAGCTGCCGGGCGTCGGTGGCGAGGCCGGCTCGCCCGCGCATTGGGCTGGCCGCGATCAACCCGTCCCGCATGATGCGGCCGACGATTTTCTCCGGATCGAGGAAATCGA
Source organism: uncultured Myxococcales bacterium (assembly GCA_902826865.1). Taxonomy (GTDB): domain Bacteria; phylum Myxococcota_A; class Polyangia; order Nannocystales; family Nannocystaceae; genus Xiheibacterium. Next base: position 36,275 of record CADEGN010000033.1, read on the forward strand.
ACACGTAGGCGAAGTAGGGAAACAAGAGCAGCAGGCTCGCTGTCATCAGCGCCATCGAAAACAGGACGCCCCAGTGCGGCAGGTAGTGATCGCCGACCGAGAAGTTGACCCACAAGACATAGATGCTCGAGGTCACGAAGAACCCGAGGATCATCAAGTTGGTCCGCGCGCGGAAGAAGAGCCCAGTGATGTGCGGCGTGAAGCGCGTGGCCGCCAACTGGACGATGATGCTCGAGACTGTCAGCGCGAGGCCCAGCACCGCGGCCATGACCTCGCCGAGTCCGCCCAACGTGTTTCGGGCTTGATCGACGTCTTGGTCGACGATCGACCCGAAGAGCGCGGGGATGGAGACCGGCTCGTCGCCCTGGCGGTGGACGGCCTCGGTCACGATATCGAGCCAAAACGAGGCGAGGTAGATGATCGTCGCGATGCTCAGGATCGCGAGAAACGGCAGGGTCCAGCTCGCGCCCGGCAACGAAGCTCGGCGAAACTGAACCAGTAAGCCGCCGATCGTCCGCGCCGCGAGGGTGTCGCTCGCGTGCGGCGCCTCCTCGGGCTCGCGATCACCGGCGGGCGGCCCGTCGCCCCGGCCGCGGGCGGATCCAGGCCGTCGCGGCGGCGGCTCGTCGGATCGGGACACCACGGATAACGACGGTAGCAGATGGCATCGCCGCGAGGTATCGTCGAGGTCAAGATGCTGCTCGCTGTCGACGTCGGAAACTCGCACACCACGTTTGGGGTGTTCGCCGGCGACGAGCTGCGCTGCGAGCTGCGCCTATCGACACGCCACGGGTGGACCCGCGACGAGGTCGCGATCGCGCTGCGCCAGGGGCTGGAGCTGGCGGGATTTGGCCTCGCCGAGGTCGACGCGGCGATCATCGCCTGCGTGGTTCCACCCGCGCTTGGGGCCCTCCGCGAGGCACTGGTCCGCTACGCTGGATTCGAGCCGCTGGTGGTCGGGCCGGGGATCCGCACCGGAATGCCGATCCGCTACGACCCGCCGCAGGAGGTGGGCGCCGACCGCATCGTCACGGCCGTCGCGGCGCACGAGCGCCACGGAATGGGTGAGCAGGGGCGCACCGGGATCATTGTCGTCGATTTCGGTACCGCGACGACCTTCGACGTGGTTTCTCCGGCGCCGGAGTACCTTGGGGGTGCGATTGCTCCGGGGATCGGCATTAGTGCCGACGCACTCTTCTCTCGCGCCGCGAAGCTACCTCGGGTGGAGGCGACCAAACCGGATCGGGTGATCGGTCGCAATACCGTTGGCGCGATTCAATCGGGTCTGGTGAACGGCTATCTCGGGCTGGTCGAAGGCCTGATCGCGCGCATTCGTGATGAAGTCGATTTTTCCACCCGTGTGGTTGCCACCGGTGGGTTCGCGGCCCGCCTCGCCCCCTACACAGCCTCCATCGACGCGGTCGACGAGGCGCTCGTGCTCGAGGGGCTGCGGATCATCTTTGCCCGCAACCGCGCCCGGTGAGTCGCGCCTATGGTCTACGCCCATCGTCCGCTCGAACAAGACGACGTCAGTCCCGCCGCGTGGAAACTCGTGGGCCCCGAGGCACCGAGCCCGTTGCGCGGCATGGTCGCGCGCGGTCTGGCTCCGTTACCACCGCGAGATCTCGTGATCGCGCTCTACCAGATCTGGGTCACGAACGACCCCGATCACGCCACCTTGGCTGCCAAGACGACCGAGGCGCTGCCGAAGCCGATCCTCGGCGGTGCCCTCGATGACCCGGGGCTCCACCCGGGGGCCCTGGATTTTCTTGCGCGCAAGTTGCCCAACAACGCCGAAGCGCTCGAGCGCATCGTTCGTCACCGCAACACCAACGATCATACCCTGGCTTCGATCGCTCGCATCTGTCCTGAGTCGGTCTGCGACGTCCTCGCCGACAATCAGGAGCGGTGGCTGCGATTTCCGGCCATCGTCGAGGAGCTGTATCAGAACCCCGCGTGTCGCATGAGCGTGATCCATCGCATGCTCGAACTCGCGGTCCGCGAGAACGTGGACGTGCGTCTGCCGAACATGGAGGAGATTCGGCTCGCACTCCTCGAGGGCGGCGCGGCGGAACCCGAACGCGACGAAGTCTTCAAGGCCGCCACGGGCGGTGGCATTGCCCAGGCCCACGCCCGGGTCGTCGAGAAGGTGAAGTCATCTACCGCCGACGACGAGCTGGCCCTCGATCGGGCCGCCGAGGACACGAGTTCTCCGGACCTCAAGGCGCTCTTGGCCCAGGCCGCCAACGACGACTTGAGCCTCGATCTGCTCGAAGACGGTGCGGCCAACGCCGCGACCGACGGCCCAGCTGCGCCAGGCGAAGAACGTCGAACGCGGCGCGCCGACCTCAAGCCGATGGAGAAGATCCGCCTGGCCCTCCTCGGCGACGCCTTCGACCGTTTTGAGCTTATCCGCGACAGCAACAAGATCGTTGCGATGAGTGCGATCAAATCGCCACGGGTGACGGACAACGAGGTGGTCGCCTATGCGGCCAATCGCACCCTCGCGCGCGACGTGATCCAGTACATCGCGAAACGCAAGGAGTGGGTCGGACTGTATGCCGTCAAGCTCAACCTCGTGCTCAACCCCAAGACGCCGCTGGCGCAGGCGATGAACTTCCTCACCAGCTTGCACGCGCACGACATCAAGAAAGTCGCGTTTTCGAAGAACATCCCGTCCGCGCTGGCGGTGGCCGCTCGCCGACGAATGGAGCAGCGGCGGTGACTTCCGCGTTCGCGGCTTGGCTTGACCGCCAGGGCGGGATGCTGGTTGCACCGCGGGCGACCGCCGCCGCACTTGCGCCTGACGTGGGCGCGCGCGATGCCACGTTGGCATTGGTGGCGTTCTTCGTCGGATGCCGGGTCCCGGTGGCCGTGTCGGCGATGGCGCGGATCGTCTCGCTCGGCAACCTCGACGGGGTGATGGTCTCGGTCGCCGATCTGGCGCTGGCCCTCTTGGCTCCGTTTCTTGCCCTCGTGGCGATCGAGCTCGTGCTCGGGAAGCCGCGATCGTATCGGGCTGGATCCTGCTTGATCGCCATGGTCACGGTGGCGACCTTGCTGCATGGGGCGACGCTGGTGGCGGGGTACGAGTTCGATCCGGCGTGGATCGCCGATGTGATCGCGGGTGCGGCAGGGCTCGCGCTCGCGGCGTGGATTCGGCCGGTCGTCCCGGAGATTCGCGAGGCAAAATCATGAGCGCTGCGCGGTGGGTCGGTGCGCTCGCGCTCGGGCTCGTGGTCGCGGTTGGCAGCGCCGACGCTGTGACGAGCGTGGGTCGCTGGGGGGACCTCGGTCCACTCGGGCCCGGCGGTGAGATCCCGGAGTTTGCGGTGGCCTTGATCGACGGTGGCCGTTTCACCGACGAGGACTTGGCCGGCCGCGTGCACGTGGTGGCGTTCTGGGCGACATGGTGTCCCTATTGCCGTGACGAGCTCGAGGAAATCGACGAGTTGATCCCCACGTATGATCCACAGGTGGTTCGATTCGTTGCGGTCAACCGCGAGGGTGGGGGGCTCAGTCCACGCGAGGCCACGCAGATCTCGCGCGCCTATCGCGATCGCACCGGACTCGATGCGATGGTCGCGGTCGATGGCGGGGCAATGGCGAGGGCGTTCGGGGTGGGGCCGATCCCGCATACGGCGATCTTCGATCGCGAGGGCCGCCTGCGATTCGTCCACCAAGGACGCACGAGCGGCGCCACCTTGGCGGAGGAGATCGACGAGCTGTTGGCGGAGGGGTCGTAGACCCTACGACTGCGCCTACGCCGTGATCAGGATCCGGCGTGGTCGCGCCGCACGGGGTTGTTCGCGAGATCTCAGCCCTCGGGCACGAACTCGTCGCAGGCCGTATCGATGAGAGCAACCGCGTCTTGGAAGAAACTGTTGTAGTCGTTCGAGCAGACGGTGCCCGTGACCCCGCGGTCGCCAAACATCTCGGTGAACTCGATGAACTTCACAGATTCGTTGGGTCCAAAGCCGATGCAGCTCTGGTCCTCGGCCAGGGCAAAGAGGCCGAGAACCACGACGTTTTCGGGCTTGTCTTTGATCTGCACCACCCCATCGAACGAAGCCTGCGGATTGCCGATCTTGGCGTCATCTTCTCCCAACCACCCGGTGTGGTCGTCGCTGATGATCACCACCACAAGGATCGCGTCGTCGCGGAGGAATCCCTCGTTGCATTCCCCAGCGCCGTTGAGCGGCCCGATCGCCTCCAGCATGGCTGTCATCGGCAGCTCCAAGGCACTGCCGAAATCGCCGACGTTGGCAACGCACTGAAACGTCGTCTTGAGGGACGCGAGATCCAGGTCCGAGGTCAAGTAGCGCACCCCGCCGGGAACGTTGCAATTGCGCACCTGGCCGGCGCCCAGCACATCGTCGCAGCCCGACGGCATGCAGAAGCTATTCATCGTGGCGCACGCGTCGGAGTCGATCGCCATCACGTGGTAGTCGGTGCCGGCGACCTGCGCGGCGATGGTGTCCATGAACGGGCCGAAGTTCGAAATGAGGTTCTGTTGATGGGCGGCCATCGAGCCCGAGTTGTCGATGACGAAGAGGAAGTCGATCTTCTCGCAGCCCACACCGCCACCGCCCTCGGCCGTGGGCGATCCCGCGGGGGTATCGAACTTGATACCGCCGGTCGCATCGACGCCATCGCCCGCGGCGCCGCTGCTGGTGGCGCTGTCGACCTCAGCTGTGCTGCCCCCGGCGGTGGCGCCCGCGCTCGCGCCGGCGGACGCGGTGGCGACCGTTCCGCCCCCGAACAAGTCCGAACCCCGGGGCTCGCCGCACGACAACGCCAGCGCGCACGCCCACAGACCGCCGTGAATAGACCTCGCCATCATCGGACTGGATGTTAGCTCCGAGTCGAGGGGGCGGGTTTTGTCGCCTCGCGAATCTCCGTGGAAGTCGCGGTCACCGGCCGCGTCGCCGAGCAGGAACGGTTGCCAATCCTACGAGTTTTCCGGGTTGTCGTGGCTGACCGGTCGCCGCGATCGCTTCTGCATGAACGGATTGCGGATCACATCGAAAAAATAGCGCCGCCGCCTCCGGGGATGCGCCGCCCCGGCCGCTGCGCTTCATCTCTCGCTCCGCAGGTCACGCGGCCTGGTTGGCACCTCGGTCCCCAAGCACCGAGGTACGGCGCGTGGCGGCGTCACTTCGCGCGCACGCGGTTGTTCTTCGGATTGTGCTCGAGCTCGACCAAGCCGAGGGCTTCGAGCAAGGGCGGGAGGTACATGCCAACCCGGCCGCGATAACCCTTCTTCTGCCCGTACCAGCCGCCGACGGGGTTGGTCTTCGCCCGACCCCAGGCCTCGATGGTGCCGTCGGCGGCGTCCTTTTGTTCATCGGCGGCGCCGAGTGGCATCCAGTCGCCGTGGCGTTTCAGCATCGCGTGCATGTCTTCGATAACGCGGGCGAGGTAGGTCAACTTGGTTGAACCGACCTGACACACCAGCAGAGGTGGATCGACGGTTTCGTCGCGGAAGATCGTGAACTCCGACGCGAGCGGCGGCGTCTTCAACCGCCACGGATCGTCCTTGGTGCCCTTGCCGGACCAGTTCTTCGCCATGGTGCGGCCGAGGCTAGGCGCTGGACGGCGACGGGATCTTGTACGAATGCGACACGAACAGTGTGGGCCGGCGAGGGCTTCGGATGATGGCGTTCTCACGCCGCGGGGTTCCGCCACAGGCTGCTAGGAGCGTGACCCCGTAAGGGGTCACGCTCCTCCGTGCCCGTGCCCGT